>NC_008340.1:2948349-3275944 GCF_000014785.1 Alkalilimnicola ehrlichii MLHE-1
GCAGGACTGCGTAGCTTGCAAGTATTTACGGCGTATCCCTACCGGCAAATCCCGAGCCGGAACACCCACCCATCCGAAAGCCGACCGAAAAAAAAGACAAGCTATGGGTGCTTAGAAGCTATCGCCGGGTACCCGGACCCAGCCTTCCATGAGCACCCGCGCGCTACGGCTCATGATCGCCTGCTTCACCGTCCACTCGCCGTTTTCCTGGGTGGCCTCCGCACCGACCCGCAGGGTGCCGGAGGGGTGGCCGAAGTGGACCGAGTTGCGATCGCCGCCACCGGCCGCCTCGTTAACCAGGGTGCCGGGGATGGCGGCGGCGGTGCCGATGGCCACGGCGGCGGTGCCCATCATGGCGTGGTGGAGCTTGCCCATGGAGAGGGCGCGCACCAGCAGGTCGATGTCCTCCGCTTGCACGGCCTTGCCGCTGGAGGCGGTGTAGCTGGCCGGCGGGGCCACGAAGGCCACCTTCGGCGTGTGCTGGCGGTCGGCCGCCTCGGCCGGGTCAGTGATGAGCCCCATCTTCACCGCCCCGTGGGCGCGGATGGTCTCGAACATCTCCAGCGCCTTGGGGTCGCCGTTGATGGCCTCCTGCAGCTCGGTGCCGGTGTAGCCGATCTCGTCCGCGTTAACGAAGACCGTGGGGATGCCGGCGTTGATGAGGGTGGCCTTCAGCGTCCCCACCCCGGGCACCTTCAGGTCGTCCACCCGGTTGCCGGTGGGGAAGATGGCGCCGCCCCCGTCCGCTGGGTCCATGAAGGCCACCGGCACCTCGGCGGCGGGGAAGGTGACCCCGTCCAGTTCGAAGTCGCCGGTCTCCTGCACCTGGCCGTTGGTGATGGGCACCCGGGCGACGATGGTCTTCCCGATGTTGGCCTGCCAGATGCGCACGGCCACCTCGCCGTTCTCGGGGATGCGGGCCGGGTCCACCAGGCCGTTGCTGACCGCGAAGGGGCCGACGGCGGCGGAGAGGTTGCCGCAGTTGCCGCTCCAGTCCACGAAGGGCTTGTCGATGGCCACCTGGCCGAAGAGGTAGTCCACGTCGTGGTCGGGGCTGTCGCTCCTGGAGAGGATCACCGTCTTGCTGGTGCTGGAGGTGGCCCCGCCCATGCCGTCGGTGTGCTTGCCGTAGGGGTCGGGGCTGCCGATGACCCGGAGCAGCAGTTTGTCCCGGGCCTCGCCCGGCTGCTGGGCCGCCTCGGGCAGATCATCCAGGCGGAAAAAGACGCCCTTGCTGGTACCGCCGCGCATGTAGGTGGCGGGGATGCGGATTTGTGGGGTGTGTGCCATGGGCCTGTCTCGTCCTGATGCATGAGCGCCCCGTCCGTAGGCGGGGCGCCGGTGAATGGGATGGCGGACGCGGCACTCTCCCGCACCGCTGCCGGGTGCGGGAGAGCCCAACGAGGCAGCGCTCAGGCGCGGCGGCCCTGCTGCTCCTCGGCCTCCGCCTCCAGGAAGTCCTGAGCGAAGCGCTGGAGCACACCGCCGGCCTCGTAGATGGAGACCTCCTCGGCGGTATCCAGCCGGCAGATCACCGGGACTTCCTCGCGGCCGCCGTCCCGGCGATTGACGATCAGGGTGACGGTGGCGCCGGGGGCCAGATCGCCCTCCACGTCATAGGTCTCGGTGCCGTCCAGGCCCAGGGTCTTGCGCGTGGTACCTTCCTGGAACTGCAGTGGCAGCACGCCCATACCCACCAGGTTGGTGCGGTGGATGCGCTCGAAGCCCTCGGCCACGATGGCCTCCACCCCGGCCAGGCGTACGCCCTTGGCGGCCCAGTCCCGGGAGGAGCCCTGACCGTAGTCGGCGCCGGCAACGATGATCAACGGCTGCTTGCGCTCCATGTAGGTCTCGATCACGTCCCACATGCGCATCACCTTGCCCTCCGGCTCCAGCCGGGCCAGGGAGCCCTGCTTCACCTCGCCGTTCTCGTCCCGCACCATCTCGTTGAACAGCTTGGGGTTGGCCAGGGTGGCCCGCTGGGCGGTCAGGTGGTCGCCCCGGTGGGTGGCGTAGGAGTTGAAGTCCTCCTCCGGCAGGCCCATCTTGGCCAGGTACTCCCCGGCGGCGCTGTCCGGCATGATGGCGTTGGAGGGGGAGAGGTGGTCGGTGGTGATGTTGTCCGGCAGGATCGCCAGCGGCCGCATGCCCTTGAGGGTGCGCTCGGCGGCCAGGGCGCCCTCCCAGTAGGGGGGCCGGCGGATGTAGGTGCTCTGGGGCCGCCAGTCGTAGAGCGGGCTCACCTGCTCGGCCTTCTCCACCTTCTTCTCGAACATGGGGATGTAGACCTTGCGGAAGTGGTCCGGCTTCACGTGCTCGGCCACGATGCGGTCGATCTCCTCATCGGAGGGCCAGAGGTCCTTCAGGGTGACCGGGTTGCCATCCTTGTCGGTGCCCAGGGCGTCCTTCTCGATGTCGAAGCGGACGGTGCCGGCGATGGCGTAGGCCACCACCAGGGCCGGCGAGGCCAGGAAGGCCTGCTTGGCGTAGGGGTGGATGCGGCCGTCGAAGTTGCGGTTGCCGGAGAGCACGGCGGTGGAGTAGAGGTCCCGGTCGATGATCTCCTGCTGGATCTTCGGGTCCAGGGCGCCGCTCATGCCGTTGCAGGTGGTGCAGGCGAAGGCCACGATGCCGAAGCCGAGTTTTTCCAACTCGGGCAGCAGGCCGGCGTCCTCCAGGTAGTACTGCACCGCCTTGGAGCCGGGGGCCAGGGAGGTCTTCACCCAGGGCTTGCGGGTCATGCCCAGTTCGTTGGCCTTCTGGGCCAGCAGGCCGGCGGCGATGACATTGCGCGGGTTGCTGGTGTTGGTGCAGCTGGTGATGGCGGCAATGATTACCGCTCCATCGGGCATCAGGCCGTCGTCCCGCTGCTCCACCTCACCGGCGATGCCAGCCTTGGCAAGATCAGTGGTGGCCACCCGCTTGTGGGGGTTGGAGGGGCCGGCCATGTTACGCACCACGGTGGACAGGTCGAAGGTCAGCACCCGCTCGTACTCGGCGCCCTTCAGGTCATCGCCCCAGAGGCCGGCGGTCCTGGCGTACTTCTCCACCAGGTCCACCTGCTCCGGCTCGCGGCCGGTGAGGGTCAGGTAGTCCAGGGTCTGCTGGTCGATGTGGAACATGGCGGCGGTGGCGCCGAATTCCGGGGTCATGTTGGAGATGGTGGCGCGGTCGCCCACGCTCAGGGCCTCGGCCCCCTCGCCGTAGAACTCCAGGTAGGCGGAGACCACCCGCTCTTTGCGCAGGAACTCGGTGAGGGCCAGTACGATGTCGGTGCAGGTGATGCCCGGTGCCGGCTTGCCGGTGAGCTCCACGCCGATGATGTCGGGCAGGCGCATGTAGCTGGGCCGGCCCAGCATGACGCTCTCCGCCTCCAGGCCGCCGACGCCGATGGCGATCACACCCAGGGCGTCCACGTGGGGGGTGTGGCTGTCGGTCCCCACCAGGGTGTCGGGGAAGGCCACCCCGTCCACGCTGTGCACCACGGGGGACATCCGCTCCAGGTTGATCTGGTGCATGATGCCGTTGCCCGGGGGGATGACGTCCACGTTCTCGAACGCCTTCTTGGTCCAGTTGATGAAGTGGAAGCGGTCCTCGTTGCGGCGCTCCTCGATGGCGCGGTTCTTCTCGAAGGCGTCCTTCTCGAAGCCGGCGTGCTCCACCGCCAGGGAGTGGTCGACAATGAGCTGGGTGGGCACCACCGGGTTGACCTTGGCCGGGTCACCGCCCCGTTCGGCGATGGCGTCGCGCAGGCCGGCCAGGTCGACGAAGGCGGTCTGGCCGAGGATGTCGTGGCAGACCACCCGCGCCGGGTACCAGGGGAAGTCCAGGTCGCGCTTGCGCTCGATGATCTGCTTCAGCGAATCGGTGAGCCGTTCGGGCTCGCAGCGGCGGACCAGGTTTTCGGCCAGCACGCGGGAGGTGAAGGGCAGTTTGTCGTAGGCGCCCGGCTGGATGTCCTCGACGGCGGCGCGCACGTCGAAATAATCGAGATCGGTGCCGGGCAGGTTTTTACGGTATTTCGTGTTCATGGCGTCTGCTTTCCGTCGAGTCGGTGTTTCAGGGTCGGGTGACGGGGTGACTCTTCGGCCTTGCACACGGTTGCGTGTCGGCCGGTCGCCCTCGTTGCCATCCCGTCGTTCCGGGAGGCTTTTGGTCTCTGTCTGTACCCACACCAGGCGTTAGGAGTCGGGGCTGTGGGTTCGACGGATTCGCTGGAAGACACGCCGTGAATACATCCCTGTAGGCTCGAAGGCGACATCCCTGTCGCCTACGGTCTTCCACCGAATCCGTCGAACCCACAGCTCGGCCAGCCGGGGTGCCCCCTCCAGTCTCAGCGAGGCCCGAAACGGGCACTTCCTGAGGGGCACCACCAGTAGGCCTCCTTCAGCCCCGTTGATCGATGGGGGTGAAGGGCCGCTCCTCGGGGCCGGTGTAGTCCGCGCTCGGGCGGATGATGCGGTTGTTGGCCCGCTGCTCGAAAACGTGGGCACACCAGCCGGTGACCCGCGACATCACGAAGATGGGGGTGAACAGCTTGGTGGGGATGCCCATGAAGTGGTAGGCGGAGGCGTGGTAGAAATCGGCGTTGGGGAAGAGCTTCTTCTCGTCCCACATCACCTGCTCCACCCGCTCGGAGACCGGGTAGAGCACGGTGTCGCCCACCTCGTCGGCCAGCTTCTTGGACCAGGCCTTGATGATCTCGTTGCGAGGGTCGGAGACGCGGTAGATGGCGTGGCCGAAGCCCATCACCTTCTCCTTGCGCTCGAGCATGCCCTTGAGCTCGCGCTCGGCCTCGTCCGGGCTGTTCCACTGCTCGATCATGGCCATGGCCGCCTCGTTGGCGCCGCCATGCAGCGGGCCGCGCAGGGAGCCGATGGCGCCGGTGACGCAGGAGTGGATGTCGGACAGGGTGGAGGCGCAGACCCGGGCGGTGAAGGTGGAGGCGTTGAACTCGTGCTCCGCATAGAGGATCAGCGAGGCGTGCATCACCTTCTCGTGCAGGCTGTTGGGCTTCTCGTCCCGCAGCAGGTGCAGGAAATGCGCACCGATGGAGTCATCGTCGGTGGCCGTGTCGATGCGCACGCCGTCGTGGCTGTAGCGGTACCAGTAGGTGATGATCCCGGGCAGCACGGCCAGCAGGCGGTCGGTGGCCTCCTGCTGCTCATCGAAGCTCTGCTCGGTCTCCAGGTTACCCAGCATGGAGGCGCCGGTGCGCATTACGTCCATGGGGTGGGCGTCGGCCGGGATCTGCTCGAGCACGGCCTTCAGCGCATCGGGCAGATCGCGCATGCCCTTCAGTTTCTCGGTGTAAGCCGCAAGCTCCGCCTTGGTGGGCAGATCACCCTTCAACAGCAGGTAGGCCACCTCTTCGAAGGTGGCGCCTTCGGCCAGTTCGCGGACATCGTAGCCGCGGTAGGTCAGGCCGGAGCCCTTGCCCACGGTACACAGCGCGGTCTGGCCAGCGGACTGGCCGCGCAGGCCGGCACCGCCCAGTTTCTTATCGCTCATAGGTCTCTCCCTCGTGCGGTTTGACAATTGTGAAAGCGGGTAAAGCAGCCCCGGAGCCGGCCTTCGGGCGGCCGGGATTCCCGTCGCGGGGCGTCGCCGGCCATGGACGGCCGGCGACGAGCTTACAGGGACGTACTCGCAGCGTCCCCGCGACGGGAATCCCGGCCGTCCGAAGGCCGGCGCCCCGCCGCAAGCCCCAGCGCGCCTTATTTGTCCTGCTCGAACAGCGCGTCCAACTTCTGCTCGAAGTCGTGGTAGTTCAGGAAGTCGTAGAGCTCATCGCGGGTCTGCATCAGCTCCACCACATCCCGCTGGTGGCCCTTCTCGTGAATATCCTGATAGACCTTCAGGGCCGCGGCATTCATCGCGCGGAAGGCCGACAGCGGATAGAGCACCATCCGGCAGCCCACCTCGGCCAGCTCCTGCTGACTGAACAACGGGGTGGCCCCGAACTCGGTGATGTTCGCCAGGATCGGTGCATCCACCCGCTCGCAGAAGGCGCGATAGTCGTCCAGGGTGTGCACCGCCTCGGCGAAGATGGCGTCGGCACCGGCCTCGATACAGGCCGCGGCCCGCTCGATAGCGGCGTCCAGCCCCTCCATCTGAAAGGCATCGGTACGGGCGATCAGGTAAAAGTCGGGGTCGATACGGGCGTCGGCGGCCGCCTTGATCCGGTCCACCATCTCCTGCTGGGAGACGATGGCCTTGTTTGGCCGGTGCCCGCAGCGCTTCTGCGCCACCTGATCCTCCAGGTGCACAGCAGCCACCCCGGCCCGCTGCATCTCCTTGACCGTGCGCTCGATATTGAAGGCCCCACCCCAACCGGTGTCGATATCGACCAGCAGCGGCAGGTCCGTGGCCCCGCAGATACGGTGGGCGTCCTCCACCACATCGTTCATGGTGGTGATCCCCAGATCCGGCAGGCCGTAGGAGGCATTGGCCACCCCGCCACCGGAGAGGTAGATCGCCTGGTGCCCCACCCGCTCCGCCATCATAGCGGTATAGGCGTTGATGGTGCCGACGATCGGCAACGGCCGGTTGGCCTCCAGGGCGGCGCGGAAGCGCGCGCCGGGGGTTGTCATGCTCATGGTATTTCCTCCTGGCACGTCAGTGCACTGGGCCGGGACCGCGGACCGGCCCCGTTCGTTTGTTACAGTTCCACCAGGATCCGGCCACGGACCCGGCGCTCAAGCAGGTCGTCAAACCCGCCAGCCAGCCGGTCCAGGGGCAGGACCCGGTCCACCACTTCATCCAGGCGCGACGGGCGCAGATCGTCGCCCAACCGGGCCCACACCTGCCGCCGGAGTGCCTGCGGACAGTTGGCGGAGCTGATGCCGAGCAGGCTCACGCCGCGCAGGATGTGCGGCATCACCGTGGTGTGGAGCTCCGCACCGCCCGCCAGCCCGATGGCCGCCACGTTGCCGTACAGGCCCACGTGGCGACAGACGCCGGCCAACAGCTCGCCGCCCACCGCGTCGATGGCGCCGGCCCAGCGGGCCTTTTCCAGCGGCCGGCTGCCCAAGGCCAACGTCTCCGGGGTGCTGACCTCACTGGCCCCCAGCCCCTGCAACCACTCGGCCGCCTCGGGCTTTCCGCTCACGGCATGCACGGTGTAACCGGCGCGATTCAAGCACTGGACGGCGAAATTGCCCACCCCGCCGCTGGCGCCGGTGACCACTACCGGGCCCTGCTCCGGCGTCTGGCCCAGCGTCTCCATGCGGGTCAGGGCCAGGGCGGCAGTGAAGCCGGCGGTGCCCAGAATCATCGCCTCGCGGGTGCTCAGCCCCTCCGGCAGGGCCACCACCCAGTGCCCGGGCACGCAGACGTATTCGGCGAAGCCGCCGTCGTGGTTCTCGCCCAGGCCGCAGCCATTGACCAGCACCCGCTGGCCCGGCTGCCAATCGGGATGCCGGCTCTCTTCCACGGTACCGGCCACGTCGATGCCGGCGGTGAGCGGGAGACGACGGAGGATCTTGCCGCGGCCGGTGGCACCCAGGGCATCCTTGTAGTTGATGCCCGACCACTCGGCGCGGATCACCACCTCTCCCTCCTCAGGCGCGGGCAGTGGCAGCGATTCAATGCCGCCTTCAATGCGCCCGTCATTCTCGTGAACACGCCAGGCTCGGAATGTGGACATGGGACACCTCCCGCTGAATGGGCTACAAGTCTACCCTGCGCGAATGCCGTTTCCCAAATCGCTGTTAAATCATGAGGATAGAGACTGAATTCAGGGGAATAACAGGACCGCGAGCAGCCTTGGCAACAACGGCATTGATGGGCTTAATACTGGCACAACGGCTGGATTGGAAATCCTTTCTTTTCACCCTTTCCAGCGCACAGAAAAAAGCCCCGGTGCCGTAACCCGGCCCGGGGCTTTCAACACCACCGGGGCAACCCCTGCGGTGACCGATCACCGCAGGCGCCCGCCCGCGGCTCAGTTGGCCTTGTGAATGGCCTGTTTCGACACCGCCAGCGCCGCTTCGTGCACCGACTCCGACAGCGTCGGGTGGGCATGGCAGATGCGCGCCAGGTCCTCAGCAGAGCCGGCAAACTCCATGGCCACCACCGCCTCGGCGATCAGCTCCGAGGTGGCCGCCCCGACCATGTGCACCCCGAGGATGCGATCGGTCTCGGCATGGGAGATGATCTTGACCATGCCGGTGGACTCCTCCATGGCACGGGCACGGCCGTTGGCGGCGAAGTTGAAGGTGCCCGACTTGTAGGGCACCCCCTCGCTCTTGAGCTGGGCCTCGGTCTTGCCCACCCAGGCGATCTCCGGATGGGTGTAGATGACCCAGGGGATGGTGTCGTAGTTGAGATGCCCGGGGTGGCCGGCGATCAACTCGGCCACCATCACCCCCTCTTCGGAGCCCTTGTGGGCCAACATCGGGCCACGCACCACGTCACCCACGGCATAGACGTTGGGCAGATTGGTCCGGCACTCGTCGTCCACGTGCACAAAGCCGCGCTCGTCCAGCAGCAGGTCGACGTCGTCGGCCGCCAACCCGTCGGTGTTGGGCCGGCGGCCCACCGAGACAATCAGCTTGTCCACCTGCAGGGTGTGCTTGCCGTCCTTGTCCTCGTAGTGGACAGAGACCTGCTTGCCCACCTTGGTGTCGGTGACGCGGCAACCCAGGCGGATGTCCAGGCCCTGGTCGGTGAAGGCCTTGTGGGCCATGCGCGCAACCTGGCGATCCACCGGCGCCAGGAACTCGTCCTGCGCCTCCAGCAGCACCACCTTGGAGCCCAGACGGTTCCAGACCGAGCCCATCTCCAGGCCGATGACGCCGGCGCCGATCACGCCCAGGCGTTTGGGCACGGCCTCCATGTCCAGCGCTCCGTTGGAGGTGAGGATGTCCTTTTCGTCCGCCGGGGCGGCGCCGATGTCGATAGGCTTGGAGCCGGTGGCCAGGATGATGTACTCGCCCTTCAGCTCCTCGGCCTTGCCCTCGTGGGGGGTGAACTCCACGGTGCTGTTGGAGATCAACTTGCCGTGGCCGGTCTTGAAGTCGATCTTGTTGGCCTTGAGCAGCTGATGGATACCGCCGGTCAGGTCCTTCACCACCTTGTCCTTGCGGGCGATCATCTTCTTGACGTCGATGCTGACGTCCTTGGCGGTGATGCCATGGACCGACAATCCACCGTCCTTCGCCTTATGATAGTGCTCGGAGGAATCGAGCAGGGCCTTGGACGGGATACAACCCACGTTCAGGCAGGTCCCCCCCGGCTGCGGCTTGCCGTCCTTGTAGCGGAATTCGTCGATCACAGCGGTGGTCATCCCGAGCTGAGCGCAGCGGATGGCCGCCACGTAGCCGGCGGGACCGGCACCGATGACGATCACGTCGTAACTATTCGCCATGTTGTCCTCTCCATTGATGGCTAAAGGCGTTCAAACCGCAGGGCTCAGACTTCCAGCAACAGCCGGGTCGGATCCTCCAGGCACTCCTTGATGGTCACCAGGAACTGCACCGCCTCGCGGCCGTCGATGATCCGGTGATCGTAGGAGTGGGCGAGGTACATCATCGGCCGGATCACCACCTGCCCATTCTCGGCCATGGGCCGCTCCTGGATCTTGTGCATACCCAGGATGCCGCTCTGCGGCGGATTGAGAATGGGGGTGGAGAGCAGCGAGCCGAAGATGCCGCCGTTGGTGATGGTGAAGGTGCCACCGGTCAACTCCTCCATGGAGAGCTTGCCCTCGCGCGCCTTCTGGCCAAATTCGGCGATCTTGGCCTCGATCTCGGCAAAGCTCATCTGGTCGGCGTCACGCAGCACCGGCACCACCAGGCCACGGGGCGAGGAGACGGCGATGCCCACATCGTAATAGCCGTGGTACATGATGTCCTTGCCGTCAATGGAGGCATTGACGGCGGGGAAGCGCTGGAGGGCCTCGACCGCGGCCTTCACAAAGAAGGACATGAAGCCCAGCTTGATGCCGTGGGTCTTCTCAAACTTGTCCTTATACTGCCCCCGGGTGTTCATCACCGGCTGCATGTTCACCTCATTAAAGGTGGTGAGCATGGCGGCGGTCTGCTGGGCCTCGACCAGGCGCTCGGCGATCCGCTGGCGCAGCCGGGTCATGGGCACCCGCTTCTCCGGCCGGTCGGCGGCATCGGCGGAGACCTGCGGGGCGGCCGCGGCAGCCGGCTGCCCCGCAGCGGGCTGCTGGACCGGCTGGGTCTCGCCCTTCATGAAGCGGACCACGTCCTCCTTGGTGATGCGGCCCGCCCGACCGGTGCCGGGGATCTGCTTCGGGTCCAGGTTGTTCTCCTCGACCAGGCGCCGGGCAGCCGGCGGCAGGTCAGCCAGGTCCTCGGCCGGGGCGCTGGCAGCCGCCGGCGCCTCGGCGGGCTTCGGCGCGGGGGCGGAGGCAGCCTCCTGCTTGGGCGCCGGGGCCGCTTCAGCCGGCTTGGACTCAGCCTTGGCGGGGGCCGCCCCTTCCTCCAGCTTGCCCAGCACCTCGTCGGCGGTGACGGTGTCCCCTTCGTTCTTGAACCGCTCCCCCATCACGCCATCGGCCGGGGCGGGCACCTCGAGCACGACCTTGTCGGTCTCCAGGTCCACCAGGTTCTCGTCCCGGGACACAGCGTCGCCCGGCTGCTTGTGCCAGGCGACCACAGTGGCTTCAGAAACGGACTCCGGCAACGGCGGCACTTTGACTTCGATGCTCATCGACTCCTCGCTTCAGACTTTTTTTAGTGTCTGCTTGTTCGGGTGAAACAGGTCGGGCGACCAACGAGGCCGCCCGGTAAACGGTCGGATTACGGACTCAGGGGCTGGTTGAGCGCCTGATCCACGAGCCCGCGCTGCTGCTCGTGGTGGACCTTCGCCGAACCCACCGCCGGCGAGGCGGAGGCCGTGCGGCCCGCGTAGCCCAGGGACTGGGTGCCCTTCATGCAGGCGCGGAAGTGGTGGTTGCTGGAATACCACGCACCCTGGTTCTTGGGCTCCTCCTGACACCAGACCACCTCCTTGGCCTTGCCGTAGCGGTCACGCAGCAGGCCGGCCAGGGCATCCTCCGGGAAGGGGTAGAGCTGCTCCACGCGCACGATGGCGACATCGTCGCGCTCGGCCTTGCGGCGGGCGTCCAGCAGGTCATAGAAGACCTTCCCGCTACAGAGGACGACCCGTTTTACCTTGCTGGCCGTGACGCCGTCCGGATCATCGATCACCGGCTGGAATTGCCCCTCGGAGAGGTCCTCCAGCGAGGAGGTGGAGAGCTTGTGGCGCAGCAGACTCTTCGGCGTCATGACCACCAGCGGCTTGCGGTAGGGGCGTATCATCTGGCGCCGGATCATGTGGAAGAACTGCGCCGGGGTAGAGGGCACCACCACCTGCATGTTGTGCTCGGCACACAGCTGCAGGTAACGCTCCAGGCGCGCCGAGGAGTGCTCGGGCCCCTGGCCCTCGTAGCCGTGCGGCAGGTAGAGGGTGAGCCCGCACAGGCGCCCCCACTTGGACTCACCGGAGCTGATGAACTGGTCGATCACCACCTGTGCACCGTTGGCGAAGTCACCAAACTGCCCCTCCCAGATCACCATGGTGTTGGGATCGGCGGTGGCGTAGCCGTACTCGAAGCCCATCACCGCCTCTTCGGAGAGCAGCGAGTCGATGACCACAAAATCGTTCGGGTCGGTGGTCACGTCCTTCAGCGGGATGAAGCTGGACCCATCCTTGGCGTTGTGCAACACGGCGTGACGGTGGAAGAAGGTCCCCCGACCGGAGTCCTGCCCCACCAGCCGGACCTTGTGGCCGTCACGCAGCAGGCTGGCATAGGCCATGGTCTCCGCAAAGCCCCAGTCCAGGGGCAGCGCCCCGGCAGCCATCTTGCGCCGATTCTCCATGATGGCGCCGACACGGTTGTTGAGCTGGAAGCCCTCGGGGAGCTTCTCCAGCAGCCCCTGAAGCTCCCGCAAGTCGTCCAGCGGTAGCGAGGTGTCCACCGCCTCGTGCCACTGGGTGCCGATGTAGGGGCTCCAGTCCACGGCATAGTCGTTGCGCACCCCGCTGAGAAGGCCGCGCGCCACCACCTCTCCGGCGTCCAGCTTGTCGCGGTAGGCCTGGGTGTAGTCCTTGGCCTCATCGGCGGAAAGCACCCCCTCGCCCTCCAGGCGCTCGGCATAGAGCTGCCGGGTGGTCGGGTGCTGCTTGATCTTCTGGTACATCACCGGCTGGGTGGCTGAGGGCTCATCCGCCTCATTGTGGCCGTGCCGCCGGAAACAGACCATGTCGATGACCACGTCGCGATTGAAGGCTTGGCGGTAGTCCAGGGCCAGCTGGGTGACGAAGGCCACCGCGTCCGGGTCGTCGCCGTTCACATGGAAGATCGGCGCCTGGATCATCTTCGCCACCTCGGTGCAGTAGACCGTGGAGCGGGTGTCCAGCGGGTTGGAGGTGGTGAAGCCGATCTGGTTGTTGATGACAATGTGCACGGTGCCGCCGGTGTAGAAACCGCGCGCCTGGGAGAGCTGGAAGGTCTCCATGACCACACCCTGCCCGGCGAAGGCGGCATCGCCGTGGATCAGCACCGGCAGGACTTCGGCCCCCACGTGATCGCGACGGCGATGCATCCGCGCCCGGGCCGAGCCCTCCACCACGGGGTTGACGATCTCCAGGTGAGAGGGGTTGAAGGCCATGGCCACATGCAGTGCCCCGCCCGGGGTCTGGATGTCGCTGGAAAAGCCCATGTGGTATTTCACATCGCCGGAGCCATTGATCTCCGACGGCTTCTTGCCTTCGAACTCGGCGAACAGGTCCTTGGGCGATTTGCCCATGATATTGATCAGCACGTTCAGGCGGCCGCGGTGGGCCATGCCCAGAACCACCTCGCGAACCCCCTGCCTGCCGGCGTCCTGGATCAGGTCGTCCAGCATCGGGATGAGCGACTCACCGCCCTCCAGCGAGAAGCGCTTCTGGCCCACATACTTGGAGTGGAGGTATTTCTCGATCCCCTCCGCAGCGGTAAGCCGTTCCAGGATGCCCTTGCGGCGCTCGGCCGGCAGGTCGGCCTGCGCCCGATTGGCCTCCAACCGCTCCTGGATCCAGCGCTTCTGATCGGTATCGGTGATGTGCATGTACTCCGAGCCGATGGGGCCGGCGTACACCTGCTGCAGCAGTTCGATGATCCGGCGCAGCGGCATGCGATCCTGGGCGAACAGGGAGCCGGTGTTGAACTCCTCGTCCATGTCCGCCTCGGTCAGCCCATGGTGGGCCGGATCCAGATCGGGGACGTCGGGTTTCGGGCGCAGGTTGAGCGGGTCCACGTCGGCGAGCTGGTGACCGCGGAAACGATAGGCATTGATCAGCCGCAGCACGGCCCCCTGCTTCTCGGCGGCATCCGGCGTGAGCGCCGGGGTCGCCACCCGGGTGGTGCCGGGTGTGCGCGCCAGGCGCGCGAACTCCTCGCGGATCGGACTGTGGGGGACATCCTGGGCGCCACCATCGGCCAGCGCGCGAAAATAACCGCGCCACTCGGGATCGATGCCGTTGGGATCGCGCAGGTACTCCTCGTACATGTCCTCAATGAAGGTGCTGTTGACCCCATTGAGATAGGACGTCTGCTGTAGCCTCTGGAAAAGACCGTTCATCGGTTAGCTCACCTGCCTGATTCGGGCGATTGCGGGTGGACAGGTCGCACGCTCCCCTCGCGCGCGCCCGTAGCCGGGACGTACCGCAAGGGTCGGCGAACCTGAGAGAAAATCAAGAACCGAAGGGAACCGGACAGGGGCACGGCGAGACAGGCACATTGGCGACGCGACCACCCCCGCCTCCATGATCACGCCCTCTCCCGCGGCACATCGCAGGGCAGGGAACGGGCGATGACCCAGGCCAGCAGGGGACAAAGACCCTGGGGGGTAGCCCCGTGGGGAGGGGGAAACGGCGTCGGTGTGGCGGTCTCTTGCTGCATCTCGGGTGCGGATGCCTCCAGACGTGGGCGCCGGTCTGTCGCGGGCGCCACGTTCTTCTCCTCGTTTACCCATCCGGATTATGTTCTGGCAATGATGTGTTCCGGCCACGCCGGCCTTGGCGGAAAACCGCCAGGATGAGCGCTGCCGGACAACATTTAAATTAATTGTAGGCCGCATCGGCAACGACTGCCGGCGGCTGCCAGAACGCTGTTGTTATGCGCTATAAAATAACCCGTAAGGGCCCGTTCGCGCAAGGTGCTGCCGCAGTGCAGCAACCGCCAGACCGCTAGTCCACCCGCTCCTCGGGGGTTGCAGTCCGCCGCGCCAGGAGGATCCCCAACTCGTAAAGCAGGTAGACGGGGACCGCCAGCAGCACTTGCGAGATCACGTCCGGCGGGGTCAACAGCATGCCCAGGACGAAGGCCCCGACGATAACATAGGGCCGCTTGGCTGCCAGCGCCTCCCGCGTGGTGGCCCCGGTGCGCACCATCAGGATGGTGGCCACCGGCACCTGGAACGCCACACCAAAGGCAAAAAAGAGGGTAAGCACGAAGGACAGATATTCGCTGATATCCGTCATCATCGACACCCCTTCGGGGGTTGTGGCCGCGAAGAAGGAAAAGGCCAGCGGAAACACCACAAAGTAGGCAAACGCCGCACCCCCGTAGAACAGGAAGGTGCTGGCCACCACCAGCGGCCCCACCAGGCGGCGCTCATGCCGGTAGAGGCCGGGGGCCACAAAGGCCCAGGCCTGGTAGAGGGTATAGGGGATGGTGAGGAAGATGGCCGCCACCAGGGCCAGCTTCATCGGGATCAGGAAGGGCGAGGCCACCTTGATGGCGATCATCGAGGTGCCCTCCGGCAGCACCGCCCGCAGCGGTCCGGAGACAAACTGGTAGATCTCGTCGGCAAAGGGATAGAGCGCCAGAAAGGCGACCAGGATCACCACCACCGCGCGGAACAGTCGGCTGCGCAACTCCAGCAGGTGGCTCAGCAGCGGCTGGTCCTCCAAGGCCTCCTGGTTGGAATCCCGTTGCTGGTCGTCGCGATCCCGGTCCGGGGAACGGTCACTCACTGACGCTTCTCCTCACCACCACCGCCCTGCCCTTTGCGGGCCGTGTCCTCGCTCTGCTGCGCCGGCGCGGCCTCGGCTGGCTCACCGCGCTCACCCGCAGCCGTCCGCCCGCCGCCGGCCGGCGGCTGGTCGCTGCCCCGCTGGTCGGTCAGGCCGGACGGGTCGCCGGCGCCCGCTGAGCGGGCGTCATCGCCCCCGGCCCCGGAGGCTGCTCCCTTCGCCGCATCATCCGCCTGCCGGCCGACGTCGCGGAAGGTCTTGCCGACGCCATCGGCCTCCGCCTCGAAGCGTCGGGCGTTCTTCTCCACGTCCTTGCGCACCTTGTCCACATCCTTGCGCACCGACTCGGTGGCCTTGCGCATCTCCTCGACCTGCAATTCGCGCTCCACCTCCGACTTCGCCGCGTTGAAGGCCGCGCGGGCCTTGCCCATGTAGAGCCCGGCCATGCGCACGGCCCGCGCCATCCGCTCCGGTCCGAGGATCAGCAGGCCGATGAGCATGATGATGAGGACCTCCCAGAAACCAAGGTCAAACATGGGCGGCGTCCTCGCTCAGCGGCGTCGGTTCAGGAGGAGTGACGATCGCGGGGCTGCTCGCTACGCTCACCCTCGATGGTGTGGCCCTCGCCGGATTCCTTTTCCTCCTCCGGCGGCTGCTCCAGCTTGGAGGGTTCGGACTTCTCCCCCTCCTTGGCGCCTTCCTCGCCCTCCTTCATGGCGTCCTTGAAGCCCTTGATGGCACCGCCCATGTCGGTGCCCATGTTGCGCAGCTTCTTGGTGCCGAACACCAGCAGCACGATCAGCAAAACAATCAGCAAGGTCCAGGGGCTGATACCCATAATAAACTCCTCCGGGGCCCGGGGCCCGCTCTACTACTGCCCGTTACGGGCCGCTTTTTCGTCGATGCCGGACAACCCGAATCGACGCTCAAGTTCCGCCAGCACGTCGTCCGGCCCGGCATCACAGGCCGACAACATGATTAGGCTATGGAACCACAGATCGGCGGTTTCATAAATGACCTGTGAACGATCCCCCCCCTTGGCCGCCACCACCGCCTCGGTGGCCTCCTCGCCGACCTTCTTGAGGATGGCGTCCAGCCCCTTGTGGTGCAGCTTCGCCACATAGGAGGTGGCCGGGTCCGCCTGCCGGCGCTCTTCCAGCACCTCGGCCAGGGCCTTGAGGATATCGCGTTGTTCACTCATACGTCGGTCCGCTCGTCGCCGGTGATGCGCACCGTGATGCCGCGCTCGGCCATCAGCCGCTTGGCCTCGGCCACGGTGTAGCGCCCGAAATGGAAGATGCTGGCGGCCAGTACCGCGTCGGCCCCCCCCTCCAGGACGCCGTCGGCCAGGTCCGACAGGGTGCCGACACCGCCGGAGGCGATCACCGGCACCGGCACAGCGTCGCTCACCGCCCGGGTCAGCGCCAGGTCGAACCCGGCCTGGGTGCCATCCCGGTCCATGCTGGTGAGCAGGATCTCGCCCGCACCCAGTTCGGCCATGCGGCCCGCCCACTCGACCGCATCCAGACCGGTCGCCTTGCGACCACCGTGGGTGAACACCTCCCAGCGCGCCGGCTCGTCCGCCCGGCTGACCTGCTTGGCGTCCACCGCCACCACGATGCACTGGGAACCGAAGCGCTCGGCGGCCTCGGCCACGAACTCGGGCCGGGCCACCGCGGCGGTGTTGATGCCGACCTTGTCGGCACCGGCATTGAGCATGCGGCGGATGTCCGCCACCTCGCGGATCCCACCACCCACCGTGAGCGGGATGAAGACCTGGCTGGCCACCTTCTCCACCACCTGCACCATGGTATCGCGCCGCTCGTGGCTAGCGGTAATGTCCAGGAAGGTGATCTCGTCGGCGCCCATGGCGTCGTACCGCCGGGCGATCTCCACCGGGTCGCCGGCATCGCGGATGTCCACGAACTTGACGCCCTTGACCACCCGGCCGCCGTCCACGTCCAGACAGGGGATAATGCGCTTGGCGACGGTCACGGCTTCACCCCGCAGAGCTCGTCGGCCAACCCCTGGGCCTCGGCCAGATCCAGGCTGCCCTCGTAGAGCGCCCGGCCGACAATGGCCCCGCTGATGCCGTCACCGGCGGCGGCACACAGCGCGCGCACATCCTCCAGGCTGGACACGCCTCCGGAGGCGATCACCGGGATGGTGATGGCGCGGGCCAGCTCACGGGTGGCCTCGATATTCACCCCTTTCATCATGCCGTCACGGCCGATGTCGGTGAAGACAATGGCATTGACCCCGGCGGCCTCGAACCGGCGGGCCAGGTCCACCGCTCGCACCTCGGAGACCTGCTCCCAGCCGTCGGTGGCCACCCGGCCGTCACGGGCGTCCAGGCCGACGATGATATGCCCGGGGAAGGCCTGACAGGCCTCGGTGACGAACTCCGGCCGGCGCACCGCCTGGGTGCCGATGATCAGATCATCCACCCCGGCCTCGCGGTAGCCGCGGATGGTGTCCAGGTCACGGATGCCGCCGCCCACCTGGATGCGCAGGTCAGGATAGCGGGTGGCGATGCGGTGGATGATCTCGGCATTGACCGGCTTGCCGGCGACCGCACCGTTGAGATCCACCAGGTGCAGGCGCCGGGTACCGGCGGCCACCCAGCGACCGGCCATGGCAACGGGGTCGTCGGAGAAGACCGTCTCATCGTCCATGCGCCCCTGGCGCAGGCGGACGCAGCGGCCGTCCTTGAGATCGATGGCGGGTATCAGCTGCATGGCATCACTCATCCGTTTACTCACTGCCGTCCCAGCGCAGGAAGTTGCCCAGCAGTATCAGGCCCGGGCGCTGGCTCTTCTCCGGGTGGAACTGGGTGGCGAAGACATTGCCGCGGGCGAGGGCGCTGGCAAATGTCAACCCGTACTCGGTTTGCCCGGCCACCCACTTATCCCGCTCCGGCGCCACGTAATAGCTGTGCACGAAGTAAAACCAGCTGCGGTCGGGGATGTCCGCCCACAGTGGATGGTCCTGCACCTGGTGCACCTGATTCCACCCCATGTGCGGCACCTTCAGCCGGCGGCCCTCCGGGTCCTGCCGATCGGCGGGGAAACGGCGCACCTCACCGGGCAGGATATCCAGCGCCTCGGTGCCTGCGTTCTCCTCGCTGCGGCTCAGCAGCGCCTGCATGCCCAGGCAGACCCCCAGGAAGGGTTTGCTCCGGGCCGACTCGCGCAGCACCTCCACCAACTCGAGGCGCTGCAGCTCGCTCATACAGTCACGGATGGCCCCCACCCCCGGGAAGACCACCCGTTCCGCCCGGCGCACCTCGTCAGCGTCGGAGGTGATGCGCACCCGGCCGCTGCCGCCGGCAGACTCCAGGGCGCGCGAGACCGAACGCAGGTTGCCCATGCCGTAGTCCACCACTGCCACCAGGCCCATTACAGCGCCCCCTTTGTAGAGGGAATGCGGTCGGCCTGGCGCGGGTCGGCTTCGGCGGCCATTCGCAGCGCCCGGCCCAGCGCCTTGAACACCGTCTCTGCCTGATGGTGGGCGTTGATGCCCCGCAGGTTGTCCACGTGCAGGGTCAACGCGGCGTGATTGACCAGACCCTGGAAGAATTCCTGGAACAGGTCCACGTCGAACTGGCCGATGCGGGCGCGTACGAAATCCACGTGGAACTGCAGCCCGGGGCGGCCGGAGAAGTCCACTACCACCCGCGAGAGGGCCTCGTCCAGCGGCACATAGGCGTGGCCATACCGGCGAATGCCCTTCTTGTCACCGAGGGCCTGGGCCAAGGCCTGGCCCAAGGTAATGCCGACGTCCTCCACCGTGTGGTGGTCGTCGATATGGGTGTCGCCGTCGGCCTCGATATCCAGGTCGATCAGGCCGTGGCGGGCCACTTGGTCGAGCATGTGCTCCATAAAGGGCACGCCGATGCGAATACGGGATTCGCCGGTGCCGTCCAGGTCCAGCCGCACCTTCACCCGCGTTTCCAGGGTGTCGCGCTGCACCTCGGCGCTGCGATTCATCATGATGGGGTGCTCACCTGTGAAAGGGTCATGCCAGAGGGCGTTTTCACGATTGCGACCGCCGAGCATACCACAACCGGCGGCTGCGGCCCGCCTTCCGCCAGCCACGACGGTGATGGCGGATCCGGCTCAGGCCGCTGACGGCCGGGCCTCCAGCCAGAAGGTCACCGGGCCGTCGTTAATCAGGTGCACCTGCATGTCGGCAGCAAACCGGCCCGCCTCCACCGGCACCCCGCTCTCCCGCGCCAGCCCCAGCAGCCGATGGAACAGCGCCTCGCCCCGCTCCGGTGACGCCGCCGGGGCAAAGCTGGCCCGCATGCCCTTGCGGGTGTCCGCGGCCAGGGTGAACTGCGGCACCAACAACAGGCCGCCCCCGATGTCGCGGACCGAGCGGTTCATCCGACCCGCCTCATCCGGAAACACCCGGTAACCCAGGATGCGCTCCAGCAGGCGACGGGCCTGCGGCTCATCATCATCACGCTGCACCCCGATCAGCGCCAGTAGTCCGCGCCCGGTGCGCCCGACCACCACGCCATCCACCTCAACCCGGGCCTCCCTGACCCGCTGAATGAGTCCGATCATGACTGACGTCTGTCTCCTGAATCGCTCGACGGTCCCCCTACGCAACGGGCCGTCTCCACTGGGAGACGGCCCGTCAACTCAGCCGGACTGCCCCGGGGGGCCATCTAACCGCCCCTCCGGGACACACGCCGGTCAGCGCTTGCTGCGGCTGCCGCCCTTGGGCGGCGCCTTAGTCGCTTTGCTACTCTCGACACCGGTTTCGGCACCCATCTGGGTGGCGGTCTTGGACAGCTCGGTCAGGGCGTCCTGGGCCCGTTGGGTGGCCTCCTGCCAGGCCTGCAACACCCGCCGGCCTTCCTCATCCCAGTTGCCGCCCATGTTCGAGGGGTCGACACTACGGGCACTTTCAAACCAGGCATTCCAGAGCTGGCCCTGGGCCTCGGTCCAGGCCTTCATCATCTCCTGCACCTGCTGCACCCACTGGGAGACCGCCTCCGGGGTCTGACCGTCCTTCTCCAGCGCCTCGGCCCAGTGCCGGCTCCACTGGCTCTGCGCCTCCAGGGCATCGCGGACCGCCTGCTCCCAGGCCTCCAGATTCCGCTGGTATTCCCGCTGCACGGTTTCCATACCCTCCGCGGAACCACCGGGTGCACCCATCCCCTTCATGGCCTGCAGCCAGCTGTCCCACATCTGCTGCTGCATGCTGGTCCAGTTCTGGACCATGTCTTCCATCTGCTTATTCCAGCTCATTATCGGTGACTCCTTCAGTTGCCGTCGGGCTGAATCGGCGCGTGCTCGCCCAAGTACCGCACGTCCTCCCGGGAAAGTCTAACGCCTGAAGGCCATTCCGCCAGACTTGCAAGCACGCTGCAGTCCGGGTTAGCTATGCCACCGTCGCCCGACGCCGTGAATGCCATGAACCGATCAACCCTGCTGCACCTGCTGCTCACCGCCCTGTCGCTGCTCCCGCTTGCGGTCATGCACCGCCTGGGTGCGGCCCTGGGCCCGTGGCTGACCCGCCCGGGCAGTCGCTCCGGCGATGTGCTCCGGCGCAACCTCGCGATCTGCTTTCCGGACCTGCCCGAGGCCGAACGCGCCACCCTGACCCACGCCGCCCAGCGGGAGTTCGGCCGCCAGGTGCTGGAGGTGCCGGCACTGTTCCGCCGCCCGGTGGCCGAGCTCCTAAGCCGGGTCGAACGGGTAGAGGGGGCCGAGGTGCTGGACGCCGCCTACCGCCGCGGCCGCGGGGTGATCATCGCGGCCCCGCACCTGGGGTCATGGGAGTTGCTCAATCTCTGGGTGGCGCGCCACTACCCGTTGCACTTCCTTTACCGGCCCCCGCGACAGCCGGCCCTGGAGCCGATCATGGTGGCCGCCCGCAACCGCGGGGGCGGCCGGGCCCTGCCCGCCAACACCGCCGGCCTGCGCGCACTGTACAAGGCGCTGCGCGCCGGCGACGTGGTGGGCATCCTGCCGGACCAGGAACCGCCCGAGGAGGAGGGCCGCTTCGCCCCCTTCTTCGGCCGCCCGGCACTGACCATGGACCTGCCGGTGAAGCTGGCGGCCCGGCAGCGGGCCCCGGTTGTGTTCGGCTATGCCCGCAGGCTGGCACGCGGCGGGCGTTGGGTGATCCGCTTCCGGCCCGCGCCGGCGGCCATTCACGCCAGCGATGCGGCGGAGGCGCTGGCGGCCCTGAACGAGGGGGTCGAGGCCTGCGTGCGCGAGGTGCCCGAGCAGTACCTCTGGGCCTACAAGCGCTTCGCCCACGCACCGCCCGGCTGGGCGCGCGCCTACCCCAGGCGCCGGCGCTGAGATACCCGGTCGCCGGCTAGGCGCCGCGTTGCCGCTCCAGCCGCCCGAGGAAGACGCGCATCTCCTTGACCGCCTGCTTGTCGCCCTGACCCTCCGCCACGTCGATGCCACGCCGGTAAGCGGTGATCGCCTCATCCAGGCGCCCGTCCTCGGCCAGTGCGGCGGCGTACACCTTCCAGGCCGCCGAGTAGTGCTCGTCCTGCTCCAGCGCTGCCTCCAGGTGGGCAATGGCGCGCCCCGGCTCGCGCTGCTTGAGATACCCCGACCCCAGGCTCAGGCGCAGCATGGGGCTGTCGCGGCCGGTGGCCAGCATCTTCTCCAGGTTATCCAGCATGCTCATCGCGTCTCCCAGGGTCTGCTTGGTACGGGCGAACTCAGAGGAAGGTCACACCGACCGAGAACAGGCGCTCCACCTCCGGCACACGCTTCTTGTCCACCAAGAAGAGTATGACGTGATCCTCGGGCTCGATGACCAGGTCGTGGTGCGCCATCAGCACCTCATCGCCCCGGACCACCGCGCCGATGGTGGTGCCCGGCGGCAGGCGGATCTCGTCGATGGCCCGGCCGATGACCCGCGAACTGGCCGGGGTGCCGTGGGCCACCGCCTCCATGGCCTCGGCCGCACCGCGCCGCAGGGAGTGCACATTGGCCATATCACCCCGGCGGATGTGCGCCAGCAGGCTGCCGATGGTGGCCTGCTGCGGCGACACGGCGATGTCGATATCCTCGCTGGACTGGATCAGCTCCACGTAGGCGGCCCGGTTGATCAGCGCCATCACCTGGCGGGCGCCCAGGCGCTTGGCCAGCATGGCGGACAGGATGTTGGCCTCATCGTCGTTGGTCACCGCGCAGAAGACATCGGTGTTCTCGATGTTCTCCTCCAGCAGCAGCTCCTCATCGGCGGCGTCGCCCAGCAGCACGATGGCGCGCTTGAGCTCCTCGGAGATCTCCCGGGCTCGCTCCGGTGAGTGCTCGATGAGCTTGACCTGGTAGCGACGCTCCAGGGCCTGGGCCAAGCGCTTGCCGATGTTGCCACCGCCGGCGATGGTGAGCCGCTTCACCGGCTTTTCCAGCCGGCGCAGCTCACTCATGACCGCACGGATATCCTTCTTCGCGGCAATGAAAAAGACCTCGTCACCGGCCTCGATCACCGTGTCACCCTCAGGCAGGATGGGCTTGCCCCGGCGGAAGATGGCGGCCACCCGGGTGGGCGTGCCCGGCATGTGCTCGCGCAGGGTCGAGAGCTCATGTCCCACCAGCGGCCCGCCGTAATAGGCCCGCACGCAGACCAGTCGTACCCGGCCCTGGGCGAAATCCAGCACCTGTAGCGCCCCGGGGTGCTCAACCAGCCGCTGCACGTAGTCGGTGACCAGCTGTTCGGGGCTGATGATGACATCGATGGGCAGCGCGTCGGGGCTGAACAGCTGTGGATAGGTCAAATACTCCACCGCCCGGACGCGGGCGATCTTGGTGGGGGTATGGAACAGGGTGTAGGCCACCTGACAGGCGGTCATGTTGGCCTCATCCGAGTTGGTCACCGCCAGGATCATGTCCGCGTCCGGGGCACCGGCCCGTTCCAGCACCTCGGGGTAGGTGCCACTGCCGTGGACCGTACGGATATCGAGACGGTCCTGCAGATCCTGCAGCACCCCCACGCGGGTATCGACCACGGTGATGTCGTTGGCCTCGCTGGAGAGGTTCTCGGCCACGGTGCTGCCCACCTGACCGGCGCCGAGGATGATGATCTTCATACCCGCTCCCTGCTCATGCGCTCTCCCTGGGATCGATACCCAGTGCCTTGAGTTTGCGGTAGAGGTGGGTGCGTTCCATGCCGGTCAACCGGGCCAGCTGGCCCACGCTGCCCTGGGCACGACGGAGCTGCTCCTGCAGGTAGCGCCGCTCGAACGCCTCCCGGGCCTCGCGCAGGGGCAACTCCAGGTGGAGATCGGCGGACAGCCCCCGGCCGGCGCCGGTGCCCTCGCGCGCCGCCTCCTCCAGCGCCGCCTCGACCTCGTCAACGTCGATCTTCTCGCCCTCGCCCATGATCAACAGGCGTTGCACCAGATTCTCCAGCTCCCGCACATTACCCGGCCAGCTATGATTGCGCAGGCGGTTCTGCGCCGCCAGCGTGAACTCACGGTACTGCAGGCCGTCGCGCTCCACCAGCCGATTGACGTAGTACTGGAGCAGCTCGGGGACGTCCTCCACATGCTCCCGGAGCGCCGGCACCACCAGCGGCACCACGTCCAGATAGTAGTAGAAATCCTCCCGGAACCGACCGGCGCGCACGGCGTCCGCCAGCTCCACCCGGGTGCCTGCGATCAGGCGCACATCCAGGTCCACCACCCTGGCACCCCCCTGACGTTGGAACCGACCGGCCTTGAGCACGCCGAGCAGGTGCCCCTGAAGGGCTGGCTCCATCTCACAGACGTCAGCCAGATACAGGGTCCCCCCCTGCGCCAGCTCCAGGGCACCGGGGACGGTCTCGCCCTCACGCTCCAGGCCACACAGGTCGGCCACCCCCAGCCCCTCACCCAGCCCACCCGCGCTCACTTCGATAAAGGGGCCGGCCCGGCGCGGGCTGTGCTCATGGATATAGCGGGCGATGCAGCGCTTGCCCGAGCCCGCCTCACCGCGCAGCAGCACTCGGGTGTCGTGCACCGCGATCCGCCGCGCATCCTCGCGCAACCGGCGCATCGCCTGGCTTTTCCCCACCGGCTCCGGGGCCGGCTCGGCGCCCACCCCGGGCTGCGGCGGGCGCGGGCGGGCCGCCTCCAGGGCCCGCTCCACGGTCAGCAGCAGCTTGGGCATGGAGAGCGGTTTCTCGATAAAATCCCAGGCACCGAGCCGGGTCGCCTCCACCGCCGTCTCCACGGTCCCGTGGCCGGACATCATCACCACCGGGCACGCCGGCCCACCCCCCTCGGTCCACTCCTTGAGCAGGGTGACGCCGTCCACGTCGGGCATCCAGATATCGAGCAACACCAGGTCCGGCACCGGATCCCGCATGGCCTCGCGGGCGGAGGCGCCGTCATGGGCGGTACGCACGCGGTAACCCTCATCCTTGAGGATCTCCTCCACCAGGTCACGGATCTCCTGCTCGTCGTCGACAACCAGAATCTGTGCGCTACTCATTCGGCGTTACTCCCCGGGCGCACTCAGCGCGCCCTGTTCCTGAGGCAGAGGGAAGCGCATGCTGATGCAGGCCCCCCCGCCGTCGCTGTTACGGGCACTGATGCTGCCGCCATGCTCCTCGACGATCTTCTTGACGATGGGCAGCCCCAGGCCGGTCCCCCGGGCCTTGGTGGTGACATAGGGCTCGAACAGACTGGCCAGCATCTCGGCATTGAAACCCGGCCCGTTGTCGCAGACCCGCAGCCGGACCTTGCGGCCACCGGGCACATCCTCCCAATCGGTCTCCAGGCGCACGCGGGTCTCGCCCTCGGCCGCCTCCTGGGCGTTCTTGATAAGATTGTGCAGCAGC
Organism: Alkalilimnicola ehrlichii MLHE-1; assembly: GCF_000014785.1. Taxonomy (NCBI): domain Bacteria; kingdom Pseudomonadati; phylum Pseudomonadota; class Gammaproteobacteria; order Chromatiales; family Ectothiorhodospiraceae; genus Alkalilimnicola; species Alkalilimnicola ehrlichii. The sequence goes on from NC_008340.1 coordinate 2,973,151, forward strand.
TGCCGCAGCCGGCCGGCATCGGCGCGGATCGCAGGCAACCCCTCAGCCGGCGCCATTTCCAGCACCAGCCCCGACTCCCCGCGGTAGAGCTCGGCCACCTCCGCCACCAGGGTGTTGAGATCCACCCGCTCCAGGCGCAGCCGCGGTGGCCGGGCGTACTCCGAAAAGGCGTTGACCATCTCCTTCATGGCGCTGACCTGGCGCACGATGGTACCGGTGGAACGCTCCAGCAACTCGGCGTCGCGCCCCTCCAGGCGTCCGGAGAGCTTATGGCGCAGGCGTTCGGCGGACAACTGAATGGGGGTAAGCGGGTTCTTGATCTCGTGGGCCAGGCGCCGCGCCACCTCCCCCCAGGCGGCGTCGCGCTGGGCCTGGATGAGCGTGGTGATGTCGTCGATCACGATCACGTGGCCGCCGCTCTGGCGATGCCCCGGCAGAGTGGCCCCGCTCAGCATCAGCACCCGTTCGCCCTCCTCCGCCGGCAGGGTGACCTGTTCGCGCCACTCGGTATCGCCACTGTCCAGGTGACGCACCACCACCTCGGCGAGCCCCGCCAGCCGCGGTGCGGCGGTCGCCAGCTGCTGGAGGTTGCCCCCGGTATAGCGGGTGAGCCGGACCCCCAGGATCTCCTCCAGCGCCCGGTTGCTGGTACGGAACCGGCCCTGGGCATCCAGCGCCAGCACCCCCGACGACAGCCGGCCCAGCACGGTCTCCAGGTAGGCCCGCTGCCGCTCCACCTGCGCCTGGCTGCGCCGGGCGCTGTCCCGGGTGCGGGCGATCCGGCGGCTCATATCGTTGAACGACTCGACCAGGAAGCCCAGCTCGTCCCGGCTACCCGCACGCAGCTGGGTGCCGTAATCACCGGCGGCCACCGCCCGCGTGCCCTCCGCTAGATTGCGGATGGGTGCCACCATGCGACGGGCGAGGAAGAAGGCGGTCCAGACAGCGAACAGCAGGCTGAGCAACAGCACCAGCGAGAGGGTGAGGATGAAGCTGTCTTTGAGCGGCTGGCGCAGGAAGGCGATCTCACGGTACTCACCGTAGGCCGTCTGCACCTCCTCGGCCAGCGCCCCCAGGCGCGAGGGGATGGGGAAATAGGCCTCGAGAAAGCGGGTGTCGCCGGGGCCGGCTGGCCCGCGGGTGGGCACCACCACCCGGGCCTGCAGCTCACCGTCGTCCATCGGATCCAGGGCCACATAGGGCAGCCCCTGGCGCAGCTGCAGGAGGATCTCCTCCTCCGGGCGGTGCGGCAGGGTGGCGGAAGGTTCTGCACTGCTGGTCGCGATAATCTGGCCACTGGACCGCAGCAGGGTGACCTCGGTGGCGCGTAACTGTTGCCGGAGGTCATTCAGGGTGAGGGCGGCCAGTGACTCGGGGGTGTCGGTGAGCTCCCGCCCGGCCGCCTCCACCCGGCGCAGCAGATCGCGGGTGCGCAGATCCAACGAGGCCTGGGAGAGGGTCAGGGCGTCCTCCAGGGCGTGTTCCACCCGGACGTCGAACCAACTGTCGATGCCGGCCCGCAGAAACTGCATGGAGAAGTAATAGACCACCGACACCGGAACCACCGCCAGCAACACAAACACGGCCACCAGGCGCACCGTCAAGCGGCTGCCCACCTGCCCCCGGCGCCGCTGGCGGTAGAGGCGCCAGAGATTGGCGGCGATCACGCTGAGCAGCAACACCAGGCCGATGCTGTTGACGGCAATCAGCCAGACGTAGAGCCGGCCGAAGCGCTCCGTGTTCTCGGTGGCCACCGAGAGCAGGTACAGGGAGGCCAGCAGCACGACGCAGAGGACCAGCCGCAGCCAGCCCTCGCCTCTCAGGCCGTTCAGGGCTCGACGTGCCATGTGTACCAGTCGCTCTGCAACCGCCACTGGGGTGACATATAGGCCACCGCCTGCAACGGCTGTGGCAGTGCCTCAGTGTCCAAGCGCACACGCAGTCGCACCTGGTAACGCTCACCGGCGCTCAGGTCCTCCTCCCGCGCCACCAGCAGCCCCTCGACCTCGCTGAGGGCCCGCAACAGGCTGTCAAGACGGGCGAAAGAGCGGCTCTCGCCACTGTTGAGATCGGTCAACACGAAACGGCGGCTGAGGGCGTGATAGCGGATACGGTAACGGTTGCTGAAGTTGACCACCTCGGCATCCCACCACCACCAACGGGGCTGCACGATCTCCAGTCGCAGCTCCAGGGTCAGGGGCACGCCGTTGTCCAGGGCCGCCTCGGTCTCCTCCGAGAACCGCAACCGGAGTGCGGCGCTGAGCCAGTAACTGCCCTCGTCCAGATCCAGCCCGGCCGACTCCACCTCGAACCCCGGGGCCTCGTCCGCCACCACGGGCGCCGTCCCCAGCAGGCACAGCACCGCCCACAGCCACACGCAAAGGAGCGGCGGCATCGCGCGGGGCCGTGCGGTTGTCATGGCCTGTGGAGACACGCGTAGTAGAATCCGTCCATTCCCCCGTTGCCCGCGAGGATTTGCCCGTCGTCCGCCGGGAAGCCGGGTGGCCAGCCGGCGGGCAACCACTGTGCCTCCGGGTGCGCCCGGAGGAAATGCGCCACTACCCGGCTGTTCTCGGCCTTCAGCACTGAACAAGTAGCGTAAACGAGCCGCCCCCCGGGGGCCAGCAGTCCCCACAACGCCTCCAGCAACCGCCCCTGCCCGTCGGCCAAGCGGGCGATGTCATCGGGGCGCCGCAGATGGCGGATGTCCGGGTGGCGGCGGATGACCCCGGTGCCCGAACAGGGGGCATCCAGCAGGATTCGCTGATAGGGGCGTCCGTCCCACCAGGTCTCCGGCCGGGCCGCGTCGCCAGCAAGGCAGCGGGCCTCCCGCCGCAATCGCTGCAGATTGGCGCGCACCTGCCCGAGACGGCCCTCGCTGATGTCCAGGGCGGTGAGCTCGATCCCCGGGCAGTGCTCCAGCAGGTGGCCCGTCTTGCCGCCCGGGGCGGCGCAGGCGTCCAGCACCCGCTCACCGGGGCGGCAGGCCAGCAAGGGCGCAGCCCACTGCGCCGCCTCGTCCTGCACGGACAGCCGCCCGTCCGCAAAACCGGGCAGCTCATCCACCGCGGCCGGGCGCGCCAGGGTGACCGCAGTCGGGGTCCAGGGGCTGGGCTGTGCCGGGCAGCCCGCGTCGTCCAGGGCCTGCAGGGCCTCCTCCCGGCTCCAGCGCGTGAGGTCGACCCGCAGGGTCATGGGCGGGCGCTGCTGGTTCGCCGCGGCGAGGGCCTGCCAGCGATCGGGCCAGTCCCGGCGCAGGGTATCCAGCAACCAAGCGGGCAGCGCATAGCGGGTGGCGGGGTCGGCATCCAGCGCCGGAAGCAGGCGATCCGCCTCCCGCTGGGCCCGACGAAGCACCGCGTTGATCAGCCCCCGGGCCCACCCCTTGCCCAGCCGGGGCGCCACCGCCACGGTCTCGGCCACGGCGGCGTGGGGCGGGATACGGGTCTCGAGCAATTGGTACAGGCCGCAGAGCAGCAGCCGTTGCAGATCCGCATCCTTGCCGCGCAGGGGCTTGTCCAGCAGCCGGTGGGCCAGCGCCCGCAATCGGTCGTGCCAGCGCAGGACCCCATAGCAGAGCTCCGCCAGCAGCGCGGCGTCGCGGGGGGGCAGGCCCTGCTGGGCCCTGGGCAGGGCCTGGTCCAGGGACTGATGCTGATCCAGCACCTGGCCGAGGCACTGCACCGCGCGCTGACGCACCGGTGGCTGCCCACGCGCCCGCCGCGCCACCGCTCAGCCCAGTCGTTCGCCGGCCTGCAGGGCCCGGCCGTTGAGGAATTCACGCACCCCGAGGGGGCGGCCGCCGGCGGCTTGCAGCGTCTGCAACCGCAATGCCCCTTCGCCGGCGACCACCACGATGCCGTCGCCATCGGCGCGAACCACGGTGCCCGGCGCGGCATCGCCGGCCGGAGCGGCCACCGGCTCCGCCTCCCAGACCCGCAGCACCTGGCCCTGGCAAAGGGTCTGCGCCACTGGCCAGGGGTTGAAGGCGCGGACCTGGCGGTCCAGCTGCCGGGCATCCCGGCGCCAGTCCAGCCAGGCCTCGTCCTTGCGAAGCTTATCGGCATAGCAGACGCCCGCTTCCGGCTGGGGCTGCGCAGGAAGGCGGTCGGCCAGGAGGTCGTCCAGCCGGTCGTGCAACAGTGTGCCCGCCAGGGCCGCCAGCCGGTCGTGCAGACTGCCGCCGGTCTCCCGCGGGCCGATGGGGCAGCGGGCCCGGGCCAGCACCGGCCCGGTGTCGAGCCCCGCCTCCATGCGCATCAGGCAGACGCCAGTCTCGTCGTCGCCAGCCAGGATAGCCCGTTGAATGGGGGCCGCACCGCGCCAACGGGGCAGCAGTGAGGCGTGCAGATTGACACAACCGAGGGCAGGGATCTGCAGCACCGCCTGGGGCAGGATGAGGCCGTAGGCGATCACCACCATCAGGTCCGGCGCCAACTCCGCCAACTCGGCCTGCGCCCGCGGGTCGCGCAAGCTCTCCGGTTGCCGGACCGGCAGGCCCTGGGCCTCGGCCTGCTGTTTCACCGGCGAGGGCCGGGGCCGGCGGCCGCGCCCGGCGCGCCGGTCCGGCTGGGTGTAGACCGCCACCGGCCGGTGTCCGGCCTCGAGCAGGGCCTGCAGGGAGGGGACGGCAAAATCGGGGGTGCCGGCGAAGACCAGGCGAGGGGCGCCGCTCATGCCCGCCCCGTCTGCCCGCCCACGTTCACCCGCCCCTGGCGCACCAGCTTCTCCAGTTTGCGCCGAATGCGCTTTCGCTTCAGCTCAGAGAGGTAGTCCACGAACAGTTTGCCGTCCAAGTGGTCGATCTCGTGCTGCACGCACACCGCCATCAGGCCCTCGGCCTCCTGCTCCCAGGGGCGCCCCTCGCGGTCCAGGGCGCGGAAGCGGATCCGCTCGGCGCGTTCCACGTCCTCATAGAACCCGGGGATGGACAGACAGCCCTCTTGCCCCGTGGCGGCGCCCTCCCGGTCCAGAATCTCCGGATTGATCAGGACCAGCGGTTGGCGTGCGCCCTCCTCGGCCAGGTCCATCACGACCACCCGCTGGTTGACGCCCACCTGGGTGGCCGCCAGGCCGATGCCCTGGGCGTCATACATGGTCTCCAACATGTCGTCCGCCAGCCGCCGGATGTCATCATCCACCTGCGCCACGGGGGCGGCCACCTCGCGCAGACGGGGATCGGGGTAAACCAATATATCCAGAATGGCCATGGCTCGTTGCCGCTCGACAGGGGTTGCTGCTAGCCTTAACCCGGTGAATGAATGCGTGCCGGCCCGGCGACGCCACGGATGGTGGGTCGCGCGTTCGCCGGGGGGTAACCTTAACATAGACGCGCTGAGGCGGGCCGGCAGCCTCTTGCGTACCGCAGGGAACGTCCATGCGAACAGGAAAGCTGCTCGGGCTGCTCGCCCTAATGCTGTTCAGTGTCTCGGTGCTCGCCGGCGACCTGATACGATCAGACCACCCGGAACGGTATGAAGTTCAGCGTGGCGACACCCTCTGGGACATCTCCGCCCGCTTCCTCCGGGACCCGTGGAACTGGCCGGCGATCTGGCAGGCCAATCCGGAGATAGAGAATCCCCACCTCATCTTTCCGGGCGATATCCTGCGCCTGAGCTGGGTGGACGGAGAGCCGCGCATCCAGGTCGAGGACCGGGTGGTCCGACTCTCGCCGCGGGTCCGGGAGACCGCGCTGGAGGAGGCGATCCCCACCATCCCGATGTCCGCCATCCGCCCCTTCCTCGCCCGCAGCCACATCCTTGACGAGGCCACGCTGGACGCCGCCCCCTACGTCCTCACCGGTCGCGAGGGCCGGGTGCTGAGCGCGGCCGGTGATCACATCTATGCCCGCGGCCTGACCGAGGACGCCGCCGACGCCTTCAACCTGGTTCGCCGTGGCGATCCGATTACCGACCCGGACACCGGGGAGACGTTGGGCTACGAGGCCATCGACCTGGGTGACGCCGAATTGCTGAGCAACGGCGACCCGGCGACCCTCCAGGTCACCCGCAGCAGCCGCGAGATCCGCGCCGGGGACCGGCTGGTGGAGGGCATCACCGAACTGCGCCGGGCGCAGCTCACGCTGGGTGTGCCGGACGACCCGGATTTTGCGGGACGTATCGTGCACGTGCTGGACGGTGTGCGCCAGGTGGGCCAGTTCAGCGTCGTGGTGGTCAACCGCGGCGCCGAGGACGGCCTGGAACCCGGCCACGTGCTGAGGGTCTTCAGCGCCACCGAAACCGCCCGGGATCCGGTCACCCGCGAGGTGGTGGAACTGCCCGAGGAGGACGCCGGCGACCTGGTGATCTTCCGGAGCATGGACCGGCTGTCACTGGGCCTGGTCATGGAGGCGCGCCGCCCCATGCAGGTCCTGGACAAGGTGCGCCGGCCCTGAGTACGGGCACGCGCGCCCACGCTGTGGTGCAAGATCCCGAACTGCGGGCCCGGCTGGCGCTCTGGCGCGTCCCCGGACTGGGCGCACGCGGCTGGTGGCGGCTGATCGACCATTTCGGCAGCCCCCGACACGTCCTGGCGGCCCCGCCGGCCGAACTGCACCGCTGCGGGCTGCCGGCGGCGGTGGTGGAGGCGATCCACGCCGCCACCCCGGAGAGCGCCGACCCGGACCTGCGCTGGCTGGAGGCAGACCCCCGCCACCACGTGCTCAGCCCGGGCGTGGACCCCGCCTACCCAACGCGTCTGGCGGAGCTGGCCGACGCCCCGCCGCTGCTCTTCGTCAAGGGCGACCCGGAGCTCTTGAGCTGGCCTCAGCTCGCCATCGTAGGCAGCCGCAACCCCACCCACAACGGCCAGGAATTGGCCCGGGATTTCGCCCAGACCCTGGCCGGGCGCGGTCTTGGCGTCACCAGCGGCCTGGCCCAGGGCATCGACACTGCCGCACACCAGGGCGCGTTGGAGGCCGGTGGTGTCACCGTCGCGGTGATGGGCACCGGGCCCGACCGGATCTACCCGGCGCGCAACCGCGCGCTCGCCCACCGGGTCGCCGCCGAGGGGGCGCTGGTCACCGAGCTGCCACCGGGGGTGGGCGTGCGCCGCAGCCACTTCCCCCGTCGCAACCGGGTGATCAGCGGCCTCTCGCTGGGCACCCTGGTGGTCGAGGCCAGCCTCAACAGCGGCTCACTGATCACCGCCTACCAGGCGCTGGACCAGGGGCGCGATGTCTTTGCCATCCCGGGCTCCATCCACAGCCCGCTGGCCCGCGGCTGCCATCGGCTGATCCGCGACGGCGCCCGGCTGGTGGAGTCGGTGGCCGACATCCTGGAGGAACTGGATGTTCAGCAGGCCCTGCCGCTGGCCATCCCCGACAGGACAGCCGGGGTGACGGCCGACAATGGCGGCTCCGATGCGGGGCCCGATCCGGAATACGCCGCCCTGCTTGAGGCCATGGGTCACGACCCTGTGGCCCTGGACACCCTGGTCGGCCGGTGCGGATTGACGGCCGATGCCGTTTCCTCCATGCTGCTGCTACTGGAGCTGCAGGGGCGGGTTCAGGCCTTGCCTGGCGGCCGCTACCAGCGCACGGGGCCAGAGGACGTGTGATGAAGCAAAGCATTTTCGAAGTACTGATCTACCTGTTCGAGAACTACCTCGCCAACGACGACGAGCCCAGCCCCGACCGCGATTCCCTCGAATCCGAACTCTTCGAAGCCGGCTTCACACCGCTGGAGATCCGCAAGGCGTTCGACTGGCTGGACGGTCTGGCGGACAGCCGCAATATGCCGGCAACGGTGACCGGCGACCGGGCCATCCGCGTTTACCATGAGCGCGAGACCGTGCGCCTGGATGTGGAAAGCCGAGGCTTCATCCTGTTCCTGGAACAGGCCGGTATTCTCGACCGCGCCGGGCGTGAGCTGGTGATCGACCGGCTCATGGCGCTGGAAGACGACGACGTGGATCTGGACACGGTCAAATGGGTGGTCCTGATGGTGCTGTTCAACCAGCCGGGCCAGGAGGAGGCCTTCAACTGGATGGAAGACCTCCTGTTTGACAACCCAGTGCATCTCGTGCATTAAATCTCCGCTCGTCGCCTCCCCCATTCATTCTGAAAGCCGGCCCCGCCGGCTGTTGGTGCTGCATGAGCAAGAACCTGGTCATCGTCGAGTCCCCCGCCAAGGCCAAGACCATCAACAAGTACCTGGGCAAGGACTACAAGGTGCTGGCCTCCTACGGCCATGTGCGCGATCTGGTGCCCAAGGAGGGGGCGGTGGACCCGGAGCATGGCTTTGCCATGAAGTACACCACCATCGACAAAAACGCCAAGCACGTGGACACCATCGCCAAGGCGATGAAGCAGGCCGACGCCCTCTATCTGGCCACGGACCCCGACCGCGAGGGTGAGGCCATCTCCTGGCACCTCTACGAGCTGCTCAAAGAGAAGGGGGCCCTGAAGGACAAACCGGTCTACCGGGTGGTGTTCCACGAGATCACCCCGCGCGCCATCCGCGAGGCCATGGAGCACCCGCGGGAGCTGTCCACCCCGCTGATCAACGCCCAGCAGGCGCGCCGCGCGCTGGACTACCTGGTGGGCTTCAACCTCTCGCCGCTGCTCTGGAAGAAGATCGCCACCGGGCTGTCCGCCGGCCGGGTGCAGAGCCCCGCGCTGCGCATGATCGTGGAGCGCGAGGAGGAGATCGAGAAATTCATCTCCCGCGAGTACTGGACTGTGGAGGCCGACCTGGCCAGGAACGGTGAGGCGTTCCCCGGGCGCCTGCACACCCTGGACGGCCAGCGGGTCAAGCAGTTTGATATCGACAACGGTGAACGGGCGCGCGAGGTGGAGCACCAGCTTGCCCGGGCGGCTGGCATGGCGTTGAGCAAGAGCCATATCGACGCCGGCGAGGGGGAGAGCCCGGTCCAGAGCCCCGGCACGGTCCAGGTCACCCAGGTGGAGAAGAAGCAGCGCCGGCGCAACCCGGCCGCGCCCTTCACCACCTCCACCCTGCAACAGGAGGCCGCACGCAAGCTCGGTTTCACCGCCAACCGCACCATGCGCGTGGCCCAGCAGCTCTATGAGGGCATCGACATCGGCGGTGGGGTGACCGGTCTGATCACCTACATGCGGACCGACTCGGTCAACCTCTCCCAGGAGGCGGTGGCGGACCTGCGCGACACCATCGCCAAACGCTACGGCGAGGACCGGCTGCCCAAGGCGCCCCAGGTCTACCGCACCAAGTCCAAGAATGCCCAGGAGGCCCACGAGGCCATCCGGCCCACCGGCGCCTTCCGCCTGCCGGAGGAGGTGCGCGGCAAGCTCAGCGACGACCAATTCCGGCTCTACGAGCTGATCTGGAAGCGCGCGGTGGCCTGCCAGATGATCCCGGCGCTGATCAACACCGTTGCGGTGGACCTGGCCTGCGGCGAAGGCAACAGCTTCCGTGCCACCGGGTCCACCATTGCGGAGCCCGGCTTCATGGCGGTCTACCTGGAAGGCACCGACGACCGCAAGCCCGACGTGGGCAGCAGCGAGCGCATTCTGCCCCCGCTCAAGGAGGGCGATAAGGTGGCCCTGGAGCGCATCAAGCCCGAACAGCACTTCACCGAGCCGCCGCCCCGTTACACCGAGGCCAGCCTGGTCCGCGCACTGGAAGAGTACGGCATCGGGCGCCCCTCCACCTATGCGGCGATCATCTCCACCCTGCAGCAGCGCAAGTACGTGGAGCTGGACGGCAAGCGCTTCCGGCCCACCGACATCGGCCGGGTGGTCAATCGCTTCCTGACCGATCACTTCGACCGCTACGTGGATTACGATTTCACCGCCCGGCTGGAGGACGATCTGGACGCCGTCTCCCGTGGCGAGCGCGATTGGGTGCCGCTGCTGGAGGAGTTCTGGCAGCCCTTCAAGGACAAGGTGGATGAGAAGGCGACCATCTCCCGCGAGGAGGTGATGCAGAGCCGCGACTTGGGCACCGACCCCAAGACCGGCAAGCCGGTCAGTGTCCGGGTGGGTCGTTTCGGGCCCTTTGTGCAACTGGGCACCAAGGACGATGAGGAAAAGCCCCGTTTCGCCGGTCTGCGCCCGGGCCAGAGTATGGACAAGATCACCCTCGAGGAGGCCCTGGAGCTGTTCAAGCTGCCCCGCGACATGGGCGAGACCCCCGAGGGCGAGCCCATGCAGGTGAACATCGGCCGCTTCGGGCCCTACGTGCGCTTCGGCAATAAGTTTGTCTCCATCAAGGACGACGACCCCTACACCATCAGCCGTGAGCGCTGCCTGGAGCTGGTTGAGGAGAAGAAGCGCATCGAACGCGAGCGCACGATCCGCGACTTTGAAGGCAGCGACATCCGCATCCTCAAGGGGCGCTACGGGCCCTATATCACCAATGGCAAGAAGAACGCTCGCATCCCCAAGGACCGCGAACCCGAATCGCTGGGCCTGGAGGAGTGCGAGGAACTGATCGCCAAAGCGCCCGAGCGCAAGGGCCGCCGGCGCACCGGTGGCACCGGCCGTAAACGCAGCACCAAGGCCTGACCGCCCCTGCTGGCCGACGCGGCCCCTACCCCCGGGGCGCGCCGGGCCAGCGGGGCCGCTTGAGAACGCGACACCGATGCCGACTGAAACGACCCCGCGCTTTCGCATCCGCCAGTGCGCCGCCCGCCTGCAGGCGGGCGGCGTGGTGGCCTACCCCACCGAGGCGGTTTACGGCCTGGGCTGCGACCCGGGCGACCCGGCCGCGGTGGCCACGCTGCTCACCCTCAAGCGCCGCGACCCGGGCAAGGGGCTCATCCTGATCGCCAGCCGGGTGAGCCAACTGTCGCCCTGGCTGGGCGACGCCCCCCTCCCCCAGGCCGTACTGGCGAGCTGGCCCGGCCCCAACACCTGGCTTTTGCCCGCCGCGCCCCACACCCCGGCCTGGATCACCGGTGGTCGGGCCAAGGTCGCCGTGCGGGTCACCGCGCATCCCGTGGCCGCCGCCCTGTGTGAGGCCTTCGGTGGCGCCATCGTCTCCACCAGTGCCAACCGCGATGGCCAGCCCCCGGCCCGCAGCGCCACCCAGGTGCGAACCCGCCTGGGCGCCGAGGCCGCCGAGCTGGCCGACATCCTCCCCGGCCCGGTGGACCGCAGCGCCCGTCCCACCGCCATCCGCGACGCCGAGAGCGGTGCGGTCATCCGCGCCTGATGCACCGGGCGACTGAGGCGGCGAAGCCGACGTGGCAGCCCAGGGCCTGTGGAAGGGCCTGTGGATCGCCGCGTCGCTTCGCTCCTCGCGATGACGGGGGTGGTCATGCCGTCCTCCAGCGGTAGCGGACGGCCGGCCTGCGCTCCTTGCGATGACGGGAGTGGTGCTGCCCCACCGTCACTGCGAGCCCGGACTCACCCCCACCGTCACTGCGAGGAGGCGAAGCCGACGTGGCAGTCTACCGCCCTGGATCGCCACGGGCCTTCGGCCCTCGCGATGACGGGGGGAAAGCCTTCGGCCCTGGCGATGACAGGGGTGCCCCGTTCCTCGCTGATTCGCGCCCGCGCAGCGGGGAGGGGGGCTCGCGATGACGGAAGAAAAGCCTTCGGCCCTCGCGTTGACGGGGCGGGGTGGCGGGGTGCATTGGCACCCCCGATCGAAGCCCGTAAGCTATCGGCCTGTTGCGCTCGGGCGTGGCGGGGGCGTAACCAGGCGCAGGGGGCGTCGCCGGCCAGGGACGGCCGGCGACGAGCTTACAGGGACGTACTCGCAGCGTCCCCCTGCGCGTGGTTACGCCCCCGCCACGCCCGAGCCCTGGACACCAGCCAGCGGCCATCCCGAAGGTCGCCCGTTGCCCAACAGCCCCGGAGCCCCAGAACGATGAGCGTAGACACCCCAGCCGTCCTCGACTACCTCAAGGAGCTCCAGGACCGCATCTGCCACGAGCTGGCAGAGCTGGACGGGGGCCCCGGCTTCGAGGAGGAGACCTGGGAGCGGGAGGAAGGGGGCGGGGGTCGCAGCCGGGTGCTCAAGCACGGAAACCTCTTCGAGCAGGCCGGGGTCAACTTCTCCCACGTCTTCGGCAAGCGCCTGCCCGACAGCGCCACGGCCCGGCGCCCAGAACTGGCGGGCCGCGGCTTCCAGGCCATGGGGGTCTCCCTGGTCCTGCATCCGGAGAACCCCCACGTCCCCACCACCCACGCCAACGTCCGCTACTTTGTGGCGGACAAGGCCGGCAGCGAACCGGTCTGGTGGTTCGGGGGCGGCTTCGACCTCACGCCCTATTACGGCTACCAGGAGGACGCCGTCCACTGGCACCGCACCGCCCGCGCCGCCTGCGAGCCCTTCGGTGCCGAGGTCTACCCCCGCTACAAACAGTGGTGCGACGAGTACTTCTACCTGCCCCACCGCGGCGAGACCCGGGGCATTGGCGGGCTGTTCTTCGATGACCTGGACGACTGGGGCTTTGAGCGCAGCTTCGCCTTCATGCGCAGCGTCGGCGACCACTTCCTGCCCGCCTACCGCCCCATCGCCGAGCGCCGCCGCCACCAGCCCTGGGGCGAGCGCGAACGCGCCTTTCAGCTCTACCGCCGGGGCCGCTACGCCGAGTTCAACCTACTCTACGACCGCGGCACCCGGTTCGGCCTGCAATCCGGCGGGCGCACCGAGTCGATTCTCATGTCGATGCCACCCATGGCCCGCTGGGAGTACAATTGGCACCCGGAGCCCGGCAGCCCGGAGGCGCAGCTCTATGACCGCTTCCTGGGCGCACGCAACTGGCTGGACGGAGACTGACGGCAGCGAGGCCCACTGATGACGACGCCAACCTGGAAACGCCCGGACGGCCAGCCCACGCTGTCGCTGGAGACCATCGAGAGCGTGGTACGGGCCTTCTACGCCCGGGCCCGGACCCATCCGGACCTGGCCGAGGCCTTCGCCCAGGTGGACGATTGGGACGAGCACATCGCGCGCATCACCCACTTCTGGTGGCTGAGCCTGGGGGGCCGGCGCTACCGTCCCGATCGCTTCCACGTGGGGCCGAAACACGTGGCCCTGGGGGTGACCGGTCGGCAGGTGGACGCCTGGTTGGGGCTGTTTGAGGAGACTCTAACGCAGCACATCGACGACGAGCAGGCCCGCGCCGACTGGCTGCAGCGCGCCCGCCACATGGGCCGCAGCATCCGCGAGCTGAGCGAATTCTACCGGCAGCGCGCCCGGCGCACGGATGACCCCCATTTGCATCAGAGGCCGGCCGTGCGCCGCGACTGAACCGGGTTACTGCTCCGCGTAGTAACGGCGCAGCACCTCCACCTCCTCGCGGGAGCCCAGCATCAGGCCGGAGCGCTGGTGCAGCGCCTCCGGCTGCAGGTCGAGGGCCCGCTCCTTGCCGGTAAAGGCCTCGCCACCCGCCTGCTCCATCAGCATGGACATGGGGTTGATCTCGTAGAGCACCCGCAGGCGACCGTTGGGCCGCTTTTCGTCCGCCGGGTAGAGGAACACCCCGCCGCGGGTGAAGATCCGGTGCAGGTCCGCCACCATGGAGGCGATCCAGCGCATGTTGAACCGCTTGCCCCGCGGGCCCTCCTCGCCGTCCAGGCACTCCTCGATATAGCGTTTGATCGGAGCCGGCCAGATGCGCTGGTAGGAGCAGTTGATGGCAAACTCCGCCGTCTGCTCCGGCACCTTCATCTTGGAACTGGTCAGGAACCACTCACCCTGGCCGCGATCCAGAGTGAAGGCGTAGACGCCGTCGCCCAGGGTGAGCACCAGCACCGTGCTGGGCCCGTAGACCGCGTAGCCGGCGGCCACCTGCCGATGCCCGGGCTGCAGCAGGTCCTCGTTCACCGGGTCGCGACCGGTGTCCGGGGCCGGCAGCACCGAGAAGATGGTGCCCACCGAGACGTTGACGTCGATGTTGGAGGAGCCGTCCAGCGGGTCGAACAAGAGCAGCCAGGGGCCGCGCGGCTCACCCTCGGGCAGGGTGTAGATGTCATCCTCCTCCTCGGAGGCCATACCCGCGACGGTGCCGCCCCAGTTGCAGCCCTCGATCAGGACGTCGTTGGCGAAGACGTCCAGCTTCTTCTGCTCCTCCCCCTGGACGTTGACGTTGTCGGCGGCGCCAGTCATCTCGCGCAGCGCCCCGCCGGCGACGGCGTCGGCGATCCGCCGGCAACTGTCCCCGACCTGGCGCAGCAGAAGGGCGAGGGCCTTGCCCTTTTCGTCCTGGGGACACTGTTGGGCCAGAAACCGGCCCAGGGTCATACGTGACTGATCCATTATGAATCTCCTGAAAATCTTTTTGCTGTCGGCCCGAACCCGGCGGCCGGTGTTGTGGTGTTTGTCGTCACCGGGAGCGGGCAGTGGTCAGCCCTCGTGGCCCTTACTTTAAACAAGGCACCCGCCATTGCGCCAGGGATTCCCGATAACGCTCGGCCATATCCGCCCGCTCCAGCACCGCAGAACGGCCTAGGGCGCCCCGTTCCGCCAGGGCCCCGGGGTCTGCCAGCCAGGCGGCGGCGGTGGCGGCTACTGCCCTGGGGTCCGCTACCCGTTTCAGCGCCCCGCAGCGCTCCAGCAGGGCCGCCTCGTCGGCGAAGTTGTGCAGGTAAGGCCCGCTGAGCAGCGCCCGGCCTAGGCGGGCCGGCTCCAGCAGATTCTGGCCGCCATGCGGGATCAGGCTGCCCCCCATGAAGACGAGCTCGGCCCCCGCCATGAAGCCCTCCAGCTCGCCGAAGGTGTCGGCCAGGTAGACCGGGTCCGCCGGATCGGGCTGCTCGCCCCGGCTACGCACGGCGAAGCGGACACCGGCCTGCTGCAGTGAACGGACCAGCGCCTCGCCCCGCTGCGGGTGGCGCGGGGCGATGACCAGCAGCGGGAGCCTGTCGCCGGCCTCGCGCCAGGCAGTGGCCAGCCGGCACTCCTCATCGTCGTGGGTGGAGGCGGCCAGTACGTAAGGGCGGCCCAGATCGATGGCGCAGGGCGCGCCGCCCTCCCCGCCACCGGCGGCGAACTTGAGGTTCCCCACCACCTGGATGCGGTCCGCCGGCGCGCCCAGTTCCCGGTAGGCGGCGGCGTCCGCCTCGGAGCGGGCCAGCACCACGGTGACGCCGGCCAATGCCTCCCGGTAGAGGGCGCGGACGGGCCGGGGCGCGCGCAGGGTCCGGTGGCTGAGCCGACCGTTGACGATGGCCAGCGGCACACCGCGGCGGCGGCAGGCCGCGAACAGCTCCGGCCAGAGCTCGGTCTCCACCACGAGGCCGGCGGCCGGCCGCACGGCATCGAGAAAGCGGGCCACCGGGCGGGGCCGGTCCATCGGCAGGAAGAGCTGCTGTAGCCCGGGGATACGGCGGGCGGTCTGGCCGCCGGTGGGAGTGCTGGTGGTCAGGGTGATGGCCAGTGCCGGGTCCGCCGCCCGAATCGCCTCCAGCAGGGGCCGCACGGTGCGCACCTCGCCCACCGAGGCGGCGTGGATCCAAAGCCCGCCGGGCCTCACCCCCGCCGGGTAGCGGCCGCGGCGCTGGGCGGCGTACCCGGCCTCCCCCGCCCGGCGGCCCTCACGGGCGGCATGCCAGCGCAGCAGCGGCCAGAGCATGGCGCTCAAGGGACGGTAGAGGATCTCGCGGATCATAGGCCGATCCTACCGCAAACGGTCATGGCCGGCCGGTGGTGGCGGGTCGGCAGACGGGCGGGGGGTGATAGTGCGATCGTGCTCCGGATTGCGCACCCCTTCGGGGTCCCACTGCGCTACTCGCAAAAGAGCGGCGGCGCGAACTCGCTTCGCTCGGACAGGCGCGCCTTTTTTCCGCTCTTTTGCTGCGTTGCTCGGTGCGCAAAAGTCGCACGATCGCACTATCACCCCCCGCCCGTCTGCCGACCCGCCACCGCTGCCATGATCAACGACCCGCCCCGCCTAATCATAGAGCGGCGGCGCCCCCTCCGGGCGGGTCCGGAAGCGCTTGCGCCCCCAGAAGTACTGCTCCGGGGCCCGGCGCACCTGCGCCTCGATCAGGGCGTTGACCCGCGCCGTGTCGGCCTCCAGGTCCTCACCGGGGAAGCCCTCCAGCGGCGGGGTGATGATCACCCGGTAGCGCCCCCCCGGCTCCCGCAACTGGAAGAAGCCCAGCACCGGGGCCCCGCTCATTCGGGCCAGGCGGGAGGTGGCCGGGGTGGTACTGGCCTGGACTCCGAAGAAGGGCGCAAACACCCCCTTGCCCCTGCGCATGTTCTCGTCGGGGGCGTACCACACCGGGACGTTGTCGCGCAGGCTGCGCACCATGCTGCGCAGATCCTTGCTGCGGATGAGCTTCTTCACGTGGCGCAGGCGCGAGCGCTCGATCAGGGTGGCGACGAAGGGGTCCTTCTCCGGCCGGTACAGGGGATGGAACCGCTGGTAAGGGATGAGCAGCCGGCAGCCCAGCTCCAGAGTGGTGAAGTGGCCGCTCAGCAGGATCGCCCCGCGCCCGGCCGACAGGGCCCGCTCCAGGTGCTCCAACCCCTCCACACGGGCGCGCCGGTGCACCCGCCAATCCGGGGCCCACCAGCCCATGGCGATCTCCACCACCCCCATACCCAGGGCCCGGAAGTGGCGCCGCGCCAGGCGCTCCCGCTCATTCGCGGACCAATCCGGGAAACACAGGGCGAGGTTCTTGCGCACGATCCGCCGCCGGCCCGGCGCCAGGAAATAACCGGCGCCGCCCAGCAGCGCGCCGAGCGCCAGGGCCAGGCCCCAGGGCAGGAAGACCAGCGCGCGCATAAAGCCCAGCGCGACCCAGTGTGGCCAGTAGCGGGGGGCCAGGAAACGGCGTTGCAGCAACGGTGGCGGGGTCTGAGACACGGTGCATCCAGCGGTGGCCGGGGGGCCTGCACGGCCCCCGTAACTCAGATATCGGGGACAACCTCGGCGTTGGTGTCCAACCAGGTGTTGATGGTCGCCAGATCGGCATCGGAGAGGGTGCCGGCGAAACGCTTCAGACGCACGGTCTGCAGCAGGTAATCGTAATTCGCCTGGCGGAAGTCCTGCTCGGCGCCCAACCGGTCCTGCTGGGCATCCAACAGCTCCACCACCGTCCGCGTCCCCACCTCGAAGCCGGCCTCCACCGCCTCCAGCGCCCGCTGGGTGGAGGTGATGGCCTGCTCGAAGGCCGCCGTCCGGGCGATGGCACTGCGCACACCGCGGTAGGCGTCGGTGGCGCCGCGGACCACGGCACGGCGGGTCTCCTCGAGCTCCTCTAATGCCGTGGTGTACTGGGACTGCGCCTCGCGCACCCGGGAGCGGGTGGCGCCACCCCGGTAGAGGGGCAGGTTCAGCCGCAGCCCGATGCTCGCCTGGTCGAACTCCTCCGGACCCCGGGGCACGCCGGTCGCGGTGGTACGGCTGCCCTGATCCACCCGCTGCACATTGCCGACCAGGTCGACCGTGGGCAGGTGCTCGGCACGCTGGACACCGATGTTCTCCATCGCCGCCTCGGAACCGTGACGGAAGGCCAGCAGGTCCCAGTTCTGGCGCTCCGCCTGCCGCGCCCAGGCCTCGCTGTCTTCCGGCTCCGGGGACTCCAGCGGGAGCGCCTCGTCCAGCAGGGCGAGCTCACGGTGGCTGCGTCCGGTCAGCTCGCGCAGGCCCTCCCGGGCGCTGTCCAGATCCGTTTCGGCCTGCAACAGGTTGGCGTGGGAGAGATCCCGCCGGGCGCGGGCCTCTTCCACATCGGTGACCGGCGCCATCCCCACCTCGAAGCGCTGTTCCGCCTGGTCCAACTGGCGCTCGATGGCGCGCAACTCGGCGCGGGCAAAGGCCACGCCATCCAGGGCCGCCAGCACCTCAAAATAGCGCTCAGTGACCCGAACCATCAGGTCCTGCTCGGCACTGTTGAGCCGGGCCTGGGCTTGGGCCACCTGCAGGTCCGCCTCGCGCAGGCGCAGGAAGAGGCCGTAGCGGAAGACCGGTTGGGTGAGGTCCAGCCCGATGGCGCTGGTGGTGTAATAGTCGGTGCCCAGCTCACCGGCACCGCTGCCGCGCGGTTCGTTGCGCTCGCGGTCGGCGGAACCGAAGGCGCTCAATTCGGGCAGGAGTCCGGCACGGGCCTGGGGCACCCGCTCGCGCACGGTCTCGAGCTCCGAGCGGGCCTGGCGTAGCTGGGGGTCGCTCTCGCGCGCTTCGTGATAGACGCGCAGCAGATCGTCGGCCGCCGTGAGCGGCGGCGCCACCAGCAGGGCCACGAGCAGCAGCAACGCCAGCGCCGGACGGCCGACTCGCCGGGGCAGAGGCATAACGGACGCGAACACCCCGGGCCTACAGGGCGAACCGGCGGCTGACCGGGGCATTGTGCAGCGGCGGCTGCACCGTCTCGAACAGGCTCACGGAGGCCCACTGGTCCTCGGCCACCCGGGTGATCAGCAGCGCCTCCATGGCGGGCTTCTGGCCGACGATCAGGAACAATCGGCCGCCGATGGTCAGGCTGCGGTGAAAGCCCTCGTGAAACTCGGGCAGCGAGCCGGTGACCGCGATACAGTCATAGCGACGGCCGTCATCGAAACCGGCGGCGGCATCGCCCTGCTGCACGGTGACGTTGTCGATGCCCCGCGCCTGGTGGATGGTCCGGGCCCGCTGCACCAGCTCGTCGTGGATTTCCACCGAGACCACAGAGGCGGCCATCCGCGCCAGGCAGGCGGCCAGGAAACCGCTGCCGGTGCCGATCTCCAGCGCCCGCTCCCCGGGCTCCGGGGCCAGGGCCTGCAGGATACGGCCCTCGACCTTGGGCTCGTTCATGTATTCGCCACAGGGCAGCGGCAGCTGCATATCGGAATAGGCCAGCCGCTGATAGTCCTCGGGCACGAAGGCGTGGCGCGGCACGCTGCTCATCACCTCGAGCACGTCGCTGGCCAGCACGTCCCAGGGGCGCACCTGCTGCTCGACCATATTGAAGCGCGCCTTGTCCAGATCCAGTTCCGTCATCGCCCTGATCCCATCCTCTTGTCATAGGCCGGCGAAGCCGGCCTCCGGTTGCATTGTATACAGGGAGTCCAGTCCGCGCATGCTATGCAGTTTGGGCCCGCCAGGCAAGCGCAAAGGCCCGGCGGACTTGCACCGAAACGCCCCGACTGGTATAAACATCGGCCTTTGCGGCCCGGGACCGACGGGCCGGCTATCCACCGGACTGTACACAGGTAGGGAAACGCTTCCCTAAGGGGCCCGGATCCGCCAGCGCGGCAACCGGTTCCCGGCACGAACATCTGCGGATTCAGGAGTCAGCCCTCATGTCCAAGGTTTGCCAGGTGACGGGCAAGCGGCCCACCACCGGAAATAACGTCTCGCACGCGAACAACAAGACCAAGCGCCGGTTCCTTCCGAACCTGCACCATCATCGCTTCTGGGTCGAGAGCGAGCAGCGCTTTGTGCGCCTGCGCGTCTCTTCCAAGGGCATGCGCATCATCGACCGCAAGGGTATCGACCAGGTCCTCAGCGACCTGCGCGCCCGCGGCGAGAAAGTTTAAGCGCGGAGGTTAATCATGCGCGACAAGATCAAGCTCGTCTCCACCGCCGGCACCGGCCACTACTACACCACCGACAAGAACAAGCGGAACACCCCCCACAAGCTGGAGTTCCGCAAGTACGACCCGGTGGTGCGCAAGCACGTGCTCTACCGCGAGGCCAAGATCAAGTAAGACCTCTGCCTGACGAACAAAAAAACCCCGCCTGGCGATAGCGCCGGGCGGGGTTTTTTGTTGCCGGGCACGCACCCTACTCGTAGCGGGCGTAGACCTCGACCCGGCCCTGCGCATCGAAGGTCAACACCTGGTAGGGGTCCTTGTGGCCGACCTCCATACCGGGGGAGCCCGCCGGCATGCCAGGCACGGTCAGACCGCGCACGCGCTCCGGCCGCTCCTCGAGCAACCTCAGGATGTCTTCCGCCGGCACGTGGCCTTCAATGACGTAACCGTCGATCTCTGCGGTATGGCAGGAGGCCAGCTCCCGGGTGATGCCAAAGCGTTGCTTCACCGGGTTCATATCCCGCCGTTCCACCGACGTGACCTCAAAGCCGTGTTCGCGCAGGTGGTCCTCCCAGTCGGTGCAGCAGCCGCAATAGGGCGATTTGTAGACGGTGGCCTGGGGCGGCGGTGCCGCCAGGACGAGCGCGGGCAGCAGCGCCAGGGCCAGGACAGCCGCGGGCAGGGCGTGGCGAAGGGGCATGACCATGGGAACCTCCGGAAGCAGTGGTCTGGAGGCATCTTAAAACACCCCTCAGCGCCGGCAAGCAACGACTGGTTTGGGCGCTATAACTAAACCTTCTTTATGCCCGCTCCATCAGCAGGTTGCCGTACTCATCCACCCGCGCCGTCCAGCCCGGCGCCAGCCAGGTGGTGGCGACCTGCTCGGTGACCAGCGCCGGGCCACGCAGCACCTGCCCCGCCCCCAGCCGTGCCCGATCGTAGACCGGCACCTCTCCGGCCACCCCGTGCACCCGGCCCAGGGCCACCGGACCGCCCTCACCCGGCAGCAACCGCGGTAGCGGCGGCACCGGCCGGGGGCCCGTCACCGACTGGCGGACGTTGACCAGCTCGACCGGCTCCTCCAACCGATGGCCGTAGCGCTGCTCGTGCAGCCGATGGAAGGCCTCCAGGGTGGCCGCCACCCCCGACCAGGCCACGTTCAGGGTGTAGGCCTGCCCCTGGTAGCGCAGATCCAGCGAGGGATGGGTCCGCTGCTCGGCCACGGCCACCCCCTCGGCGCTCAAGGCCCGGCGCCCGGAGTCGGCCAGCGCGGCCAGCACCTGCTCCACCCGCTCCGCACCCAGCGCGCTCAGTGGCCCGGTCAGGGTACGCGAGAGCTGCCGACCGCGGGGCGCCGCCAGCATGCCCAGGGCGGAGAGCACCCCGGCGTGCACCGGGACCAGGGCGCGGGACATATCCAGGGCCTCGGCCAGGGCGCAGACATGCAGCCCGCCGGCGCCACCGAAGGAGAGCAGGGTGAAGTCCCGCGGATCCAGCCCCCGTTCCACGGAGATCACCCGCAGGGCCCGTGCCATATGCTCGTTGGCCAGGCGCAGCACCCCCTCGGCGGCCTGCTCCGGGGACAGGGCCAGCCCCTCACCCAGGCGGGTCAGGGCCTGCCGGGCCGCGGCCGGCTCCAAGGTCATATCACCGCCCAGGAAGGCGTCGGGGCGCAGCCGACCCAACACCAGGTGGGCGTCGGTCACGGTAGCCCCGGCCCCGCCACGCCCGTAACAGGCCGGCCCCGGGTCGGCACCTGCGGAGCGTGGCCCCACCTGCAGCAAGCCCCCGGCGTCCACCGAGGCCAGCGAGCCGCCGCCGGCCCCGATCGTGTGCATATCCACCATGGGCACGGCCACCGGCCAGCCGCCGATGTGGCCCTCGGAGGTCAGGGCCGGCTCGCCGTCGATCACCGCCACGTCGGTGGAGGTGCCACCCATGTCGAAGCTGAGCAGCCGGGGCTCACCGGCCAGCTCACCCAGATAGCGCCCCGCCATCAGCCCACCGGCCGGGCCGGAGAGCAACAGGTTGACCGCCATGCGCGCCGCCTGGTCGGCGGCCACCCGCTCGCCAGAGCTCTGCATCACCGAGACCGACGCCTTGGGCAGGGCCTGGGTGAGCCGGTTCAGGTAACCGGACATGACCGGCCCCACGCGGGCATTCAGCCAGGTGGCGATGCCGCGTTCGTACTCCCCGTATTCCGCCAGCACTTTGTGCGAGCGGGCGACGAAGACCCCCTCCGGCACCCGCGCGGCCAGGGTGTCTTCCGGACCGCCATCGACGAAGGAGAAGGGCAGGTTGATGGCCACCGCTTCGGGGCGCCGTTCGGCAAGGGCCTGATCAAAGGCGGCCAGGTCCTCGTCGCTGAGCGGATCCACCAGTGCGCCGTCCGGGCCCAGCCGGCCGCCGGTCTCCCAGCACAGCTCCGGCGGCACCGGCGGTTCGGCGGGGGCCAGCTCCAGGGCGTAGAGTCGCTCGCGGTGTTGGCGCCCCAGGGTGAGCACATCCCCCAGTCCGCGGCCGGTCACGTACATCACCCGCGCACCCTGCCCCTCCAGGACGGCGTTGGTGGCCACCGTGGACCCGTGCATAAGCCGCAACGGCTCATCCGCCAGGCCCAGTTCCCGCACCCCCTGCAGGATCGCCGCCTCCGGGCGCTCGGGGGTGGACAACACCTTGTGGATCCGCAGCCGCTCGCCGTCGGAACAAACGAAGTCGGTGAATGTCCCTCCGGTATCGACACCCAGTAGTTGCACCTGTGCACCCTCTTTGGTCATGCTTGCCCGCGTTCACTGGCGGAAAGGATCGACTCGTGCCCGACAGCCCCCCTACAACGGCGCGTCAGCCCGCCGGCCCGGCGAGTGAGGATACCGCGCCCGGCGCCCTGCTGCAGGCCGAGCACCTCAGCCGCCATTATGCCAGCCACACCGCCTTGAGCGGGTTCAGCCTGACGCTGCACCGCGGCGAGGTGGTGGGCCTGCTCGGCCCAAACGGCGCTGGCAAGAGCACTGCCCTCAAGCTCCTGGCCGGCGTGCTCCCGCCTTCCTCCGGGCGCGCCCGGCTGGCCGGGCACGACCTGATCGATGCCGGTCAGCGCTACCGCCGCCAGCTCGGCTATCTGCCGGAACGCCCACCGCTCTACCCGGACATGCGGGTGCACGACTACCTGCGCTTCTGTGCCCGACTGCGCGGTGCCGACGGTGGACGCACCGCGGTGGGCCGGGCGCTGACGGAGTGCGGCCTGGAGGCGATGGCCGACCGACGCCTGGATCAGCTCTCCCAGGGCTACCGGCAGCGGGTGGGGATCGCGCAGGCGGTGGTCCACCGCCCACCGCTGATCATCCTCGACGAGCCCACCGTGGGCCTGGATCCGCGGCAGCTTCAGGGGATCCGTCAACTCATCCGCCGCTTGGCCCGGGCCCACGGGATTCTCCTCTCCAGCCACCTGCTCCCGGAGATCCAGGCCCTGGCCGACCGGGTGATCATCCTACAACGGGGGCGCATCTGCCATCAGGGACCGGCCCGCGGTGAGCCCCACGCCCGGCGCTTCAACGCCCGCTTCCGACGGGATCCGCACGCCGGTGCCCTGGAAGGGCTGCCCGGCGTGGCCGCCGCCCGGGCTGTGGCCCCGGAGCACTGGCAGTTGCGGCTGACACCGGATGCCGATCCGGACCGCGTGATCAGCGCGGTGGCCGCCGCGGGTTGGGGACTGGAGGCTTGGCAGCCCGCCGGCGATTCGCTGGAGCAGGTCTTTCTGCGGGCGACGCAAGGTCCCGGGGGGGAGGCATGATCGCGCTGATGCAACGGGAGCTTCGCGCCCTGCTGGGCAGCCCCCTATTCTGGGGGACCGCGGCCATCGCCCAGTTGATCTTGGGCTGGTGGTTCCTGAGCCTGGTGGACCGCTTCCGCGATCACTACCAGGGGCTGCTCACCCGGACCGACAGCGCACTGGGGGTGACCGACCTGGTGGTCCAGCCCTACTTCGGCAGTTTCGTACTCCTGGTGCTGCTGATACTGGTGGTCTCGGTGCTCGCCATGGGCGCCCTGGCCGACGAGCGGCGCAGCGGCAGCCTGCCGCTGCTGCTCAGCGCCCCGATCAACAGCGGCGCTATCGTGCTGGGTAAGTATTTGGGGCGGCTGCTGCCACTGACCCTGATCATCGCCCTGTGGTCGGTGATGCCAGTGTCGCTGCGGCTGTTCACCGACGTCGATCCCGGGGTACTGGCGGCCGCGGTGCTGGGCCTGTGGCTGATGGGTGCGGCACTGCTGGCGGTGGGGGTCTTTCTCTCCACCCTGACCGCCCAGCCGGGTCTGGCCGCCGCCAACACCTTTGGCTTCGCCCTGTTGCTGATGCTGGTGGGCCAGGGCACCGGGCTGGAGGCCGGCGACGCCGTGCTCACCGGGATCGGTCTGGTGACCCACTACGAGCCGCTGGTGACCGGGCGTGTGGGCACGGATGCACTGGCCTATTTCGGCCTGTTACTGGTCGGCTCTCTCCTCTTCGCGACCCGGCGCGTGGATGCGCTGCGACTCTCCTGAGGCCACCGACCATGCGCATGAACCCCCGCACACGCTGGCTGCTGCGACTCAACGCCGTGCTGTTCACCGCCGCCACCCTGGTGGCGCTGGCGGCGCTGGGTTGGATGAGCCAACGCTTCGTGCTTACCTGGGACTGGAGCGGGCAACACCGGGCCGGGCTCAGCGAGCAGAGTGTTCGGTTGCTGGAGGGCCTGGAGACACCGCCCCGGCTCACCGCCTTCGTCACCCCCGGGGGTGAGTTGGCGGACCAGGTGGAGCGCCTGGCCCGGCGCTACCGCGGCCACCGGCCGGACCTGGTGCTGGAGACGGTCGATCCGCGCCGGGAGCCGGACCGGGTGCGCCGCGCTGGTGTCGATCACGAGGGTGAGCTGCTGGTCGAGCTGGGCGAGCGCCGGGAGCGGGCCGCCGCCCCCACGGAGGCCCATGTCAGCCGGGCCCTGGAGCGCCTGCTCAGGGAGCGGGAGCGGCGGGTGGCCTGGTTGACCGACCATGGCCAGCGCGACCTGCAAGGGCAGGCCAACCACGACCTGGGTCGGCTGGGGGAGGCGCTGGCGCAGGAGGGGCACCACCTGCAGGGGTTGTCCCTCCTGCGCCAGCCGCTGATCCCGGAGAACACCGACCTGCTGGTGCTGGCCGGTCCCCAGGTGGACCTTCTCGAGGGCGAGCGCCGGCTGCTCCGGCGCCATGTGGCCGGCGGGGGCAACCTGCTCTGGCTGCTCGAGCCGGAGGACTTGCACCGCCTGCCGGGGCTGGCCGCGGACCTGGGCGTCACCGTCCTCGGCCACCCGGTGCGTGACCCGCGCACCCAGGAATTGCTGGGCACGGGCGACCCCGGGCTCAGCTTGGTGGATGAACACCCGGCGCATCCGGTGATGGAGGCGATCTCCGGGCCGGTACTGCTGCCCTACACCGCCGCGCTGGCGATCGCCCCCGCCGCCGATGACCGCTGGCGGGTGCGGCCGTTGCTCCGGGGCGCCGAGCACCATGAACTCGACGCCGCGGCCGAACCCCCCTTCCTGCTCGGCGCCACCCTGGAGCGCCCACGCCCCCATGGGGGAGAGCAGCGGGTCGCCATCATCGGCGGCGGCGATTTCCTCAGCAACCGGTTCCTGGGTAACGCCGCCAACCGCAGCCTGGGCCTGGCCCTTGCGGACTGGCTGACCGACCCGGGGGAACCGGAGACCGACTTCACCGCGCCGGGGCTGGATCAGCGCCTGGACATGGGCCCGGTGGCGGTGACGCTGTTCGGCTTCGGCTTCCTGATCGGCCTGCCGGCCCTGCTCGCCCTGGTGGGTGGTTTGATGTGGTGGCGGGGGCAGCGCTGATGGCCCGGCGACTGATCCTGACCCTGATCGCGCTCATCCTGGCCTGCACCCTGGCCGCGGGCGCCTGGCAGCTGGCGGGGACACCGGAACAGGCGCGCATGAGCCGGCTGAGCCCCGCAGACGCGGTGAGCATCCGGCTGCAGCGCCCGGACCGGCCGCCGGTCAGCCTGGAGCGGCGCAACGGCGACTGGTGGGTCACGCAGCCGGAGGAACGGCCGGCCAGCGGCACCCACGTCCGGGCGCTGTTGCGCATCCTCGACGAGCCCCAACCGGAGACACGCTTCGCCGCCGCCGACAGCGACCCGGCGACCTACGGCCTGGAGCCGCCATCGGCGGTGCTGGAGATCAACGGCCAACGCTGGCACTTCGGCGACCGCCACCCGCTGGGGGAGCAGCGCTATGTGCTCCACCGGGGCGAAATTGCGCTCCTGCCCGACCACTACGCGCCCCTGGTCCGCGGCCCTTGGCAACAGCTCACCGCGGAGGAGCCTCCCCGATGATCCCCGAACCCGGCCGGCGGCCCGGCGCGCTCCATGCCTGAGCTGCCCGAAGTGGAGACCACCCGGCGCGGCCTCGCCCCGCTGCTGGAGGGCCGGCGTGTAACCGGAATGACCGTGCGCCAGGCCCGGCTGCGCTGGCCGGTACCGGCGGGCCTGCCCGATGCCATCACCGGCCAGACGATCCGGGCCGTGGACCGGCGGGCCAAATACCTGCTCTTCCGTACCCCGGCGGGGACGCTGATCCTGCATCTGGGGATGTCCGGCAGCCTGCGGGTGATCCCCGGCCAGCAGGCCGGCGCGTGCGCCGTCCCCCCCGGGCGCCACGACCATGTGGACCTGCGCCTGGCCGACGGCAGCTGCCTGCGCTATACCGATCCGCGCCGGTTCGGCAGCCTCCACTGGTGCACCGGTGAACCGGAGGCGCACTGGCTGCTCCACCGGCTGGGTCCGGAGCCCTTCGACACCGCCTTCGACGGCGATAGGCTCCACCGCCTGAGCCGCGGCCGGCGAACCAGCGTCAAGGCCTTCATCATGGACAGCGGGATCGTGGTGGGGGTGGGGAACATCTACGCCAGCGAGTCGCTGTTCCGGGCCGGCATCCACCCGGGACGCCCGGCCGGGCGGGTGGGCCTCGCTCGTTACCGGCGCCTGGCCGGCGCCGTGCGCGAGGTGCTGGCCGAGGCCATAGCCGCCGGTGGCACGACCCTGCGGGACTTCACCGCCAGCGACGGCCGCCCCGGCTACTTCGCCCAGACCCTCAACGTCTATGGCCGGGCGGGCGCGCCCTGCCCCCGCTGCGGCCGGTCCATCCGTCAGCGACGCATCGCACAGCGCTCCACCTGGTATTGCCCGGGCTGCCAGCGCTGACCGCCCGCAGTCAGCTTTCGTCCTCGCCGGCACCGGGGGCGTCACCGCCCTCGGCCAACGCCCGGCGCAGCACCTTGCCGCCGGGGGTGCGGGGCAACTCGTCCACCAGGGTGATGCGGCGCGGCGTCACCGCCGGCCCCAGGGCGCGGCGGGCGTAGACGAGCAATTCGCGGCGCAGCCGTTCCGGGTCCTCCGGCCGGGCGTTCGGCACCACCCAGGCCGCCACGACGGTATGGGTCAGGCGATGGGGCACCCCGGCCACGGCGCTTTCCGCCACCGCCGGGTGCCGGTTGAGCACCGCCTCCACCTCGGCCGGACCCACCATGTAGCCGCGCGTCTTGATCACGTCGTCGGAGCGGCCGAGGAACTGCAGCTCACCGTCCGGCAGCCGCTTCGCCAAGTCACCGGACAGGTACCAGCCGTCCAAGAAGGCCTGCCGGTACCGCTCGGTGTCGCCCAGATAGGCCAGAAACTGCGACGGCCAGCCGCTGCGCACGGCAATCTCCCCCACCTCCCCACGCGGCACCCGGGTCACGCCATCGTCGCCATGGCGGACCAGAGCCACCTCGATACCGGGCACCGCCCGCCCCATGCGTCCCGGGGCCACCGGCTCATCCCCGTACTGGGCGATCATGATCACCCCGGTCTCCGACTGCCACCAGCCATTGCGCGCGGGGGTACCGAAGGTCGCCTGCGACCAATGGGTGAGCGGGGCGTCCAGCGGTTCACCGGTGCTGAACAACCGCTGCAGGGCGGAGAGATCCACCCCGTCGGCGATCTCGGTGCCGGCCCGACGGAGCAGTCGCAGGGCGGTCGGGGAGGTCACCCAGGACTGGATGCGCTCCTGCTCCAGCAACCCGTACCAGCGCTGCGCCTCGAAGGGGGGTTCGTCGATCAGGGTGGTGGCACCGCAGAGCAGCGGCACCAGCATGGCGTAGGAGACCCCGGTGACCCAGCCGAGGTCCGCCGTACACCAGTGGCGACTGCCCGGCGACAGCTCCAGCACCAGCCGCCCGGAGGCGACATGGGCGGCGGCGGCCCGGTGGGCGTGCAGCACGCATTTGGGCGGGCCCAGCGTGCCACTGGTGAAGTGCAGCAGGGCGGGGTACTCCGGCCCCGTGGAGACTGGTGGCACCGGCTCGGCCTGGCCAATGAACCAGTCCCAGCGCTCTGCGTCAGGGGCCTCGCCGTCGAGCAGGATCACATCCTGCAGCGCCGGGAGCTGGGCCCGGATGGGCCAAATGGTCTCCCGGTAGAGCTGTTCGGTCGTCACCAGCACCCGGGCCTCGCTCACTGTCAGCCGCTGGCGCACCGGCTGAGGGCCGTAGACGGGGAACAAGGGCGCAAAGACGGCGCCCTGGCGCAGGGCGCCAAGGCCGGCGATAAAAGGCTCGGGCCGCCTGGGTGCCAGGGTACAGACCCGCTCACCCAGGCCCACACCCCGGGCCCGGAGGGCGCCGGCAAAGCGGGCCGAGGCCTCCAGCAGTTCCGCGTAGCTGGAGGCCCGGCGCTCGTTATCCAGCCCCCGCCAGACCAGCGCCTCGTGATCGCCACCGCCCGCCTCCACGTGCCGGTCCAAAGCCTCGTAGGCCATGTTCAGCCGACCGTCCGGCAGCCCCTTCAGCCAGTGTCGCCTGATCTCGGCCCAGGAGAATCCATCCTCAGTAGCCACCTGTGCGCACGCTCCTTACCATCCAGCGTCGATGCATCATCCAAGCCTACCAGCAAGCCGGCCAGGTCACAGCCGCCCCGTACCCGACGATGGCTCTCGCCACGGCCACTCCGGTAATATATACGGTACGGCGCACGTGTTGCGTCACCGCCCCGGGCCCCGGAGCCGCCATGATCGACACCCTGTTGCAGAACACCCTCGCCATCACGCTGGCCGCCGCCCCCTGGCTGCTGCTGGGGCTGCTGGTGGCCGGCGCGGTGCGCGCCCTGATACCGGAGGACCAACTCCAGACCTGGCTGGGCGGCAGCGGCATCGCCCCCATCACCCGGGCGGCGCTGGTGGGGGCCCCACTACCGCTGTGCTCCTGCGGCGCGATCCCGACGGCGGTGGCCCTGCACCGCGGCGGGGCCTCCCGCGGGGCCTCCACGGCCTTCCTGATCGGCACCCCCGGCGTGGGGGTGGACTCCGTGATCCTCACCTGGGCGCTGCTGGGCCCCTTTATGGCCGTGGTCCGCCCCCTCGGGGCGGTGAGCACCGCCATCGCCACCGGCCTGGCCGTGGGTCGCTTGCCCCTGCCGCGGCAGGGCGGACAGGCCGTGAAGGACGCGGCGGAATGCGGTAGCTGCTGCGGCGAGAGTTGCGCCGGCGGGGCCGGAGCTGAGGCGGCGGCGGGAACGCCCTCCTTCGGCGGGCGCCTGGCCAGGGGGCTGCGCTATGCGGTAACCGACCTGCTGGATGATATCGGCCTCTGGCTGCTGGGCGGGCTGCTGCTGGCCGGCATGTTGATCACCTGGATCCCTGCCGGTGCCCTGGCTGAATGGGGCAGCGGTCTGCCTGCCATGCTGGCGCTGGCAGCGGCCGGTATCCCGCTGTACCTGTGCGCCACCGCAGTGACCCCTGTGGCCGCCGGACTGATCCTGGCCGGGGTCTCGCCCGGCACCGCCTTGGTGCTGTTGCTCGCCGGCCCGATCACCAGCCTCGCCACCCTGGCCGTGCTGCGCCGGGAGATGGGCATGACCGTGGTCTCGATCTACCTGGCCAGCATCCTGCTCTGCGCCGTATCGGCCGGGCTGCTGGTGGATGGCGTGGTGGCGGCGCTGGAGGTGGACGTGGCCGCGCAGTCCACCGCGGCCGTGGAATGGATGCCCGACGGGCTGAAATGGCTGGCGCTGATCGTGCTAGTGACCCTGGGCATCCGCCCCCTGCGCCGGCGGCTGCCCGGCCTCGCCCTCGATTGACCCTTCCGGGGGGGCAACGCAGACCCGGTCGCGCCCCCCGCTCTTGGCAAGGTACAGGGCCTGGTCGGCGCGTTTGAGCACTGCCGCCGGACCGTCATCGGCGGTGAAACCGGCGACACCCGCCGAGGCGGTCACGGAATAGTCGACCCCGTCGTACTCGAAGCCGTCCTCCCGCAGTCCCTGCAATACCGCATCGGCAACCTGTGCGGCCTCCTCCGAGGTGGTCTCCGGCAGCAGGGCGACGAACTCCTCGCCGCCGTAGCGGGCCAGGAAATCGGACCGCCGCAGCCGCCTGTGAATCCGCCCTGCGATCTGGGCCAGCGCCTGGTCGCCGGCGGCATGGCCGAGCCGGTCGTTGATCAGCTTGAAATGGTCCACGTCGAAAAACACCAGGGCGAGCGGGCGCCGGTGGCGCTGCCAGCGGGCGAATTCGTAGTCCAGCCGCTCCTCCCAGGCCCGTCGGTTGGGCACGCCCGTCAGGCGGTCCTCACGGGAGGAGGCGCGGGCGTCGGCCAGGCGCTCGCGCAATTGCCGCGCCTCGCCCTCCATGATCTTCATGCGCTCGCGCAGGCTGCGCAGTTGCGCCTCCAGGGCCGCCGCACGCTGCGCCTCGGCGCGGCGCCGGGCGGCCAGCTGTTCACCCAGCTTGTCCACATGCCGGCTGACGGCGGCCTTGAGGGCCTGGAGATCGCCGTACCGGGCCAGATCCGCATCCAACCCGGCCAGCTCGTCGTGCATCCACCGCCGCTCGTCCACCTGCGCCCGGCTGTGATCCCGCTCGACCCGCTCAGCGCTGGCCATCAGCTCCTCCATCTCGCCCAACCGGGTCTCCAACGCGGCCATAAAGCGCTTCAGGCCATCCCGCTCCGCCTCCAGGCGAGCGCGCACCTCGGCGGCGAGTCCCGCCAGGCTGTCGAGGATATCCGCAAGGCCGTCCAGCCCCTCGGCGTTCAGGGCATCGACCCGCTGGCCAAGACCGTCGTCCTCGTCGTCTCCCGGCCCCAGCACGGACCGCAATAGCCCCGCCAGGCTGCGCCGCAGCCGGCGAACGCTGGCTGGCTTGGTCGGGCCGGCGGTGGGCGCCGGGTCACCGGGGCCGGCCGACGGAGCACCCCGCCCGGCGCCACCGAGCAAACGGCGGAACACCCCCTCCCGCGGCAGCGGGGCTGCCGGCTGGATCGCTTGCGGCGCGGGGATACAGAGCTCGACCACCTCCGGGGCCAGCTCGAGGGCCTCCAGCTCCGTCACCGTCTCCAGGCGCGCCCGAAGCTGCCGGGCCCGGCGCACGCCGGCGCGTCCCTGCACCCGGTCAAGCAGGCGCAGCAGGTGGCCGCGCAGCGGCTGCAGCCGGCCGTCGCGCTCCAGTCCCTGGGCACGCTGACGGATCACAGCGCTCTGTTCGGTCAGTTCGGCGCGGCCGTGGGGGCTGCGCATCGCCGCGCGCAACCGGTCCAGGGCCCGGTCCAGCTGCGGATCGCGACCGACACCACACAACGCCACCTCCCTCAGGGCAAGGCGCAGGCGCTCCTCCAGCCGGACCCAGGCGGACTCGCGCCGGTCCATCTCGGCGATACACTCCAGATAGCGTTGGCGCCAGTCCTGGCTCCCGTCCACCGGCATACTCGACTCCTCTCAGGCGGGGCCCGAACCGACGCGGCCCCGAAATACCCTTCACGGATCGCAGTTTTAACGCACGAGCGGTATACTCGCGGCACAGTCACCATAATGAAGTGGTGGCGGGTTCACCAGCCCGCCGCCGACCCGAACAGGCCGCCGCCCGATCTGATGAAGCCATGCCCGAGCACCACACGACAGCTGATCCGCCTGCGTGACCGCGTGCTCGCGCGGTCCCGGCAGATCATGCTCGAGCTCAGCGGCGGCGACCCGGAGGGCATACTCTCACCCCGGCATCACGGCCTGATCCTGCGCCGACAGCGGGCCCGCCTGTTGATCTCCCGGGTCCGGATCGTTGCCTTTGTCTTCGCCATCCTCACCCCGCTCTGGATCGCCGTGGACCTCGCCGTCTTCCCCCCGGAGATCGCCCTGCCGCTGGGCATCGCCCGGCTGCTCACCAGCACTGCCTTCTTCAGCCTGGCGTTGATGTATGCGGACTCGGATCGGGTCTGGCATGCCTGGGTCGCATTGGGGTTGATGTTCCTGATCCCCACGCTGTTTTTCCTCTACAGCCACTCACTGCTGGCGGGCACGGACATGGAGGGGGTGTCCGCGGCGATGGCGGCCGGCTATGCCTACCTCCCCTTCGTGATGCTCTCGGGGCTGGCGGTCTTCCCGCTGACGGCGCTGGAGGCGGCGGTCTTCGCCCTCCCCGTGGTCGCCGCCCAGGCACTCACCGGTCTGCTGGGCCAGGACCTGATGGGGTGGAGCAACCAGCTGGGTGCCACCTGGCTGCTGGTGCTGATCGCGGTGGTGGCGGCGCTGGCCGGTATGAGCCAGCTGCACTTCATGGCCGAGCTGGTGCGCCGCTCCTCCCATGACGCCCTCACCGGCTGTCTCAACCGCGCCAGCGGCGAGGAGCTGGTGCGGCTGCACTTCAGCATGGCGCGGCGGACCGGTGAGCCGGTCACCGTTGTGTTCATGGACCTGGACCGGTTCAAGTCGATCAACGACCGCTTCGGCCACGATATCGGCGATGTGGTGCTCTACCAGGCCGCAAACGCCATCCGCGAGCAGCTTCGGGATACCGACACGTTGATCCGCTGGGGCGGAGAGGAGTTCGTCCTGCTGCTGCCGGGCGCCACGCGGAGCGATGCCTGTCGGGCCCTGGCCCGTCTGCAGTCCAACGGGCTGGGCCTGCGCCCCGACGGCAGGCCACTCACCGCCAGCTTCGGACTGGCCGACACCCTGACCCCCGGGGTCAGCGACGTCGACAGCCTGGTGGAGACGGCGGATCGGCACATGTACGCGGCCAAGCGGGCCGGCGGCGACCGCATCGTGGCCG
Organism: Alkalilimnicola ehrlichii MLHE-1; assembly: GCF_000014785.1. Lineage (NCBI taxonomy): Bacteria > Pseudomonadati > Pseudomonadota > Gammaproteobacteria > Chromatiales > Ectothiorhodospiraceae > Alkalilimnicola > Alkalilimnicola ehrlichii. The sequence goes on from NC_008340.1 coordinate 3,005,651, forward strand.
GCCTGGAGCCCACACCCTGAGGGCCGGAATCACTCCGCCACCCGGGCGGCACCGATCCCGCGCGGGTCCGAGGCCGCGTGCAGACGGCCCTCGCAGTGGTCCCAGAGCAGCGCCTGCATGTCGCCGTAGCGGCGGTTGACGTTGCGCAGGCGATGGCCTCGGCCCTGAAGGTCCGCCCGGGTGGACCGGGAGAAGGCCCCCGGCTCGTGCTGGATCTCGTCCGGCAGGTACTGGTGGTGGTATCGGGGGGCGGCAACCAGCTCGTCCAGGGGGGTGGCCTCGAGAAACCCCAGGGCACCCAGCATCACCATGGTGACGATCCGGCTGCCGCCGGGCGTGCCGTAGATGAGCGTGCGGCACTCATCCTCCAGAAAGGCGGGCGTCATGCTGGAGAGCGGGCGCTTGCCCGGCTCGATGCGGTTGGGCTCGGTGCCCAGCAGGCCGTAGACGTTTCCCTCCCCCAGCGCCGTGGCGAAGTCATCCATCTCGTTGTTCAGCAGTACCCCGGTCCCGGGCGGCACGGTGGTGGCGCCGAAGGGGTAGTTGATGGAGAGGGTGGCCGCCACCCGATTGCCCTGGCCATCCACCACGGAGAAATGCGTGGTCTGCCGCCCCTCACCGCCGGCCACCGGCACCGGCAGCTCGGTGCTGGGGGTGGCCTGCGCCATGTCGATCTCCGCTCGCAGCGCGCGGGCATACTCCGCGCTGAGCAGGCGATCCATGGGGATCTCGGTGAAATCCGGGTCGCCCAGCCAGGCCGCCCGGTCACGATAGACCCGCCGCATGGCCTCGCTGGTCAGGTGGACCCGATCCGCCCTGGACAGGGCTTGCCAGTCGTCGTCGGCCAGCATCTGCAGGAACCCGACCAGCCCCACCCCCCCGGCCGACGGCGGTGCCGCGGCAGTGATCCGCAGATCCCCCATCCGCCCGCGCACCGGCTCGCGTTCCACCACGCGGTACCCGGCCAGGTCATCCAGGGTCCAGATCCCGCCGGTGGCCCGCACCCCGGCCACCAGGGCCTCGGCCACCGGCCCCTCGTAGAAGCCGGCCAAACCGTGCTCGGCGATGCGCTCAAGAGAATCGGCCAGATCCGGCTGACGCAGCAGGCTGCCCTGGGGCGGCGGTATGCGGTCACGAAGGAAGATCCGCCGGGCCTCCGGGTCGGCATTCAGCGCCCGCACCCGGAACAGGGCCATGCGCCGATACTGGCTGTCCACCTGAAAGCCCTGACGGGCCAGCCGGATGGCAGGTGCCAGGCTCTCCGCGAGCGGCAGCGCCCCGTACTCCCGGGCCAGGTGGACCATCGCTGCCGGGGTGCCGGGGATGGCGGCCGCCAACCCGCCCTGCAGGGAACGCTCGCGGTCCAGTTCCCCGCTGTCATCCAGATACATGTCCGGGTAGGCCGCACCGGGTGCGGTCTCGCGCCCGTCAAGCATCACCTCATGGCCGTCCGCGGCCCGGTGCAGTAACCAGAAGCCACCGCCACCGATCCCGGAGCCATAGGGCTCCACCACCGCCAGGGTGGCGGTCAGGGTCACGGCCGCGTCGAAGGCGTTACCCCCCTGGGCCATCACCTCCATGGCGGCCGCACTGGCACGCGGATGGGCCGAGGCAACGGCCGGCGGCGGCGTCGCCAGTGCCTCGCCGGCCCAGCAAAGGAGCAGGCCGACAACCAGGGCCACCCGGCGCATGCTCAACCGCCCTGGCCATCGCCATCGCCGTCACGGTTCGGCCCGCTGTAGCGTCGGGCCAGGGCCCGGGCGACAACGGGCGGCACGAAACGGGTGACATCCCCACCCAGGGCCGCGACCTCCCGCACCAGCGAGGACGAGATGTAGGCGTGCTGCTCGGCGGGGGTCAGGAAGACGGTCTCCACCTCCTCGATGAGCTGCCGGTTCATGCTGGCCAACTGGAACTCGTGCTCGAAATCGGAGACCGCCCGCAGTCCACGCAGGATCACCGTGGCCCCTCGCGCACGCACGAAGTCCACCAACAAGGTGTCGAAGGCCTCCACCTCGACCCCCGGCATGTCCTTGAGCACTTCCCTCGCCAGCGCCAGGCGCTCGTCCAGGGTGAAGGCCGGGCGTTTGCTCGGGCTGGGATAGGCGGCCACGGCAACGATGAGCCGATCGAACAGCCGGCAGCTGCGCTGCACCAGATCGGCATGGCCGTTGGTCAGAGGGTCGAAAGTACCCGGGTAGACGGCGACTATGGCCATCGTCCCTCCTCTTCGTTGCGGGCGTTATAAACCCCTGGTTTATTCTGATTTTTGGCGTCCAGGCTCTTCCGGGCTGATCAGGGCGTAACGCACCCCGCCGGCCCGCTTCTCGCGCTGGACCGACCAGCCCGCCGGCAGCGCCGGCGGAGGCTGGTGGGCATCGCTCTCCAGATAGAGCCGCCCGCCCGGCACCAGCCATTGCCGCTCGGCGATAAGCTGCATGGCGGCCTCCCCCAGGCTGGCGCGAAAGGGCGGATCCAGAAAGACGATATCCATACTTTGTACCGGTCCGGCGAGAAAACGCAATGCATCGGTCGGGACCACGCGGCCACGCTCCGCCGCGTCCAGGACCTGCAACTGCGCGCGCAACGCCGCCGCTACCCGCGCATTGCGTTCCACGAAGACCACCTCGGCCGCCCCCCGGGAAAGGGCCTCCAGGCCCAGGACACCGCTACCGGCAAAGAGGTCGAGACAACGGGCACCGGGGATCCGCGCCTGCACCCAGTTGAACAGCGTCTCGCGGATACGATCGCCGGTGGGTCGCAGATCCGGGCCGCGGGGCACCGCCAGCCGGCGCCCCCGCCAGGCGCCGCCGATGATCCGAAGGTGCCCGCTCAAGGGGCCGCCTCCCCGGCACCGCCGCCCGGACCGACGTGGTCACGCTCATAGGGGGCGCCAGGCTCACCGGGTGGCGGCTCCTCCAGCGCCTCGTCATCCACCTCCTCCTCCGGCGGCCCCACCAGCACGGTCACCATGCGGTCCGGGTCGATCCGCTCACGGAGGACCCGGTGGACGCGCTCGCGGTCCAGGGCCTCCAGGCGCAAAAGGTAGCTCTCGAGCTGATCCAGAGGCAGGCCATAGAAGCCGATATCGGCGATGGCGGAGAGCAGCTGGCGGTTGCTCTCCAGCTCCAGCGGGAAGCTGCCCGCCAGGTAGCGCAGGGCCCGGTCCATCTCCTCGTCGTCGGGCCCGTCCGCCAGATAGGCACGCAGCTCCTCGTCGAGCACCTCCAACGCCTCCCCGGTCCGATCGGCCCGCACCTGGCTGCCGAGTACCACCGGGCCGGCCTTACGCATCGGCGCCAGGCCGCTGTGGCTGCTGTAAGAGAGCCCGCGCTCCTCACGCATGGCCTGGAAGATGCGGGAGACCAGCCCGGAACCGCCGAGGATGTGATCGGCCACCGAGAGCGCCAGCAGGTCCTCATCACCCCGGGCGATGGCCGGGTGCCCCATCAGGATGCGGGTTTGGGTCCCGGGGAACGCCACCTCCACCGTGCGTGCCGGTACCCGCGGCACGGCGGGGAGGGGCGGTGCGGGATCACCCACCGGCAGGGCACGGGACAGGCGCTCGGCCAAGGCCTCGGCCTGCTCTCGGGTGAGATCGCCCACCAGGGCGATCTGGGCATTGCCGGTGGTGTAATGATCGGCGTGGAAGGCCTGCACGTCGGCGCGGGCAATGGCCCGGATACCCTCCTCGGTACCGGAGGGTGCGCGGGCGTAGGGGTGGCCCGGGTAGAGGGTCTCGAACAGCGTCCGCCACGCCATCGCGCTGGCGGACTGACGCTCGCCGCGCAGGGCGACCAGACGGCGCTGGCGCTCCCGCGCCAGGGCGTCTTCGGGAAAGTCGGGCGCGGCCAGTACGTCGTCCAGCACGGCCAGGGCCGCCTCCAGCGCCTCCTCTTCCGCCAGGCTGCGCAGGCTGACCACTGCCTGCTCCCGACCCGCGTTCACCGACAGACGCGCCCCCTGGTCTTCCAGCCGCCGGGCAATCTCACCGGCATCCAGGCCGGCCGCCCCCTGATCGAGCAGGTTGGCGGTGACCCGTGCCAGCCCCGCCTGGTCACACTCCCGGGCGCTGCCGGCGTCGAAGGTGACCGCCACATCGATGATGGGCAGCGCGGCGCTGCGCACGAAGTAGACCGGAACCCCGACCTCGGTCTCCCAGTGCTCGATCTCGGGGATTGCGAACTCCCCCTCATCGGCCGATGCCGGCAGGGCGACCACCAGCAGCACGGCCAGGGCAACGCTCAGCAGGTGTCTTAGTGATCGGTACAGGCTCATTGCTCCTCCCCGGCGTCAGTGGACGCCTCGCGGTCGGCGGGCACCAGGCGACCCACCGTGAGCTGATCATCCACCAGGTAGCGCCGGGCGACGCGCTGGATGTCCTCAGCGGTCACGGTCTGCACCCCCTCCAGGAAGCGCTCACCGGCCTCCCAGCCGATCCCGGTGCTCTCCAGCGCCCCCAGACGCATCGCCTGCGCCCGCATGGAGTCCTGACTGAAGAGTTCATCCGCCACGTACTGGCGGCGGGCGCGGACCAACCGCTCCTCGTCCAGCGGCTCCTCCTGCAACCGCTGCACTTCCTCGCGCAGGGCGGCCTCCAGCTCGTCCAGTCCGGCGCCGGGTGCGGGGCGGCCGGCAAGCAGGAACAGATCCTGGAGGCGCGCGGTGGCGGAATAGCTGGCCCCGGCGCCCACGGCCACGCCCTGCTGCCGCTCCAGGCGCTCGGGCAGGATGGCCGCCTGGCCGCCGGAGAGCACGGCGCGAAGCAGCGCCAGGGCGTAGACCTCACGCAGGGCCTCCTCGTCTTCCCGGTCGATACTGCCCAGGGTGGGCACCCGCCAGCCCATGGCCAGGTAGGGGAGTTCCGCCGGGATACGCACGGTCACGGCGCGCTCACCCGGGTCGGGGATATCGCCGCCGGGGATGGGTTCGGGCCGCTCGCGGGCCGGGACTGGACCAAAATGCTCCTCGGCCAGGGCAAAAACCGCATCCGGGTCCACGGCGCCGACGACCACCAGGGTGGCGCTCTCCGGGCCGTGCCAGCGCCGGTACCAGTCCTCCACCTCGGACAGGCGCAACCGGTCCAGGTCCTCCATCCAGCCGATCACCGGCTGGCCGTAGGGACTGGCGCTCCAGGCCACGGCCCGGAAGCGCTCCATGAACTTGGCGGTGGGGTTGTCCTCCACCCGTTGACGGCGCTCTTCGCGCACCACCTCCATCTCACGCTCGTACTCACCCTGATCGAAGACCAGGTTCTGCATGCGGTCGGCCTCCAACTCGAAGGCCAAAGGCAGGTGCTCCACCGCCAGCTGCTGGTGGTAGCCGGTAAAATCCCGGCCGGTGAAGGCGTTCTGGCGCCCCCCACGCTCGGCGATAAGACGGGAAAACTCGCCGGTCGGGCGGGTCTCCGTGCCTTTGAACATCATGTGCTCGACCACGTGGGAGATGCCGGTCAGCGGCCGCTGTTCGTAGCTGGAGCCGACGGCAAACCAGACCATGCTCACCACCACCGGCGCCCGGTGGTCCTCGCGCACCACCACCGTCATGCCGTTGTCCAGCGTGTACTCGTGGACCGCGGGCGTGCCGGCCACCGCCGGCGGGACCAGCCAGGCCAGGCCGAGGGCCAGGCCGGTGGCCATCAGAATTCGGGCTCTCATCAGGCAGTTCCTCCCCGTGTTACCGCCATGCACCGCGACAGTCTCACACCGCCACGGGGGAATGATAGGATACCGGACAGCCACGCCGGGCCGGACGACCCGCCCACACCACACCCTGTGGGGGCGACCGTGCGCTGCTTCGGCCATAGCCAACCTTCATGCTCCCAACTATTGAGGACCATCGAAACCATGTGGGGTTTCGGACGTAAGAAAAAGCAGCGCCGACAGGCCGAAGAGGAAGCCCGCCGCGCCGCCGAGGAGGCCGCCAAGGCGGAGACGACCCCCGGGCCCGAGGCGGAACCCGAGCCGGAGGCAGAGCCCGAGCCGGAGACGGAAACCGAGGCGGCGACGGAAACCGAGGCGGAAGCAGCCCCTGTCAGCGCTGAGCCGGCCGAGGTACCGGATGAACCGCGCAAACAGGGCCTGTTCGCCCGCCTGCGCGCCGGGCTGTCGCGCACCCGAAGCGGGCTCACCGAGGGCATTGCCAGCCTGTTCCTGGGCAGCAAGACCATCGACGACGACCTGCTGGAGGAGCTCGAGACCCAACTGCTGCTGGCAGATGTCGGGGTCGAGGCCACTCAGCGCATCATCGACGGGCTCACCGCCCGGCTGCGCCGCGCCGAACTCAAGGACACCGACGCCCTGTTCCAGGCGCTCAAGGAGGACATGACGGCCATCCTCAGCCCCTGCGAGGCGCCGCTGGAGCTGCCCAACGAGCCGAAACCCTTTGTCATCCTGATGGTGGGCATCAACGGCGCCGGCAAGACCACCACCATCGGCAAACTGGCCCGCCGCTTCGGCGACCAGGGCAAGCGCGTGATGCTGGCCGCCGGCGACACCTTCCGGGCGGCGGCGGTGGAGCAGCTCCAGGCCTGGGGCGAGCGCAACAACACCCCGGTGATCGCCCAGCACACCGGCGCCGACGCGGCCTCGGTGGTCTTCGACGGCTGGCAGGCGGCTAAGGCGCGCGGCTCTGATGTGCTCATCGCCGACACCGCCGGCCGGCTGCATACTCAGAGCAACCTGATGGAGGAGCTGCGCAAGATCAAGCGCGTGCTCGGCAAGCAGGACCCTACCGCCCCCCATGAGACCCTGCTGGTGCTGGACGCCGGCAACGGCCAGAACGCGCTGGCCCAGGCGCGGGAGTTCCACCAGGCCATCGGCCTGGACGGGGTAGTGATCACCAAGCTGGACGGCACCGCCCGCGGCGGGGTGATCTTCGCCATCGCCGAGCAGCTCAGGCTCCCCATCCGCTTCATCGGCGTCGGCGAGTCGGCGGAGGACCTGCGTCCCTTCGTGGCCGCGGACTTCGTCGAGGCCCTGTTACAACGTGACGACCAGGGCCAGGCCACCGGATGATCCGCTTCGAGGGCGTCAGCAAGCGCTATCGCGGGGGGTTCGAGGCCCTGCGCAACCTGCAACTGGAGATCGGCCAGGGCGAGATGGTGTTCGTCACCGGCCACTCCGGCGCCGGCAAGAGCACCCTGCTGCGCCTGATCCCGCTGCTGGAACGCCCCAGTCAGGGCCAGGTGGTGGTGGGCGGCATCAACCTCTCGCGCCTGCGCAAGGGACAGATCCCCCAGCTGCGCCGCCGTATCGGCATGATCTTCCAGGACCACCGGCTCCTGTTCGACCGTACGGTCTATGAAAACGTCGCCCTGCCGCTGATCATCCGCGGCACCCCCCACCGGGAGGTGGGCCGGCGGGTGCGCGCGGCCCTGGGCAAGGTCGGCCTGCTTAGCAAGGAGAAGGCCTACCCGATCACCCTCTCCGGCGGCGAGCAACAGCGGGTAGGCATCGCCCGCGCCGTGGTCTCGCGCCCGCCGGTGCTGCTGGCCGACGAGCCCACCGGCAACCTGGACCCGGCGCTGTCCGAGGAGATCATGCAGCTCTTTCTGGAGTTCCGCCGGGTGGGCATCACCGTGGTCATCGCCAGTCACGACCTGGACCTGATCGCCCGGCTGCGCCAGCGGGTCATCACCCTGGAGCACGGCCGCCTGATCGACGACTGGCAGGGAGCCGCCGCCTGATGCCCCGCCGCGGTCCCCGCGCCTGGCGCGAGCGCCTGCGCGTCTATTTCGCCCAGCACGCCCAGGCCCTGGTCAGCGCCCTGGGGCGTCTCTGGAGCCGGCCGCTGCAAAGCGGCATGACGGCGGCGGTGCTGGGCATCGCCCTGGCCCTGCCCGCCGGCTTTCTGCTGGCGCTGCAAAACCTGCAGACCCTCACCACCGACTGGGACGGCGGCACCCGCATCTCCGTCTACCTGGCGTTGAATGCCGATGAAGCCCGGCTGGGGGAACTGGCCGATGAGCTGAGCGCCGATGACCGCTTATCCGGCGTGCAGACCTACACCCCGGACGAGGCGCTGGAGGCGTTCCGCCAGCTCTCCGGTATGGACGACGCCCTGGACCTGCTGGACGACAACCCGCTGCCGGCCACCCTGGTGCTCGCCCCGCGGCGCGATCTGCCCGCCGCCGCGGTGGCGGCACTGGCGGATGAGCTCGCGGAGCGTAGCGGCGTGGAGCAGGTGCAACTGGACCAGGAGTGGCTGCAACGGCTGCACGCCATTGTCGAGCTGGTGGAGCGCGCCGTCTGGGTGGTGGGGTTGCTGCTGGGGGCGGCGGTGCTGCTGGTGGTGGGCAACACCATCCGCCTGGCCATCAGCAACCGGCGCGAGGAGATCGTGATCACCAAACTCATCGGCGCCACCAATGGCTTTGTCCGCCGCCCCTTTCTCTACGAAGGCCTGTGGTACGGTCTGTTGGGCGGGGTGCTGGCCTGGCTGCTGCTGGAGATCGCCCGGCTGTGGCTCGGCGATACCGTCTCCGGGCTGGCCAGTCTCTACAGCAGTGGCTTCCGGCTAAGCGGCCCGGGCTTCACCGGCGCCCTCCAGATCCTGGGCACCGGCATGCTGCTGGGCTGGCTCGGGGCCTGGCTGGCGGTCGGCCGCCACCTGTCCGCCATCGAACCCCGGTAGGCGCCCACCACACCCCGGCCCGCCCAAGCCCGGCAATCCAGGCCTTGCGATCCCAGCCGGAATGGATTATTCATGGGGCAGCCTGCCCGCCCCGCCCACACGGCGCAACGGCTCGGCCATCACTGAACTTTCCCTCATGTCAGTGATCTCCTAAAATAAGGCTTAGCAAGAAAAATGCCATCACTGATGGAGAGGACGAACAGCATGACCACTGCACTGGTACCGCTGAAACACGGCAACCTCCCCACTCCCGTCGGGAGCGAGGAGGCGTATATCCATGCGGTCAACCAGATCCCCGTGCTCAGCGCCGAGGAGGAGCACGAGCTCGCCGAGCGCTACCGCCTGCAGGGCGACCTGGACGCGGCCCGCGCACTGGTCCTGTCCCACCTGCGCTTCGTGGTCCACATCGCGCGCAGCTACCGCGGCTATGGCCTGCCGCTGGGCGACATCATCCAGGAGGGCAACGTGGGGCTGATGAAGGCCGTCAAGCGCTTCGATCCCGCCCAGGGGGTGCGCCTGGTCTCCTTCGCGGTGCACTGGATCCGCGCCGAGATCCACGAGTACGTGCTGCGCAACTGGCGCATCGTCAAGGTGGCCACCACCAAGGCCCAGCGCAAGCTATTCTTCAACCTGCGCAGCGGCCGCAAGCACCTGGGTTGGCTCACCAGCGAGGAGGTGGACGCCATGGCCAGGGACCTGGGGGTCAAACCCGAGACGGTGCGCGAGATGGAAGCGCGCATGACCGGCAACGACACCACCTTCGACCCGACCCCGGGCCAGGACGACGAGGGCATTCATGCCCCGGTCGCCTACCTGGAGGACAAGCGCTACGACCCGGCCACCGCCGTCGAGGAGGCGGACTGGGAGCAGCACCGCGATCAGAACCTGCACCAGGCCCTGGCAGGACTGGACGAGCGGAGCCAGGACATCCTGGCCCGGCGCTGGCTGTCGGAGCGCAAGGCGACGCTGAAGGAGCTGGCCGAGCACTACCAGGTCTCGGCAGAGCGTATCCGGCAGTTGGAGAAAAACGCCATGGGCCGGCTCAAGACCGCCCTGGCCTGACCCCATCCCGAACATCCCCGCAGTCACACGCCGCCCGGCCGGACGCCCGCCCCCGGGCAGGGCCGGGTTTCTGCCGGGCGGCGCCCCGGGGCCAGCGTTCCGCTCAGAGCCCGTGGGGCTCCGCCGCCTCCAGCAAGGCGCCGAGCCCGGCCTCATCCAGGCCGGCCAGGTACCGCTCGGCCTCCACCCAGTTGTCCACCGGCAGCGCCGCCTGCAGGGCCTGCCCTCCGTCGCGGGGCAGAAAGAGCGCCAGTGCCAGCCCGTAGGACTGGCGCCCCACGGTGATGTCCCACTCCCGCCCCTCGGCGTCGGTCATCGTCCTCATACCCACCCCCGGCGGGCCCGCAGCCCGGCCTGTCGGTTGTTGCTCACATTAGGCCGCGCTCGGCGAAGGAAACCGGCCGGCCGTCACCCACCACGAAATGGTCCAATACCCGGATGTCCACCAGCCCCAGCGCCTCCTGCAACCGACGGGTCAGCGCCTGGTCAGCAACACTGGGCTCCGCCACCCCGGACGGGTGGTTGTGGGCCAGGATCACCGCCGCGGCGTTGTGCGCCAGCGCCCGCTGCACCACCTCGCGCGGGTAGACGCTGGCGGCGTCGATGGTGCCCTGGAACAGCTCCTCGTAGCGCACCACCCGGTGGCGGTTGTCCAGGAACAGGCAGGCGAATATCTCCCGCGACTGGTGGCGCAGCCGGGCGGTGAGATAGCGCGCCACCTGCTCGGGGCTGGTCAGGGCCTCGCCCCGCTCCAGCCCCGCGTGCAGGTGGCGGCGGGCCATCTCCAGCACGGCCTGTAGCTGGGTGAATTTCGCCGGCCCCAGCCCCAGGTGGTCGCAGAACCTGTCCAGGTCCGCCTCCAGCAGCGGCCGCAGCCCGCCGAAGGCCTCCAGCAACTCGCGCGCCAGATCCACCGCCGACAGCCCCTGCCGCCCGGTGCGTAGAAAGATCGCCAGTAGCTCGGCATCCGACAGCGCCCCCGCGCCCCGCTCCAGCAGCTTCTCCCGCGGCCGCTCGCCGGCCGGCCAATCCGTGATCGCCATTCCGTTACCTCTCCTTGGTTTCTGACCCGGCCGCCGTGCGCGCCCGGCGGCCTGTGGCGGTGGGGTCCTGGCGGGGCCGTGCCTGGGGTGGACCCGACTTTGGCGCACCGAGCAACGCAGGGAAAAATCGGGAAAAGCGCGTGCCTGTTCGAGCGAAGCGAGTTCACGCGCGCCGATTTTTCCCGAGTAGCGCAGGGCACCCCGAAGGGGTGCGCCATCGGAGGGTCCACCCCAGGCACGGCCCCGCCAGGACCCCACCGCCACAGGCACCCTAAACCCAGCGTCTCCTTGCGCCGGGCGAGGGGGCATCTTACCATTGCGCGTCTGAGCCGGCCCGGCCCCAGCGCCCGCGGCCGCCCACCCGTACACCACAGCACAACGGTTCCAACACCCAATCATGCGTACCCACTACTGCGGACACGTCAGCGAGACCGATCTCGATCAGGAAGTCACCCTTTGCGGCTGGGCCCACCGGCGGCGCGACCACGGCGGCGTCATCTTCATCGACCTGCGCGACCGCGAGGGCCTGGTGCAGGTGGTGTTTGACCCGGACCGCCCCGAGACCTTTGCCCTGGCCGAGCGGGTACGCAGCGAGTTCGTGCTGAAGGTCCGGGGCCGGGTACGGCGGCGCCCGGCGGGCACTGAGAACCCAGATCTGCCCACCGGTCAGGTGGAGGTGCTGGGCCTGGAGCTGGACCTGCTCAACCCGGCCAAGACCCCGCCCTTCCAGCTGGATGAGCACGAGCAGGCCGGCGAGGACGTGCGCCTGCGCTACCGCTACGTGGACCTGCGCCGGCCCGAGATGCTACAGCGGCTGCGCGCCCGGGCCCGAATCACCAGCAACCTGCGCCGCTTCCTGGACGAGCACGGCTTCCTGGACATCGAAACCCCCATGCTCACCCGCGCCACCCCCGAGGGCGCCCGCGACTACCTGGTGCCCAGCCGCACCCACCCGGGCAGCTTCTTCGCCCTGCCCCAGTCGCCGCAGCTGTTCAAGCAACTGCTGATGATGGCGGGCATGGACCGCTACTACCAGATCGTGCGCTGCTTCCGGGACGAGGACCTGCGCGCCGACCGCCAGCCGGAGTTCACCCAGCTCGACATCGAGACCAGCTTCATGGACGAAGAGGGCATCATGCACCTGACCGAGCGCATGATGCGGCGGCTGTTTGCCGACGTCCTGCAGGTGGACCTGCCCGACCCCTTCCCGCGCATGGGCTACGCCGAGGCCATGGCCCGCTTCGGCTCCGACAAGCCGGACCTGCGTATCCCGCTGGAGCTGGTGGAGGTGGCCGACCTGATGGGCGGGGTCGAGTTCAAGGTCTTCGCCGGTCCGGCAGCCGATCCGCGTGGTCGCGTCGCCGCCCTGCACGTCCCCGGGGGCGCCGGCCTCACCCGCAAGCAGATCGATGACTATACCCAATTCGTCGGCCGCTACGGCGCCAAGGGCCTGGCCTACATCAAGGTCAACGACCCGGCCCAGGGCCGCGAGGGGCTGCAGTCGCCGATCCTCAAATTCCTCACCGACGAGGCGGTGGACGGCATCCTGCGCCGCACCGAGGCCCGGGCGGGCGACCTGATCTTCTTCGGCGCCGACAAGGCCAAGGTGGTGAATGACGCCCTCGGCGCCCTGCGGGTCAAGCTGGGCCACGACCTGGCGATGGTGGAGGACGAGTGGCGCCCGCTGTGGGTGGTGGACTTCCCCATGTTCGAGTACGACGAGAAGGATGGCCGGCTGTACGCCCTGCACCACCCCTTCACCGCCCCCAACGTCGACGACCCGGCCGAGCTCGCCGACAAGGACCCGGAGCAGTTGGTCAGCCGGGCCTACGACATGGTGCTCAACGGCACCGAACTGGGCGGGGGCTCGGTGCGTATCCATCGTCAGGACATGCAGCAGGCGGTCTTCCGTCTGCTCGGCATCGACGAGGACGAGGCGCGGGCCAAGTTCGGCTTCCTGCTGGACGCGCTGGAGTACGGCGCACCGCCCCACGGCGGCATCGCCTTCGGCCTGGACCGCCTGGTGATGCTGATGACCGGCGCCAGCTCCATCCGCGAGGTCATGGCCTTCCCCAAGACCCAGACCGCCGCCTGCCTGCTCACCGACGCACCGGCCGAGGTGGACATCGCCCAACTGCAGGAACTGGCGCTGCGGATCACCAAGCCGCAGGCCTGAGCCACCCCGCCAAGCGGCCTTTCCGACGGCCCGGTTGCCCGCGCGGCGCCGGGCCTTTGCATGCCGGGCGGCTGGCAGGGGCGCGGCGGATCCGCACAGGTCTTTGCATTCGCTACAATGCATATTTATGCTGCCCCCTCCCGCAGCCACCTGGGGGCCGCCATGAACCCTGCCGCCCGCCTGCTTGCCAATCACCCCTTCCTCGTTCTGGCCCTGGTCCTGGTCCTGATTGTCGCCGTCCCGCGACTGCTCCCGGAGGGGGTGGACGCCCGCGATGAGCACGGCCGTACCGCCCTGATGGTCGCGGCCATGGCGGGGGACGCGGAGGCGGTGGCCCGGCAGCTGCGCCGGGGCGCCGACCCGCGGGCGCGGGAGCCCTGCGGCTACACGCCGCTGATGCGGGGTGCGCAGTCGGGCAACACCGCTGTGGTGGGGCAGCTGCTGGAGGCGGGGGCCGGGATCAATGCCGCCGATGAGGCAGGCTTCACCCCGCTGATGGTGGCCGTGCGCCGGGGGCACCTGGCGGTGGTGGAGCAACTACTGGCGGCCGGCGCCGACCCGGCGGCGATCGAGACCTCCACCGGAGGCACCGCCCTGATCCATGCGGCCCAGACCGGGCATGAGGCCATTGCGGAGAGGTTGCTGGCGGCCGGCGCGGACCCGGATCACCGGGGGCAAACACCGCGGACACCGGCGGAGTGGGCCGATCACCACGGCCACCGGGGGTTGGCCGAACGGCTGGCGCGCGCCGCCGGCGACGGCGAAACCGAGTAAGCGCTTCGCAGCCGCGGCGGGCGGCCGTGATCGCCGAGCGGCGTGACGGCCACCCCGCCGGGCCGTCAGGTGCTGGAGCGCAGCGCCACCGGATCCTCCTCCCCGGTCTGACGCACGGCGATCTCGTCCTCGGGGCGCACCTCCCCCTCCAGGGTGCTCGGCACCGGCAGCTCCGGAAGGTCGTCGCTGCTCGTGCTCTCACTGACCATGCCCAGCGCCTTGCGATAGAGTTCACGGGCGTCGTCCGGTCGCTCCTGAAACTCCAGCAGGGCACCCAGGGCCATGTACACCTCCGGGCGGGCCCGGCGGGCGAGTGCCTGCTCCAGGTACTCCCGGGCCAGATCCCAGTCGTGCAAGCGGAGCGCCACCCGGCCGGCGACGTAAAGCAACGCGGCGTTGTCCGGCTGCTGGCGCAGCCAGCGCTTGAGTTGCTGCAGTTGCCACTCGGGGTCGATCTGCTCGAGCGCACCGAAACGCATGATCAGACGTTCGTCCCAGGTCTCGTCGATGCGCCCCTTCAGGACCACGGCGGCGCGATCGATCTCGTCCAGCTCCAGCAGGGCCTCGGCGTGGGTCAGCACCAGGTCGTCGTCGTTGCGCTGGGCCCGCGGCAAGCGCGACCAAGCCGACTCCAGGTCACCCAGCCCGATCCGGGCCGCGCGCCGGATCTTGTCACGCGCCACATAGCGGGCGTACTCCTCCGCCTCCTCGGAGCCGATGATGCCCTGTTTGCGCAGCGGTTTGAGCAGCCGCCCGAGCCGCTCCCAGTCCTCCAGCGCCACACAGCAATCGCGCATCATCTCCAGGGTGCGGTGGTGGTTGGGGTTGCGCTCGTAGGCCGAGGTGAGGCTGGCCAGGGCCTGTTCCCACTGGCCGGACTCCATGTAGAGCTGGGCCTGCAGCAGATTCACTGCTGACCCCGAGCCCCGGGCCGTCTGCTCGGCCAAGGCCAGGTAGCTGTCCCGGGTCTCGGTGGCATGGCGGCGCTGGGCGCACAGGGCGGCCCCGAGGTAGTTGATGAGCGGGTAGTCGCTACGCTCGACGTGCTTGAGCAGCAGATCCTCCCCGCGCCGGTAGCGGCCCTCGGCGAGCGCCAGCAGCCCCTTGGCCATCTCCCCGCGGGCCTTCTCCTTGCGCCGCCGGGTGCTCCAATGGCTCAACACCTTGGGCAGGCCCACGGTGCGGTCCAGGAGCACCCAGAGCACCTGCAGGACCACCAGCACCACAGCCACGGCCAGCACTGCGAAGATAAGACTGGTCTCAATGCGCCAGCCCGCCACCGACAGCACCAAATAACCGGTGTGGGGCTGCAGCCAGGCGGCGGCGGCCACCGCGGCCAGGAGCACGACCAAGGCGATCAACAAGGCTTTCATGTCGCTCTCCTCCAGGCCTTACAGGAACGGCTTGACCGGTTCCAGGGTGGTGGCGATATCCGGCAGCTCCGGGTCGATGTCCTGACGGCGCAGGCGCGCCAGCGTGTCCGCCACCGCCTCCACATCCAGATCGCTGGTATCGAAGTGGGCCAGGACCCAGTCGTGGGCCCGCTGCAGGCTGTCCTCCCACAGGTCCTGATCGCCCTGCAGTGCGGCCAGTCGGGCCGCCTCCAGGCGCAGCTTGAGGTTCTCGCGCAGGAAGTAGCGCTGATCCGGTGCCACCAGGGGCGGCGCGGCCTCCTCGCGCTGCACCACCACCAGCTCACCCAATCCAGCCTGGACCCGGCCGGTGGCGTCCTTCAGCCGCGCCAGCCAGACCGGGTCGCCCTCGTCCGCGGCCATGCGCGGCAGATCGATGCCGCCGGTGGCCCGCTCCGCCGGCATGGGCAGCCCATCCACCCGGCCTTCCAGGTCGGCCAGGGTGGCGGCCAGCCGGCCCACCTCGGGCGGGGCCCACTCCAGCACCTGGGTGACCGCCTCGTTGAGGGCAACGCGAGCCGGCACGCTCTCGCTGGCACCGATGTCGGCCATCAGCTTGTCTGCTGCCTGCAGGGCGCCAAGTGCGGTCTTGGGGTCGCGGTGGAAGCGCATCCGGTGGACGGCCACGGTGGCCAGGTAGGCCGCCTCGGAACGGATCCAGTTCTCCCGGTTGGCCTCGGCGCGCGCACCCAGTCGCTCCAGGCCCTCCTCGAAACCGCCCTGGCGGGCGCGCAACTCGTCCAGCTGTTCGCGCAGGGTCCCCAGGGCATCGCCGGCCTCGTCGGCCCGCTCACGGGCGGAGGCGGCGCGCTCGCCGGTATCGGTGACGCGATCCTCGAGCCGTGCCAGTTGCCGCTCGAGGGCGTCGCTGCGTTCATCCAGCCGGTCGGCACTGACCATACGCGCCTGCTCGGCGCGCAACTCGCGCATCTCGCCGGTCAGCCACCAGGTGGCCGCGGCACCCAGCACCAGGACCACGACCAGCAACGCCACGACCTGTTTCCAGGGCCCGCCCTGGCGATCCTTGTCGGTACCGTCGCCGTCCCCGCCGGCCGGCGGCGTACCGCCGCCCCCCTTGCCCGGCTCGGGCGCGGCCGCAGAGGCCGTCAGCTCCTGGCCCTGGGGGTCCTCGCCGCCGGTCTTCTCAGACCGGGGCTTCTCCTCTTCCCGCTCGGGTTTATTTTCCTGCATGACCGATCATCTCGTGTTGTGATGTTCTGATGCCTGATGGACCGCCTGTAACAGGTCCTCATCGGCCGGGGAGCGGGCCACCACTACGGGGCCGGTGTGGCCCGCCTGCTCCGCGTAGCGGGCGATACGCGGGCTGACTGTCACCAGCGCCCGTCGTTGAACTAATACTCTCCCGCTATCCCCCAGCATAAACCATAGATTATCCAAACCCCGCACACTGGTGATTATGACACTGTGCAAACGCCCGGCTTGCAACGCCTCAACCACCGGTTGCGCGTCCACCTGGGGCCGGACCGCCCGGTAGACGGCCAGGAACGCCACCTCGGCACCCTGCCCGCGCAGGTGCTCGGCGAGCCAGGCGCGACCGCTGTCGCCACGAACTATCATGACACGTTGCCCGCGCATGTCACCAAAGGCCGGCTCCCGCGCCAGGTCTTCGCTGGTGAAACCGGCCTGCGGTACGGCGGTGACGGACAGCCCGACCCGGTGCAGGGCCCGCTCAGTGCCCTTGCCCACGGCCGCGATCCGGGCATCCGGGCGCGGCCGGACGCCGTGCCGGGCCATGCAGGCCAGGCCGTGGTGCACGGCGTTGGGGCTGACGAAGATGAGCCAATCGGCCTCTCCAAGGGCCGCCACGGCGGCCGCGGGCAGTGCCGATTCCGGCTGCGGCACGATCTCCAGGGTGGGCAGCGCCCAGACCCGCGCACCGGCCGCTTCCAGGGTCCGGCACAGGCCCGCCGCCTGGTGGGCCGGGCGGGTCACCAGCACACCGTAACCGGCCGGCAGCGCCATGGTCAGTCGGCCAGGTCCGCGAGGATGCGCGCGGCCCCGCGCTCAAGCAGTTCGCCGCCCAGTCGATCGCCCAGCTCGGCGGCCTGCGCGATGGGCCCGCGGACCTCACCACGCACGATCTCCTGGCCGTCCGGACTGCCCACCAGGCCGCGCAGCCAGATCTCCTCTCCCTGGTAACAAGCGTAGCCGGCGATGGGCACTTGGCAGCTGCCCTGAAGGCGGGCGTTCATGGCCCGTTCCGCCTTAAGCAGGGTGTGAGTGGGTCCGTGGTCCAGGGGGGCCACCAGCTCCTGCACCCGCCGGTCTTCGGCCAGGCATTCGATGCCCAGCGCGCCCTGTCCTACCGCGGGCAGGCTCTCCTCCGGGGGCAGGCGGCGGGCGATACGCTCATCGAAGCCAAGCCGGCTGAGCCCCGAAGCGGCAAGGATGATGGCGTCGAACTCGCCGGCATCCAGTTTCGCCAGCCGGGTGTTGACGTTGCCGCGCAGGGTGGAGACCCGCAGATCCGGCCGGCGCGCCTTGGCCTGGCACTGGCGCCGCAGGCTGGCAGTGCCCAGGTGCCCGCCCTCGGGCAGGTCGTCCAGGCGCCGGTAGTGGTTGGAGACAAAGGCATCGGTGGGTTCGTGGCGCTCCAGGATTACCGGCAGCGCAAAACCGTCGGGCATGCGCCAGGGGACATCCTTCATGCTGTGCACCGCGAGGTCGGCACGGCCTTCCTCCATCCCCTGCTCCAGCTCCTTGATGAACAGCCCCTTGCCGCCGATACGTGAGAGGGCCTGGTCCAGAATTCGGTCCCCCCGGGTGACCATGGGCACCAGCTCCACCTCAAGCCCGGGGTGGTGGCGCCTGAGTTCCGCGGCCACGTGTTCGGCCTGCCACATGGCGAGCGGGGAGCGACGGGTGGCGATGCGCAGCTTGTCCTGAGGCATAGCGGGTGTTCCCTGTGAGTCCTGTGCGAATACTCAGCGGCCCGGGGGGCCGCGCCGGCGCTTAGCATGCCACGGAAAGAGCAGTGACCGAAGGGCCCAGGCCCTGGCTCAGCCCTGCGCCAGCCGCCGCAGGGCATCGCGTACCGCCGGCAGGTGCCGGCGACTGACCGGGAGCCGCAGCCCGCCCTGCAGGACCACCTGGTGGCGACCCAGGGCATCCCGCTCCAGGGCCTGGAGCCGATCCAGGGCCACCAGGGCCGAGCGGTGGACCCGCAGGAAGCGATCGGCGAAGCGCTGCTCCAGCGCCTTGAGGGAATCCTCCAGCAGCAGCTCGCCGTCGTCGTGCCCGACCACCACGTATTTGTCCTCCGCGCGCAGGCTGTGGATGCGGTCCAGTGGCACCAGACGCTCCCCACGGGTGGTGCGGCAACGCAGCATCCCGGGATCGGCGTGGGGCCGGCGCAGGCCCTGGAGCTGGGCGCGATTGACCTGCCCGGCACGGGCCAGCGCGGCGCGCAGCCGGTCCGGACGCACCGGCTTGAGCAGGTAGTCGCTGGCCTTCGCCTCGAAGGCCGCCAGGGCGTGCTCCGGGTGGGCGGTGATGAAGATAACCCCCGGGGGCCGTTCCCGCCGGGCGATGCGTCGCGCCACCTCCAGGCCATCCATGCCGGGCATCTGAATATCCAGCAGTATTAGGTCCGGCTGGTGCTCGCGGGTCGCGGCCAGGGCCTGTTCGCCGGTCCCCGCCTCGGCCACCACCCGGTGGCCTTGCTCGGCGTCCACCATCTCCGCCAGCCGGCGACGGGCCCAGGGTTCGTCGTCCACCACCAATACGCGCATGCCCTATCCTGCCTCCTGCCAGGGCCAACGGAGCACTACGTGGAAACGGCCGGCACGCTCTGTCACCTCCAGATCGGCCGCGGCACCGAAGGCGTAGCGCATCCGGCGCCGCACGCTCTCCAGCCCGAGGCCGTGGCCGCCGCGAAGGGAGCCACCGGCCGGGACGGGGTTTTCCAGCTCCAGCACCAGGGTATCGCCCTCCCGTCGCCCCCTCAGCCGCAGCTCACCGCCTGCGGGCAGTTGCTCGATGCCATGCACCACGGCGTTCTCCGCCAGTGGCTGCAAGATCAGCGAGGGCACCCGGGCCTGGCCCGGCAACCCGTCCCAGTCGCAGTCCAACCGCAGCCGCTCCTGCAGCCGGAGCTGTTCCAGACGCAAGTAGCGCTCGGTCAGGGCCCGCTCCTCGTCCAGCGTGGACCAACCGCCGACCTCGCGCAGGCCGGCACGAAACAGATCGGCAAGATCCAGCAGCGCCTGCTCGGCGCGCTCCGGGGCCTGGCGGAGCATCGCGGCGATGGTGTTAAGGGTGTTGAACAGGAAGTGGGGGCGGATGCGCGACTGCAGGGCCTGCATGGAGGCCCGGGCCTCGGCCTGCAGCCCCCGGCGCCACTCCCCCTGCAGATAGAGGTAGCGGAGCACCAGGGCCGCAATAATGCCGCTGATGGCCACCGACCGCAGAACCAATGCCCAGCGCTCCGCGCCCAACACCCCCCCGGTACTGCGCCAGGCCAGCTCGGCGGTCACCGCAGCCACCGCGATGATACCCAGCCAGGCCAGCAGCCCCGCCGCCTCGGGACTGACCCGGGACAGTGGCCGGCGGGACAGGCAGAGCAGCGCCGTGCTCAGCAGCACCACCCATTGGACATAGAGCGAGATCAGCCCCAGGGTCGCCCAGTCCCACTGCGTCGCGGGCCGCGCCAGAAAGAGCACAAAGGCCAATAGCTGGCCGGCCAGCACCACGGCCAACACCGTCTGCAGGTGGCAGAAGTCGGGCAGAATCGCCGATCGCCTGACGGACGAACCCCCTCGTTCGAACACCGCCATCCCCCCTGGACTGTCAACAGGCCCCACCTTAGCGGGTACCGGGCCCGGCCGCCAATTCCGGCCCCCGACCGCGCCCGCCGGTGACGCTGGTATACTGGCCGGTCTCAACTCACGCCGAGACACAGGCAGCGCCATGACCGATAAGAACACCAGCGAGCAACTCTGGACAGGCCGTTTCACCGAGGCCACCGATGCCTTCGTCGAGCAGTTCAGCGCCTCCGAGCACTTCGACCGCAGGCTCTACCGCCAGGACATCGCCGGCTCCATGGCCCATGCCCGTATGCTGGCCGAGGTGGGCGTACTCACCGCCGAGGAACGCGACCGCATCGTCGACGGGCTGACCCGGATCCGCGAGGAGATCGAGCACGGCCAGTTTCAGTGGTCCCCCAAGCTGGAAGACGTGCACATGAATATCGAGAAGCGGCTGACGGACCTGATCGGCGAAGCGGGCAAAAAGCTGCACACCGGGCGTTCGCGCAACGACCAGGTGGCCACCGATATCCGGCTGTGGCTGCGCGAGGCCATCGACGGCATCCTGGACGAGCTGCTGCGACTGCAGGCCGGCCTGGTGGAGCTGGCGGAGCTGGAGGCGGACACCATCATGCCCGGTTTCACCCACATGCAGGTGGCGCAGCCGGTCACCTTCGGCCACCACCTGCTGGCCTGGTACGAGATGCTGGTCCGGGACCAGGGCCGGCTGGAGGACTGTCGCAAGCGGCTCAACCAGATGCCGCTGGGCTGCGCGGCGCTGGCGGGCACCAGCTTCCCCATCGACCGCGAGCAGACCTGCAGCGAGCTGGGCTTCGACCGCCCTACCCGCAACTCCCTGGACTCGGTGAGCGACCGCGACTTCGCCATTGAATTCAACGCCGCCGCGGCGCTGGTGATGACCCACCTCTCGCGCATGGCCGAAGAGGTGATCCTGTGGGCCTCGCCCCACTTCGGCTTCATTGACCTGCCGGACCGGTTCTGCACCGGCTCGTCCATCATGCCGCAGAAGAAGAACCCGGACGTGGCGGAGCTGGTGCGGGGCAAGACCGCGCGGGTGCACGGTAATCTCAATGCCCTGCTGGTGTTGATGAAGGGCCAGCCACTGGCCTACAACCGCGACAACCAGGAGGACAAGGAGCCGCTGTTCGACACCGCGGATACCCTCCGCGACGCGTTGACCGCCTTCGCCGACATGCTGCCGGCCATGGAGGTCCAGCGCGAGGCCTGTTACCGGGCCGCCCGGGCGGGCTTTGCCACCGCCACCGACCTGGCCGACTACCTGGTGCGCAAGGGCGTGCCGTTCCGGGACGCCCACGAGATCGTCGGCCGGGCGGTGCGCTACGCCAGTGACGAGGGGCGCGATCTGAGCGAGCTGGAACTGGATGAACTGCAACAGTTCTCGGGCACCATCAGCGAGGATGTCTTCGAGGTGCTCACCCTGGAGGGCTCAGTGGCCGCCCGCAACCACCTGGGCGGCACCGCCCCGGCACAGGTCCGGGCCCGGGTGGCCGAGGCGCGGGACCGGCTGCGGTTGCTGATGGGCAAGTGAGCGGCCCCAGCACTGCTGGTCTGCTGAGTGGGCGGGTTGGCGGGTTCCGGGCGGGGGTGTTGCCGCTGGGGCGACTTATGCGCACCGAGCAACGCAGCAAAAGAGCGGAAACAAGGCGCGCCTGTCCGAGCGAAGCGAGTTCGCGCCGCCGCTCTTTTGCGAGTAGCGCAGGGGACCCCGAAGGGGTGCGCATTTGGAGCCCCAGCGGCAACACCCCCGCCCGGAACCCGCCAACCCGCCCACTCACCACCGTTGCAAACAACCACCTAGCGGTATCGGCCTTCCCCTCTCCGGCTCGGCTCACTTGTTCTTTTTCAACCGGCGCTGCTCGTTGAGCAACTCCTCCAGCACCACCAGCAGGTCCACCGCGGAGAGCATGCCGTCCAGCCGCTCCTCTTTGTTCAGCACCGGCACCGCACCGAAGCGGTTCTCGTGCATGATCCGGGCGGCCTTGTCCACGTGGTCGTAGGTGTGCACGGCGATCACGTCCGTGGTCATGACATCGCCCAGGGTCATGTGGTCGTCCAGATAGTAGACGTGGGCAATATCCGGCGCCTCGTCCACCCAGTCCGGGCGGCGCAGATTGCGATCGGTGACCAGGCCCAACAGGTTCATCTCGTCGTCCACCACCGGCAGGTGGCGTATCCGGTTCTGCTTCATCCGGAAGAACGCCTCCCGCAGCCCCTCCTGCGGCTGGCCCGTGATCAACTTACGGGTCATGACCTTGGTCACCTTCATATTCATTTGCTCCTTATGACTAGGCTTATGGTGCGGACTCCATGGTGCCGCAAAGGCTGGCACTTTGCATGCACCCCGCCACAACCCTGACGACAGTAGGAGTCGTCCTGCGTTAAGATATAACTTTAGAATTAACTTAACCTCCCCCCACCCGACACCCGCAGGCCAATCTCTAACCGAATGAGCCACCAGCTACCCGTAGAGCGCATCGTCCAGTCGAGCATACTCCACTGTGGCCCCGAGACCCCGCTCTGCCAGGCCGCGGAACGCATGGCCGAGCGTCAGTGCAGCTCCATTCTGGTGATGGAGGCGGACCGCGCGGTGGGCATCTGGACCGAACGGGACGCCCTGGCGGTGGATTTCTCCGACCCCTCCGCCATTCGCAGACCCATCCGCGAGGCCATGAGCAGCCCGGTTGCCTGTATCCCCGGGGAGACGGAGCTTGGGGAGGTGGCGATGCGCTTTCGCGCCGAACGGTGCCGCCACTTCCTGGTGATCGACCGGGGCGGCCAGCCCCTCGGGCTTGTCTCGCAAACGGATGTGGCCCTGAACCAGGGCATGGAACCCTACCTGAGACTGCGCGAGGTGGGCGCCGCGATGCGCACTGCGCCTCTGGTGTTGGCCGCCGACACACGATTGTCGCAGGCGGCGCGGCGCATGCGCGAATCAGAGCGGGATGCGGCCGTGATCCGCTTTGCTGACACCGACGACCTGGGCATTGTCACCGAGCGGGACCTGGTCCGCTGCATCGCCCGCTACCCCGGGGACACGCCCATCGGTCATCTGGCCAGCCGGCCACTGCTCACCGTGGCGGCGAACGATATGCTCATCCGCGCCCGTGACATGCTGATGGACCACCAGGTCCGGCACCTCGCCGTTCTCGACGACCGGGGCCAGGTGGTGGGTCTGCTCGGCTTCCAGGACCTGCTGGCCGGTGCCGAGCAGAGCTATCTGAAGGATCTGCGTCGCGCACTGGAGCAGCGCGACAAAGCATTGGCCCAGTCGCGCAAGCACCTGCAACTGGCCGAGCGGGTCATCGACTCCTCACTGGAGGGGATCGTCATCACCGACGCCCACGCCCGGATCGAGTTCGTGAACCCGGCCTTCACCCACCTGACCGGTTACAGCCTGGAAGAGGTGGCCGGCCGCACACCGGCAGTGCTCTCCTCCGGCCGACACCCGCCTTCGTTCTACCGGGAGATGTGGCAGGCCCTGCAGGAGCAGGGCTACTGGCGCGGCGAGATCTGGAACCGGCGCAAATCCGGGGCCCTCTACCTGGAACTGCTCACCATCACCGCTATCACCAATGACGATGGTGACACCACCCATTACGCCGGGCTGTTCACCGACATCACCCACATCCGGGAGAACGAGCGGCAGATCCGCCAACTGGCCTACTACGACCCCCTCACCCGGCTGCCCAACCGCCGGCTTCTGGACGACCGGCTGTCACTGGCGATCAAGCATGCCCACCGCCACCGACAGCGCCTGGCGGTAATGTTCATCGATCTGGACCACTTCAAACAGGTGAATGACACCCTGGGCCACGCCGTTGGCGACGAGCTGCTGCTGAGGGTCTCGGAGCGGCTGCGCGAGCACCTGCGCGAGGACGACACCCTCGCCCGCCTGGGTGGAGACGAATTCCTTGCCCTGCTGCCGGACCTGCAGGAAGTGGATGAGGCCATCCGCGTCACCCAACGCCTGATTGAGGCAATCAGTCAGCCCTACACCATCGGCGACCACGACTTCCGGGTGGGTTGCAGCATTGGGTTAAGCCTCTATCCGGACGACGGGGAGAGCCCGGATGCGCTGATCCGTAACGCCGACGGGGCCATGTACCGCTCCAAGACAGAGGGTCGCAACACCTACCGGCTCTATGCGCCGGAGATGGACACCCGCGCCAAGAACCAGTTGGCGCTGGAGACGGCGTTACGCGACACCGCCGAGACCGGCGAGGGCCTTTCGATCCATTATCAACCGATTTTCGACTGGCGGACTGGCGCCCTGCATTCCGCCGAGGCGCTGCTGCGCTGGCACCACCCGACCCGGGGCGCGGTCGCACCGGGCGAGTTCATCCCCCTGGCCGAGCGCTCCGGACTGATCATCCCGTTGGGCCAGGCGGTGATGCGCATGGTCTGCACCCAGCTCAAGCGCTGGCAGGCGGCCGGCCTACGGCCGGTGCCCGTGGCCATCAACCTCTCTGCCAAGCAGTTCTGGCAGGACGAACTGCCCGGCTTCATCCGGAAGATGCTGCAGCGTTGCGATTTAAACCCGGGGCTGATGGGTTTTGAGCTGACCGAGAGCACGCTAATGCACGATATCGAGCGTGGGCTCGACACCCTGGCGGCATTACGGGGGATGGGCTGCAGCGTGGCCATCGACGACTTTGGTACCGGCTATTCCTCGCTGACCTACCTGCAGCGGTTGCCGGTGACCACCCTGAAGATCGACCGTAGCTTCGTTAGCGACCTGGGCACGTGCCGGAAGGGAGGCTGTGCCATCGTGGCGGCGGTCACCGGGCTGGCACGCGAACTGGAATTGCAGGTGGTGGCCGAGGGTGTGGAGACCGAGGCCCAGCTCCGCGCCCTGGACCGCTACCAGGTGGCATTGGTTCAAGGGTTCAAGACCGGCCGCCCGGTCCCAGCCGATGCCTTCAGCGAGGCCTACCTGCGAGCGATGACAAGCGGCCGGGACGGGGATTGATCCGCTGCCCAAACGCAAGAAAGCCCCGCACAGGGCGGGGCTTTCTCAGGGCAGACCCGGCGCGCAGCCGGGTCAGTCAGCACGCCTTACAGCGCGGAGACGTTGGCCGCGGCCAGGCCCTTCGGGGTGTTTTGGGTCTCGAACTGGACCTGCTGCCCCTCGGCCAGGCTCTTGAAGCCGGAGCCGTTGATGGCGGAGTGGTGGACGAACACGTCCTTGCCGCCGTCGGTGGGGGTGATGAAGCCGAAGCCCTTAGCGTCGTCGAACCACTTAACAGTACCGGTGATCATGGATAGTCTTTCCTCGTTTGATCGTATCTTGCGGTGTTGCAGGTGTTGCTGAAGGACAAACGGGAGTGACGACCACGGTGGGGTACTGCCGAACGCGCTACAGAACATCAACTGCAGGTCCGACTATACCCGCTGCGCCGGGAAACGCAAACATTTTTTTTGCTCCGGAGTACAATAGGCATTTACCATAAATGACAATGGGTTTTCAGCTATCCCCGGAACCGGATAGCCCCTGTTGCGGCGCCAACCCCGCTGGGGCCCAACAGGTCAGCAGGAGGCAGTGCGCCATGTCGCCCAACCCCCCCGGCGCGGAACCGGCCCAGGTTCTGCCCGGACGAAACGATCAGGCAGCGTTCGGTGGCCGCGCGCTGGTCCTCGCGCTGTGGGCGGAATCCCAGTACGCCCTGCGTGACGGCACCTACAGCTACTGGTCCCGGTTGCCGGCGCCGTTCGAGCGCGATGCCATTTACCGGCTCGCCCACAAACTGTGCCACGAGCCCCTGCCACCCGAGCGCCAGCACCAGCTGATCGAGGCCGGCCGAAAGATCCATGCCCACGAAGGCCGATTCGCCGACGCCCCACCGGTAGGCGACAATATGGAGCTGGAGTTCTACGGTCGCCTGCTGCGCAGCCTGGAGCGGGTAGTCGACGACCACTACCGGGGCGAGAACTCCTTCACGCCTCCGCCGAAGGGCCGCCTGATCGTGGGCGCACGGGTACCACTCGGAATGCCCGCCAGCGAGTCGCGCCGGACGCTGCAGGCCTTCACCGACCGGCTGGTGCAGAGCGCTGAGGTGAGCAAGGTGCCGCTGCGGCTGTTCGACAACGACGGCCTGCCCTGCGACCTGGACGCCCATGCCCTGGGCCGTTACCTGGATCGGGCGGAGGGCAAGCCCAGCCTGACCATCCTGATGGGCTACAACCGCCACCTGGACCCGCTGGACCCCCAACCCTCTCTCTATCGCGACAGGCTGGTGCAGCTAACCGCTCAGGCCGATGTGATCTTCAAACCCCTGCGGCCCCACGTGGTGGTCACCACCGATTTCGTGCCTCAATTGCTGCGCCGTGGCAACGTCCCGTTGTGGAACCGGGACACCCTGCTGAGTGACGACGACGCCGCCGTGCTGGAGCAACTGGGTGTGCAGCTGTTCGAAGAGGAACGCCCGCGGTTGCTCGAATCCCTGGCCCTACACGGCAAAAAGGGGACATCGGAGGAGGGCAAGAAGGAGACCTCCCAGGCGGATCGCCTGCGCAACCTGCGGATCCTCTAAAGCCTCCCCGGGGTCTGAGTGTTCACAACCATCCCCCCTAATCTTCCTCATAATCATCTGATCCTGCACTTGCCTCCTGTTGCGCCTGCGGCTCAACAACGTCGTGATACCAGAGGGCAATCTGAGCCCCCGCCTCGAACGGGCCATGTGGGCGCGTCGTGTATAATCCCGACGGATCAGAGGCACGACGGCATCAAGGCACGGGATACCCTATGAAACACCTGATTACCGGCGCGGCCGGCTTCATCGGCTACCACACCGCCCAGGCGCTGCTGGCTCGCGGCGACGAGGTCGTCGGCCTGGACAACCTCAATGACTATTACGACCCACGGCTCAAACGGGCACGCCTGGCCCGGCTCGAGGGGCAGCCGGGCTTCCGCTTCGTCAAGCTGGATCTGGCCGACCGGGCCGGAATGGCCGAACTGTTCCGCGCGGAACGCTTCCAACGGGTGATCCACCTGGCCGCCCAGGCGGGCGTGCGCCACTCGCTCACCGACCCCTACAGCTATGTAGACAGCAACGTGAGCGGCACGCTGAACGTGCTTGAGGGTTGCCGCTACAACGACGTGGAGCACCTCACCTACGCCTCCACCAGTTCGGTCTACGGGGCCCACGAGGACATGCCCTTCACCGAGCACCGGCATACCGACCACCCGCTGGCCATCTATGCGGCGACGAAGAAGGCCACGGAACACATGGCCCACAGCTACGCCCACCTTTACGGGCTGCCTTGCACCGGGTTGCGCTTCTTCACCGTCTACGGCCCCTGGGGCCGCCCCGACATGGCGCTGTTCCTGTTCACCCGCAAGATCCTCGCCGGTGAGCCCATCGACATCTACAACAACGGCGATCACGGCCGGGATTTCACCTATGTGGATGACATTGTCGACGGCGTCATCCGCGCCTCTGACCGGGTGGCCCGCCGCAATCCGGAGTGGGACCCGAAGCGGCCGGACACGGCCACATCCAATGCCCCCTGGCGGATCTACAACATCGGCGCCAACCGTCCGGTCCGCCTGATGCACTACGTCGAGGTGCTGGAGGAGGCCCTGGGACGCAAGGCGGAGAAAAACTTCCTGCCGCTGCAACCGGGTGATGTGCCAGAGACCCACGCCGATGTCTCGGCGCTGGCCCAGGATACCGGGTATTCACCCAAGGTGTCGGTGGAGGAGGGCATCCGCCGCTTCGTCGACTGGTACCGGGAATACCACCACGTCTAGCGCTCGCCTCCTGTCAGGGCTGCCTCCTTGGTCATCACGCACGAGGGCCGAAGGCTTTCCCCCGTCATCGCGAGGGCCGAAGGCCCGTGGCGATCCAGAGCGGTAGACTGCCACGTCGGCTTCGCCTCCTCGCAGTGACGGTGGGGGTGGGGCCGCGTTCGCAGTGACGGTGGGGGTGGGGCCGCGTTCGCAGTGACGGTGGGCGTGGGGCCGCGCTCGCAGTGACGGTGGGGGCGACCTTCCGCTTCCGGCAAAGTCCAGTTCTTCAAGAGGAGCAAAGCGACGAAGCAATCCATACGCCTGATGCCGCCGACGGGGTATGGATTGCTTCGCTGCGCTCGCAATGACAGAGTTGGTGCGCCCGCACTTCCCGATTTCAACCACGCAGGAGTCACGCGTTGTCGGCAAGCCCTGCAGAGCGCCCGAACACTGAGTTGACCGGCCTGCGCGTCTATCTGCACCCTCGGGTCATTGGCATGGCCTTCCTCGGCTTTTCAGCCGGTCTGCCGCTGCTGCTGGTCGGGGGCACCTTCACCGCCTGGCTGCAGGACCTGGGGGTGCAGTTGGCGGCCATCGGGTTCCTGAGCTGGGTGGGCATGGCCCACAGCATCAAGGTGCTTTGGGCCCCCTTTGTCGATCGCCTGCAACTGCCCCTGCTGACCCGCTGGTTCGGTCGGCGGCGGGCCTGGATGCTGCTTGCGCAGGCGGTGATCGCCGCCTCCCTGGCCGGCATGGCGCTCACCGACCCGGTGGCCCATCTAGGCTGGGTGGCGGTCTTCGCCGTGGGCGCCGCCTTCGGCTCGGCCACCCAGGATGTGGCCATCGACGCCTACCGGGTGGAGGCGGTGGCCCGCCACCGGCAGGGCGCCATGGCCGCCACCTACGTGTTCGGTTACCGGGTCGCGTTGCTCACCGCCGGCGCCGGGGCCCTCCACCTGGCAGCGTGGGGCGACTGGGCGGTGGCCTATGGCGCCATGGCGCTGCTGATGGGCGTGGGGCTCTGCACCACCCTGATCATCCGCGAGCCGGAGGTGGCCATCAGCCAGGATACCCGGCAGATGGAGCAGCGGGTCACCGAATACCTAGAGCGCACCGCGCATACCGGCCTGCGCCGCAACGTCACGGCCTGGTTGATCGGCGCGGTGCTTTGCCCCTTTGCGGACTTTTTCAAACGCTTCGGCCTGGGTACGGCGGTGATCATCCTGCTGTTCATCGCCACGTTTCGCATCAGCGATATCTTCATGGGGGTGATGGCTAACCCCTTCTACCTGGACCTGGGCTTCACCAAGGAGCAGATCGCAAACGTGGCCGCGGCCTTCGGACTGGCCATGACGCTGTTCGGGGCGGCGCTGGGCGGCGTACTGGTCAACCGCTACGGCATTGCGCCAATGCTGATCTTTACCGCGATCATGGCGCCGTTGACCAACCTCACCTTCTCCTGGCTGGCCACCCTGGGCCCGGAGCTGTACGGCCTGGTGGCGGCCATCGTGGCGGACAACGTCACCGGCGGCCTGGCCATCTCCGTGTTCATCGCCTATCTCTCCAGTCTCACCAACACCGCCTACACCGCCACCCAGTACGCCCTGTTCAGTTCGCTGATGACCCTTCCCGGGCAGTTCATGGGCGGGTTCACCGGACTGGTGGCGGAGCAGGTGGGCTGGATCAGCTTCTTCGTGATCTCCGCGGGCATGGGCCTGCCCGCGATCCTCCTGGCCGCACTACTGCTCCGCCTGGCCCATCCCGACCGCATCCGGCAGCCGGGCAAGAACGGCGTAGAGCGGCCGGACCCGGCCTGAACGCACGCCGCAACAGGGCGCATCAATGACCGCGATAGGGAACCTGTACCCCAGGTGCGGGCCGCAAGGCGCTAGAATAATATTTATTGAATATATTGACTGTGAAAGACCAGGAGGCCTGCATGAGAGACTTCGGGATCTCGAAGGGCGCGCCGGAGGTAGTGGCGTTTTTCGATCCGCGCACCTTCAGCGTGCAATACATCGCGGTCGACCCCGGCAGCCGGCTACCTGAGGGCGCAGTTGGGGGCGCCCACCGCCATCGGCGACCACGTCACCGAGGTCCAGGCCTTGTGGCGCGACTATTACAACCTGAAGGATCTGGCCACCGACGGCTCCCAGTGGGACCGGCTGTTCGCAGACGGTGAGACCTTCCCGGTGGGCGAGCTGCAGGCCCGGGTGATGTTCTCGCCCGGCCACACCCTCGCCTCGGTGACCTATGTGATCGGCGACGCGGCCTTCGTACACGACACACTCTTCCAACCGGACTTCGGCACCGCCCGTGCCGATTTCCCCGGCGGCGACTCCGGCCAACTCTGGCAGAGCATCCAGGCCATCCTCGCCCTACCCGATGACACCCGGCTGTTCACCGGACACGACTACATGCCGGGGGGCCGCGAGCCGGCCTGGGAGAGCACCGTGGCGGAGCAGAAGCGCAGCAACATCCACTTGGTCCGGGCACCGGACAAGGCCCGCTTCTCCCGCCTTCGGGATGAGCGCGACGCCACCCTGCCCATGCCCAAACTGATCCTGCACGCCTTGCAGGTAAACATACGCGGCGGGCGACTGCCCGAACCCGAGGACAACGGTCGCCGCTACCTGCGCATCCCGCTGGACGTGCTGCAGGGGGCCCGCTGGGAGTGAACCCTGCCCTCAGGCGGGGCCCGGGTGGCGCAGGGGGGCGGCCTGGTCCAGCCGCGGATGGTGTTCGCGAAAGCGCCGACGCAGCGCCTCCGGGTCCGTGCCGGCGGCGTCCAGCGCCAGGGCCGCCTCCACCACACCGTGCAGGGCCGCGAGCACATCCGAGGTGTGGCCGGTCTCGGAGATGGTGTGCATGTTGCGGATGGGGATGCCCACTGAGGCAGCGGCGCAGTCAACATTGGCCAGCACCCCGGCCATGCCGTCCGTGCCGGTATCCGGACCCACCACGTCACGCTGGCTGGGGATCCCACGGCTCCGAGCCCCCTCCTCGATCACTTGGTTCAACTGCTCACTGACGATGGAGCCCACCGACAGGCTAAAGCCCTTGCCCATCTCCAAGGGCGGCAGCCGCCGGTCACTCACCTGCGGGGCGGCCCGATAATCATGCTCCACGTCCACCGCGATCAGGGCATCCGGCCGGTAGTGGGCCGCCAGCACCCGGCTGCCGAAGCAGCCGATCTCCTCATACCCGGCAATGGCGAACAACACACGGATGCTCGCCGGGGCGCCGGCCTCCACCAGCAGCCGGGCGGCCTCGGCCGTGACGAAGCTGCCCAGGCCGTTGTCCAGGTAGGCGCCGTAAAAGGTATTCGGGCTGAAGCCGCGCCGGATGGGCCGGTTGAGCAGCAGGGTATCGCCGGGCCGGACCCCCAGGTGCTCCACCTGGGCCTTGCGGTCATCGCCGTGCACCTGCAGCTCCAGGTAGAGCTGTTCTTTCTTCACCCCCTTTTCGCCACTGCGCAGCTCCGGCTCGGCGAAGTGGATGGCGCCGAGGGCCTCCACCGTGCCCCCGTCGATCACCCGGTAGTGGCCCGGACGGCCGGGGTTCTCGGTGAACAGGCGCACCTCGTGGCCGATCAGGGTGGCGGGCAGAAAGCCGTCGCTGTTGATCCAGACCTTGCCGTCGTCGCCGATACTCCGGACCTGCAGGCGGATCTTGTCGGCGTGACCGACAATCATGAGCCGGAAGCGCTCGTCGTCACCGGGATGGGTGTCCAGCACGATACCGGCGTGTCCCTGGAACCGCTGCAGTTGCCAGCTCTCTGGGGCAAAGGAGCGGAAATGGGGGCAGAGCACGCCCTCCGTCATGGCCGCCTCCAGTCCCACGGGGCTGGGCGCTGCAAGGATCCGGCGCATGAGCTGAAACTGCGCCTCGGGCATGGGCCGGACCCAGGGTGGCGGAATGGCGTGGTTGGGCATGGCTGAGGCTTCCTCCGGTCGCTCTGACCTTCTACTATAGTTACTATAATGTTGGCCACGCGCTCCGGCCCGACTGCGTTCGCCTCTTATACACAGGCCGGGTGAGATTGTTGCGCTGCAAAAGGTGACGGTGGTAATATCATCGCCCGACGGACTTCGGACCTGCCCTGCCGCTGGCGACCCCGGCCCTGGCAGGCCCGAATTGGCCAGGCATCGGTAAAACGATGAAGGACGGCCACGGGGTATGCGCCGGCTGTAAAGCGGCTTTGGCGCACCTTGAGCGGTGTGTCCTGCCCAACAGGCCCGCCTCTGAGCAGTGCTGCACAACCTCGCGGCGATATCAGGCTCTTCCCCGTCATGGCACTTCACCGGCCTAAAGAGCGCCGGAGAGGCCAACCGCACGTCGCACACCGAACCGAGTGCTGCGACCGCCGGGCCGACGGGACCTTTTACACGGCGCGCTGCCGCCCGTCAGCGGGACCGGCCCTGCGCACCTCAGCGAACGACAGTCACCACCACTGCCAACTGAAAGGTTCAGAGCATGTCACAGTACAGGAACGACATCGAGGAAGTTGCCGGCCTGCGCCAGGCGCATGAAGGCACCTGGGACGCGATCAACCCCGAATACGTGGCCCGCATGCGCGCCCAGAACCGGTTCAAGACCGGTCTGGACATCGCCAAGTACACCGCCAAGATCATGCGCCAGGACATGGCCGAGTACGATGCCGATCCGGCCCAGTACACCCAGTCCTTGGGGTGCTGGCACGGCTTCGTCGGCCAGCAGAAGATGATCGCCATCAAGCGTCACTTCGGCACCACCAACAAGCGCTACCTCTACCTCTCCGGCTGGATGGTTGCGGCGCTGCGCTCCGAGTTCGGCCCGCTGCCGGACCAGTCCATGCACGAGAAGACCGCCGTGCCGGCGCTGATCGAGGAACTCTACACCTTCCTCCGCCAGGCCGACGCCCGTGAGATGAACCACCTCTTCCGTGAGCTGGATGCGGCCCGCGAGGCCGGCGATGAGGCCAAGGCCAACGAGATTCTCGACAAGATCGAGAACTTCGAGACCCACATCGTGCCGATCATCGCCGACATCGACGCCGGCTTCGGTAACGAAGAGGCCACCTACCTGCTGGCCAAGAAGATGATCGAGGCGGGTGCCTGCTGCATCCAGATCGAGAACCAGGTCGCCGACGAGAAGCAGTGCGGCCACCAGGACGGCAAGGTCACCGTGCCCCACGCCGACTTCCTGGCCAAGGTCCGCGCCGTGCGCTATGCGTTCCTGGAGCTGGGCGTGAACGACGGCGTGATCGTTGCCCGCACCGACTCCCTCGGCGCCGGCCTGACCAAGCAGATCGCCGTCACCGATGAGCCGGGCGACCTGGGCGACAAGTACAACAGCTTCCTGGACGGCGATTACATCGACAGCGCCGAGGACATCAACAATGGCGATGTGGTGGTCAAGTCCGAAGGCAAGCTGCTCAAGCCCAAGCGCCTCGCCAGCGGCCTCTACGAGTTCCGCAAGGGCACCGGCTTTGACCGCGTGGTGCTGGACTGCATCACCAGCCTGAAGAACGGCGCCGACCTGCTGTGGATCGAGACCGAGAAGCCCCACGTCGGCCAGATCGCCGAGATGGTCAACGCCATCCGCGAGGAAGTGCCGAACGCCAAGCTGGTCTACAACAACAGCCCGTCCTTCAACTGGACGCTGAACTTCCGCCAGCAGGTGTTCGATGCCTGGAAGGAAGAGGGCAAGGACGTCTCCCAGTACGACCGCGACAACCTGATGAGCGCCGAGTACGACGACAGCGAGCTGGCGGCGGAAGCCGACCGCTGGGTGCAGGAGTTCCAGCGCAAGGCCTCCGCAGAGGCGGGTATCTTCCACCACCTGATCACCCTGCCGACCTACCACACGGCCGCCCTGTCCACCGACAACCTGGCCAAGGGCTACTTCGGTGACCTGGGCATGCTGGCCTACGTGGATGGCGTGCAGCGTCAGGAGATCCGCCAGGGCGTGCCCACCGTGAAGCACCAGGACATGGCCGGCTCCAACATCGGGGACGACCACAAGGCCTACTTCTCCGGTGAGGCCGCGCTCAAGGCCGGCGGGAAGGGCAACACCATGAACCAGTTCTAAGACTGCGCTTCATGGCCGGTGGTGGCCGATGCCGCCACCGAGCAGAGCAGCGGGGCCGCCCAGCGCGGTCCCGCTTTTTTTGTGCCTCACGGGTCCCGGCCGCACCACTCAGGCCGTGCCCCCCTGCCGTTGCCAGGCCGAAAGCCACTCCAGCAGTGACCCTGCTGGCATCGGGCGCCCGATCCCGTATCCCTGGGCCTGCTCGCAGCCCAACTCCAACAACCGCTCACCCTGCTCCGGTGTCTCCACGCCCTCGGCGATGAGCTGAAGGTCAAAGACCTGGGTCAGGCGCACGATGCCCTCAAGCAGGGCCAGGTCGTCGGCATCCTCGAGCATATCCCGCACAAAACTGCGATCGATCTTCACGATGCGCACCGGGATCCGCTTGAGATACGAAAGCGAGGCGTAGCCAGTGCCGAAGTCATCCAATGAGAAATCCACACCCAGCGCTGCGCACCCCTGAATGACCCGGGAGACATGGTCCAGGCTGGCCAGTGCGCTGGACTCAAGGATCTCCAACTCCAGGCTGTTCCGCGGCAGGCCGGGGTGGCGCGCCAACAACTCACGGATCTGATCCACGAAATCGGCCTGCTGCAAATGCAGGGCCGGCACATTGACGCTGACCGGCAGGTGGACCCCCTGCTCGCTCCAGGTCTCGACCTGCTCCAAGGCCCGGGCCATAACCCATCGACTGACCGCCACCTCCAGGGGTTGTCCGTTCAGGTCGTCCAGGAAGGCAGCCGGGGGCAGCAGCCCGCGCTCCGGATGCTGCCAGCGGATCAGCGCCTCCGCGCCCACCACCTCCCGGGTCCGCAGGTTCACCTTGGGCTGGTAGTGAAGCACGAACTCACCCCTCGCCAGGGCAAGCTCCAGGCGCGTAAGGCTCTCGTGCTGATCGCGCAATTGGCGGTCGCCGGCAACATCGAAGACATGGTGGCGATTCTTGCCCTGCAACTTGGCCTGATACATGGCCTGATCCGCCTGGCGCAGCAGTTGCTCGGCATCCACCTCCTCGTCCTGGGGATAATGCGCCACACCTATGCTGGCGGAGGTCTGCAGCGCAACGCCCTCAATCGTTATCGGGCGGGCGACTGCGTCCAGCACTCGGGCCGCCATCCGGTGGCATTCGGCGACACTGCCCAGATTGACGAAGACCATCGCAAACTCATCCCCGCTCAGGCGCGAGGCGGTGTCCCCTTCCCGACGCGCCGCACTGAGACGGCTCGCAAGCTCCAGCAACACCTGATCCCCCACCCGGTGGCCATGCACGTCATTGATGGTCTTGAAATCATCCAGGTCCACGTAGGCGACACAGACCCGACGCTGCTCCCGCTGAGCCAGCTGCATGGCCTTGCGCAGACGGTCAAGCAACAGCACGCGGTTGGGCAGCTCGGTGAGCGGGTCGTAATGGGTCAGAAACTCCAGCTTCCGCTGGTAGGCCTTCATATCGGTGATGTCCGACAACAGCCCCACGTAATTGATCAGGCGACCGGACTCATCGCGCACGGCGCTGATGGTGATCAACTGGAGATAGAGCTCTCCGCTCTTGCGCCGGTTCCAGAGCTCGCCCTGCCAATGATCGTGCTCATCCAGGACGCGCCAAAGCTCCTGGAAAAACTCCGGCCCGTGCCGCCCCGATGCCAGCAGCTTGGGGTCGCGGCCCTCGACCTCATCCTGGTGGTAGCCGGTGATGCGGGTGAAAGCCTGGTTCACCATCAGGATGCGGGCCTGGGGATCAGTAATGAGGATCCCCTCGTTAGCACTGGTGAACACGCTGGCTGCCAGCTTCAACCGTGCCCTCGCCCGCCTGCGCTCGGTGATGTCGCGAAACAGGGTGACCGATCCAGCCCAATGCCCCCCCTGGTAGAGCGGGCGGCTGGAGACTTCCACCGGGATCTCGCTGCCGTCCCGCCGGCGGAACGTCTCCTCACCTTCAAAATAGCGGCCGGCCGCCACGCGCCGTTCGAGCGGACACTGCCCCGACCCCGCCAGGCCATCGTCGTCGTGTTGGTGAAACAGGGCGTGAGCGCGCCGCCCAAGGACGTCCTCCTCGCGGTAACCCAGCAGGTCCCTGCCGACGGGATTGATAAAGGTGAGCCGGCCCTTCTTGTCCTGGGCGTACAGACCATCGGCCATCGTGTCGGTGATCGCCTGCTGGTACGCCCGCTCGCCACGCAGCACCTCGCGCGAGTGCAACACCCGCAGCAACAGCATCAGCACCGCGCCCAGCAACAGCGTTGCCACCAGCGCGGCCCGTATGAAATCCCACCGAAACATCCGGGAAAAAGGATCCGGCGCAAATGACACCACGTAGGCCACCAGCTCGCCGGCGGGGTCGTGGATGGGCAGCAGGACAGCGGCCCAGGTCTGTCCGGCAAAATCCAACGGGACAACGTCCGCTGC
Organism: Alkalilimnicola ehrlichii MLHE-1; assembly: GCF_000014785.1. Lineage (NCBI taxonomy): Bacteria > Pseudomonadati > Pseudomonadota > Gammaproteobacteria > Chromatiales > Ectothiorhodospiraceae > Alkalilimnicola > Alkalilimnicola ehrlichii. Next base: position 3,041,764 of record NC_008340.1, read on the forward strand.
GCCGGCATCAATGGTGGCCCTTACGCCCCGCATGCCGCCCAGCTTGTCGCTGATGGCGAGCACCTCTGCGGACGGTGGCGGTGGCGAATCGGGTAGCCGCAACCCGGCGTCCTCCACCACGAACCCCGGATGCAGAGGAGCGGGCTCGTAGAGTGCCAGGAACCCCGGCGGAACCCTCTCCTCGACCCTCTCGCGGCGCAGCATGAGTTGAAACTCATGCCCCTGATCCAACCGATCCATCATCTCCCGCACGTAGCGGAAGGGGATACTGAACTCCACGCTGCCGAGAAACTCATCGCCGTCGAACAGCGGGTAGACATACCGGAAGCCGGAGAGCGAGCGGCCGGTCTCGAAGCCCGATGCAGGCCGACGGGTCTGGTGGACCTGGCGCACCAATGGCCGGGTGGTCAGCAGATCGTCACCGTAATACTCCGGTGCGAAGAACCGCAGAAAGCTCCTGCCGTCCGCGGTGTGCAGGTGCAGCTCGCGCAGTTCCCCGTCATGCAGCCGCTGATACGTGGGCCAGAGCGCCCGGTAGAGACGTCCCCGAACCACGGCCTGCGCCTGGGCGTCGGAGGTCTCTTGTCCGACACGCATCAGGTCCAGCACTTCGGGGCGCGCCACCGCCTCGTCGAGATAGGCCTGCGCTGCCAACTGAAAGGTGTTCACCGTGGACTGGTAGGCAATCTCGAGCGCGCCCTGCTGGCGCTCGTGGTGCAACTCGACCTTATCCTGCCAGTTACCGTAAAGGGCCAGCAGGACCAGCCCCCAGACCATGACAGAGCCGCCCCAGACCAGACGCCGGTTAATCCTCATGCTGGCTTCGGTTACCCCCCACACCGCCAAGGCCCCAGTCCTCACGCCCCTGCCCCGGGATCGGCACCTCGTCCCGCAGGCGGCGCACCGGCTCGTAATCCTCATCACTCACGGTCTCCACCCCGTGGCGCAGCGGCTCACCCCATTCCGTCACCAGCTCGGCGTCCTCGGGCCGCTCACCGGGGTGCACTGACATCAGTGCCCCTCGCAACCCGGCTTGCAGTTCCGGCGTCACCGTCCTGGCGTTGGCCACCAATGCAAAACCGGGCAGTGGCCCGGTCTCGGCCACCCGCACCAAGCCCAGGTGTTCGTAGCGCCGGGCGATGTGGGTCTTCATCCCGCCGGCCTGGTAATCGCCCCGAACCACCGCCAGCGCCACCTCATCGTGGCGCCCCAGGTAATCATAACGGGTGTGCTCCAGGCGGACGCCGGCCGGGCGCAGCAGCGCCTTTACGGCCAGATAGCCACAGGTGGAGAGCGGCTGGGTGAGCGCCACTGATTGCCCGGCCAGCGCACCAAGCGGCTGCCGGTCGTCGGCAAACATGACCACAGAACAGGTGTAGTGCGCCTGCCCATCCGGTTCGCGGAACACCACTAGCGGCTCAACCGCGTCATCACGGTCCCGCAACTCCACATAGGGCAGCGGCCCGAGGTAGGCCAGGTCCACCTCACCGGACCGGAATTTCTCAAGGATCTCGCCATAATCGGTGCTGTAGTCGATCTCGAATCGCACCCCCAGCCGCGCCTCCAGGAACGCGAGCAGGGGCCTGAACTCGCGCACCACCGCCTCGGCATCCTGCATGGGTAACGGAGCGAAGCGCAGCACCTGCATCTGCGCCTGCGCAGGGCCGGCGAGGATAAGCCAGGCCAAACCGACCACCGCGACGCGCCTTATAAACCTAACTAGTAACATGGGAGCAAGCCTAACAGGGGGACCATGCAGGCGACAGGCTTACCGCGTCACCCTCGGTCGCGATTGACCGGGGCGGCCTGACCCAGCGGCATCACGAGTTGGCACCGTCGGGGCGGTGGCCCGGGCGACGGCCGAAAAGCGCCGGCAGGGCGCATGCGGAGCGCAGGGTCAACTCACCCAACAGGGCGGCGAGCACGCCCAGGGCGGCGCCGAAGCCAATGGCAACAGGACTGAGCCGGATCACATAGGCATAGGCCGTCCAGGTCTGTTCGCGCACATCGGCCACCGGCGCGACCAACGCCTGCCAATAGGCTTGCAGCGGACTGGACTGGTAGGCGGCCAACGCCTCGGCCAGCGCCCGGTGACGATCGTAAAGGCTCTGGAGGCTGGCGCCGCCATCATGAAAGACCGGGTCGCTACTGCGCCGGTAATGTTCGATCAGGCGCGCCATGTCGCCCTCGAAATAGCGCTCGGCGTCCTGCTGGAAGGCGGCCAGGCTGCGCCCGGACTCCGCATGGCGGGCCTGCAGGCTCTGTCCGTACTGATCCACGAAGCCGGGGACCTGCACCCCGATGAGGGCGGCGGAGAAAAACAGCAACAGGCGAAGGTAGTTGGCGAACAGGCTCATGGCGGCGTATCGGAGTTGACCGGTCGCGACGGCGACCCCGGCTCCCAGCATACCACCGACCGGAAGCAAAGAACCCGGCCGAAGCCGGGTTCTTTGCGGAGACAAAAGACTGGCGCGCCCGAGAGGATTCGAACCTCTGACCTTCGGCTCCGGAGGCCGACGCTCTATCCAGCTGAGCTACGGGCGCGTGAGAGGCAGATTGTAAACGCCAACGCGCCACGAGTCCATGCCCAGGTCGTTCATGCGTATCCGCTCGTCAATTGAAAGGACTCAAGAAACCACGCCATGATTGACAGCGACTCGGGGCCAGGGACAGTCGCTCACAAGTGTACGCTATCCACCATGAACTCATCACGGCACGTCACGTATTTCCGCCAGCTCGGCATGCTCCAACTGGACAGCCGGATCGTCATGCCCTCCCTGCTGCGGTCAGTCCGGCGTATGGTGGAGGCGGATTTCCTGTTCTTTTTCTGGACGAACGAGAAGGGTGCTGTACTCGCTGAGTACGAGGATCCCCCAAGCCCGGAGGGCGTCCGCGAGCGCTATTTCGCGAAGTTTCACGACGTCGAACAACCGGGTCTGCCGCCTTTTTCGACAGCCGCCCGCTTTGGCCCCGAGCTGAGCGTGGTGCCCGACCTCCCGCAACGAGTCCGGCGGCGTTCGGCATTCTGGAACGAGATCCTGAACCCTCTGGGAAGCCGCTATCAGTTGGTCATGGTCCTGCGGGAAGGCACACACCCTGAAGGGGTCTTGGTCATGCACCGCTCCGCGCTTACCGGGCCGTTTTCGCACCAGGAAGCACAGGTGTTACGGGAGATTAGGCCCTATATCACCCAAGGCCTCGGCCACACCCCCCCTTGCCCCGCCACGGGAACGCTTGGCGCCCCGGCCGGCGGTGACGGGGCAACCCGCATGGTGGAGAACGAGGAAGGCCTTCTGATCCTGGATCGATGGGGCCGATTGCTGAGCCGCTGCGCCACGAGCGGTCTGCTGCTCCAGATGATGCAAGGCGCCCGCCTCCCGCAGGCCCGACTACCGGAACAGCTTCCCTCCCCGGTGACCACCATTCACCGGAAGCTGCTCGATGCAGAAGTGGGGGGAACGCCCTTCCCCCCACTGGTCGTCGTGTCAGCCTGGGGCCGCTTCAGACTGCGTGCGTGCTGGCTGGACGGCGCCGACGGCGTGCGGGTCGGCATCACCATCCGGCGCGAAATCCCGTTGCGCCTGCGCCTGTGGGAGAGGCTTTACGGCCAGCCGCTCTCCGCCCGGCAGGGCGAGTTATGCCTGTGGCTTGCGGACGACCTTTCCTACGCCGAGATCGCCGAGCGCATGGGCATCAGCCGGCACACCGTCGTGGAATACACCCAGACGATCTACCGCAAACTGGGCGTCTCAGGGAAGGAGGCACTGATCGAAAGGCTGCTGCATCCCCCGCCGACACCCGGCTGACCGGCGCCGACCATTACCTCCCCGCTTCCCGCCAAAACCCCCTATGCGTAGGGGGATCGGACTCTTCGTGGTTAAATTACACTGCTCCTAGTGTGATAAATCCGATCCCGGATGATGCAAACGCTGAGGAGCTCACCATGCGTCTTATTGCCCCGCCCTTCCGCCTCCTGAGCGTTGGCCTGATCCTCCTCCTCATGGCCCTGCTCACCGCCTGCGGCGGCGGGAGCTCCAGCACCGACGACACCTCCGAGGACACTTACGCGGTCGGCGGCACCCTCACCGGGCTTGAGCAGGGCCACACCATCACCCTGCAACTGAACGGCGCTAGTGACCTGACGCTGGACCACACCGCCAACGACAACCCCTACAGCTTTGCTGTCAAACTGCCCCACGGCAGCGCCTACGAGGTGACCCTCCCCGCCGAACCGCCGCAGCACCACTGCACCATCCACAACGCCACCGGCACGGTGGATGGCGCAGTGATGAACGTGGATGTCGAGTGCACCGCCTTTCCCGTTCTCGCCGCGGGTGGTGTGCACACCCTGGCGATGAAGGCTGATGGCACCCTCTGGGCCTGGGGTCAGAACAACGTGGGGCAGCTCGGTCTGGGCGATACCGAAAAGCGCGATACACCGGCGCAGGTGGGCAGTGACACCGACTGGGCCGCGGTGAGCGCAGGGGGTGCCTACACCCTGGCCGTCAAGGACGACGGCACCCTCTGGGCCTGGGGCGAGAACTACTTCGGCCAGCTCGGCCTGGGCGATACCGACGACCGCCACGCGCCGGAGCAGGTGGGCAGCGACAGCGACTGGGTCGCAGTCAGCGCGGGGCGGCACCACACCCTGGCCCTCAAGGCCGATGGCACCCTCTGGGCCTGGGGCAGGAATTACTTCGGCCAGCTCGGTCTGGGGGGGACCACCAATCGCAATGCGCCGGAGCAGGTGGGCAGTCACAGCGACTGGGCCGGAGTGATCGGGGGCGACCGACACAGCCTGGCTGTCAGGGAAGACGGCACCCTCTGGTCCTGGGGTCAGAACAACGTGGGGCAGCTCGGCCTGGGTGATACCGTTGAGCGCCGAAGGCCGGAGCAGGTGGGCAACGACAGCGACTGGGCCACAGTGAGTGCGGGCTTGCTTCACACCCTGGCCGTCAAGAACGACGGCACCCTTTGGGCCTGGGGCGGGAACGGCTTCGGCCAGCTCGGCCTGGGCGATACCGACAACCGCGATGCCCCGGTGCAGGTGGGCAGCGACAACGACTGGGCCGCACTGAACGCGGGCCAGCGCTACAGCCTGGCCGTCAAGAACGATGGCAGCCTATGGTCCTGGGGCTGGAACGACTTCGGCGAACTCGGCCTGGGCGACACCGACGACCGTCATGCACCGGAGCAGGTGGGCGGCGGCATGGAGTGGGCCGCAGTAACCGCGGGCATGTACCACACCCTGGGCGTCAAGGCCGACGGCACCCTCCGGGCCTGGGGCCGGAATGACTTCGGCGAGCTTGGGCTGGGCGTCATGGTGTACATCACCTCGCCGCTTCAGACTGTCACCGAAGCCGACTGGGCCGCGGCAAGCGCGGGCCAATACCAGACCCAGGCGGTCAAGGCTGACGGCAGCCTCTGGGGCTGGGGCCGGAACCACTCCGGCCAGCTCGGCCTGGGCGACACCGACGACCGTCATGCACCGGTACAGGTGGGGGGTGACAGCGACTGGACCTCATTGAGTGTGGGCCGGGAACACACCCTGGCCGTCAAGGCCGATGGCACGCTCTGGGGGTGGGGACAGAACTACAATGGGCAACTGGGCCTGGGTGATACGGACGACCGCAAAACCCCGGAGCGGGTGGGTAGCGACAGCGACTGGGCCACAGTGAGTGCGGGCACGGGGTACACCCTGGCGGTCAAGGACGACGGCACGCTCTGGGCCTGGGGCCGGAACAGCCATGGCCAGCTCGGTCTGGGCGATACCAACAACCGGGATGCGCCGGTACAGGTGGCTAGTGATAACGACTGGGCCGCAGTGAGTGCGGGCAGTCGGCACACCCTGGCGGTCAAGAACGACGGCACGCTCTGGGCCTGGGGCCGGAACAGTGATGGCCAGCTCGGCCTGGGCGATACCGACAACCGCGATGTGCCGGAGCAGGTGGGCAGCGACACTGACTGGGCCGCAGTAAGCACCGGCAGTGGCCACACCCTGGCGGTCAAGACCGACGGCACGCTCTGGGCCTGGGGCCGGAACAGTGATGGCCAGCTCGGTTTGGGCGACACCGACGAGCGCCACGCCCCGGAGCAGGTGGGCGGTGACAGCGACTGGGCTGCAGTGACGGCGGGCTGGCAACACACCCTGGCCATCAAGAACGACGGAACGCTTTGGGGATGGGGGCTGAACCTCTACGGCCAGCTCGGGCTGGGCGATACCGACGGCCGCCACGCACCAATGCAGGTGGGCAGCGACAGTGACTGGGCCACAGTGGCCGCGGGCAGGTACCACACCCTGGCCGTCAAAGACGACGGCACCCTCCGGGCCTGGGGCCGGAACCGTTTCGGCCAGCTCGGCCAGCGCACCTACCGGTTCGACCAGCCCCAGGAGGTGCCGGGGTGGTAGACACAGGACGAGGGTCCTCACCGCTCGGCCGGGCTGGGCAAACCCCGCCCCCGAGCGGTGAGGCCTCGAGTGAGATAAAACCCCCTGCGCGCCCGTCCCTCCGCGTCACAAAGCAGATCCCGAATGATGCAAGCCCTGAGGAGCCCACCATGCGTCTGATTGCCCCGCCCTTCCGCCTCCTGCACGTTGGCCTGATCCTCCTCCTCATGGCCCTGCTCACCGCCTGCGGGGGCGGAAGCTCCAGTACTGATGCCCCCTCCGAGGACACCTACCCGGTCGGCGGCACCCTGACCGGACTTGAGCAGGGCCACACCGTCACCCTGCAACTGAACGGCGCCAATGACCTGACGCTGGACCACACCGCCAACGACAATCCCTACAGCTTTGCTGTCAAACTGCCCCACGGCAGCGCCTACGAGGTGACCCTCCCGGCCGAACCGTCGCAACACCACTGCACCATCCACAACGCCACCGGCACCGTGGATGGTGCAGTGATGAACGTGGATGTCGAGTGCACCGCCTTTCCCGTTCTCGCCGCGGGTGACGACCACACGGTGGCCGTCAAGGCCGACGGCACACTGTGGGCCTGGGGCCGGAATGGCTACGGTCGGCTGGGTCTGGGCGATACGGACGACCGCGATGTGCCGGAGCAGGTGGGTACCGACAGCGACTGGACGGCGGTGAGCGCGGGCAGGGATCACACGGTGGCCGTCAAGGCCAATGGCACCCTATGGGCCTGGGGCCGTTCGGGCCGGATCGGCCTGGGCGATAGCGGTGACCGGGACGAGCCGGAGCAAGTGGGCGTCGATAACGACTGGATTGCATTAAGCGCGGGGGGCAGCCATACCGTGGCCGTCAAGGCTGATGGCACGCTATGGGCCTGGGGCCGTAACAACGCCGGCCAACTCGGCCTGGGCGATACCAATCATCACTATACGCCGACGCAGGTGGGTACCGACACCGACTGGGCCAAGAAGATAAGCGCCGGCCGACGTCACAGCCTGGCCGTCAAGGCCGATGGCAGCCTGTGGGCTTGGGGCGACAACGAATACGGCCAACTCGGGCTGGGCGATACCGACGAACGCCATGCGCCGGAGCAGGTGGGCAGCAACACCGACTGGGCCGCGATAAGCGCCGGCCGACGTCACAGCCTGGCCGTCAAGGCCGACGGCAGCCTCTGGTCATGGGGTTACAACGATAGTGGCCAGCTCGGCTTGGGCGACACCGCTGACCGTAATGCACCGGAGCAGGTGGGTGCGGATACCGACTGGGACCTGGTGAGCGCGGGCGGGGAGCATTCCCTGGCCGTCAAAGCGGACGGCACCCTCATGGTCTGGGGCTTGAATCATCTTGGTCAACTCGGTTTAGGGGATACGGTCAGCCGCGATGCACCGGTGCCGATAGCCAGCGGGATCGCGCTCGTTGCGGGCCGAAACCACACGGTGGCCGTCAATCCCGACGGCACCCTGCGGGCTTGGGGCGACAACGAATACGGCCAGCTCGGCCTGGGCGTCATGCGGTACATCGTCACGCCGAGCCAAACCGTCACCGGGTCCGCCTGGGCCGCGGTGAATGGCGGCTCGTTCAACCACAGCCTGGGGCTCAGGGACGACGGGACCCTCTGGGCCTGGGGCCGAAACAATTATGGCCAGCTCGGCTTGGGCGATACCGACGACCGCGCAACCCCGGAGCAGGTGGGCAGCCATACCGACTGGGCTGCGGTGAATGCAGCCTCGTACCACACTCTCGCCGTCAAGAATGACGGCACCCTTTGGGCGTGGGGCCGAAACAGCTCCGGCCAACTTGGCCTGAGCGACACGAATGACCGCCATACACCGGAGCGGGTGGGTAGCGACACTGACTGGGCCACAGTAAGTGTGGGGCAGTCCCACACCTCGGCCGTCAAGCCCGATGGCACCCTCTGGGCCTGGGGCTGGAACCATTACGGGCAACTGGGACTGGGCGACACCAGTGATCGCCTCTCGCCAGAGCAGGTAGGCGGCGAGAGTAACTGGCTCGCGGTGAGCACGGGCTTACACCACACGGTGGCCGTCAAGACCGACGGCACGCTCTGGGCCTGGGGCTGGAATGTCCGTGGTCAGCTGGGTCTGGGCCACACCAGCGATCGCCACGCGCCGGTGCAGGTGGGTAGCGATACCGACTGGGCCGCAGTGAGCGCGAGCGGGTACCGCACCCTGGCGGTCAAGGCCGATGGCACCCTCTGGGCATGGGGGGAGAACAACAACGGGCAACTGGGCCTTGGTGACACCGACAACCGCAACACGCCTGCTCAGGTAGGCAATGATGCCGACTGGGCGGCGGTGAGCACGGGCTTATTCCACACGCTGGCCTTCAAAGAGGACGACACCCTCTGGGCCTGGGGGCGGAACCATGACGGCCAGCTTGGCCTGGGCGATACCGACAACCGCGATGCACCGGTGCAGGTGGGCAACGAGACTGACTGGTCCACAGTGAGTGGCGGTGGTTACCACACCCTGGCCACCATGTCAGACGGGACCCTGCGGGCCTGGGGCTTGAACACCAGCGGCCAACTCGGCCAGCGCACGATGTGGTTCGACCAGCCTCAGGAGGTGCCGGGGTGGTAGGCCAATGACGAATGTCCGCAGCTATCGGGGGCTGGCGCTTCACCTGCGGTGTCCATCCAGGCTACATTCCCACGGAAATGCCGATTGGGAGACTTCTTAATGAGCCAGGCGGAGTTCCAGCCCCTCAATATCGCAGTACTGACCGTGTCCGACACCCGCGACCTGGACAGCGACCGCTCCGGCCAAACGCTCGCCGAGCGCATCAAGGCGAGCGGCCACCGGCTGGCGGAGCGCTTGGTGGTGCCCGACTGCCGTTACCGGATCCGCGCCGAGCTGTCCCGGTGGATCGCCGACGAGGCGGTGCAGGCAGTGATCACCACCGGCGGCACCGGGGTGACCGGCCGCGACATCACGCCGGAGGCCGTCCGTCCGCTGCTGGATCTGGAGGTGGAGGGCTTCGGCGAGATGTTCCGCTGGCTCTCCCTGCAGGAGATCCGCACCTCCACGGTGCAGTCCCGGGCGCTCGGCGGTATCGCCAACGCCACGCTGATCTTCGTGCTCCCCGGCTCCACCGGGGCCTGCCGCACGGCCTGGGACGGCATTCTCAAGGACCAGCTCGACGCCCGCCACAAGCCCTGCAACTTCGTCACCCTGATGCCACGCATGCGGGAATAGAACCCGCGCGCCTCAGGGTGTAAGCTTGCGCACCGCACCGCCCCCTGGGCGGCCCATGCACAAGCCCTGCGTAGCGGACCATGTATTCGTCTCATACCGTGCCCCTCAACCAGCACCCGGATGGCGGCTGGACCCATCAGGTCCAGGCGGACAAGGCCTATCAGGACTCCGTCCTGCCGGGGGTCTCGCGCACCTTTGCCCTGACCATCCCGCAGCTGCCCGAGTACCTGCGCGGGACGGTCACCAACGCCTACCTGCTCTGCCGCATCGCCGATACCATCGAAGACCACCTCCCCGGTGACAGCGTGGCCAAGGCGGAGTGGTTCAAGCGCCTGGACATTGCCCTGCGCGGCCAGGAGCCGGCGGAGCCCTTCGGCCGCGAGCTCGCGCGGATGTTCCCGCGCCAATCCACCCCGCGCACGGAGCTGGAACTGGTTCGCAACACCCACCGGGTGTTGCGGGTCACCCGCGCCTTGCCCGCCTGGCAACGCCGCTCCGTGGTCCGCTGCGTGCGGGTGCTCGCCAAGGGAATGGCCCGTTTCCAGGCCAACAAACGGCCGGACGGGCTGGCGGATATGGCCGCCTTCGATGACTATTGCTACCACGTGGCCGGTGTGGTCGGCGAGATGCTGACCGTGCTCTTCTGCGGCTATTCCACCGTGATGGGGCGCCACCGCCAGGAGCTGATGCGCATGTCACTCTCTTTCGGCCAGGCGCTGCAGATGACCAACATCCTGAAGGATGTCTGGAACGACCGCGAACGGGGGGTCTGCTGGCTACCGCGCGACATCTTTGCCGGGGCCGGTTGCCCGCTGGACGCCGATGCCGACTGGGCCGGTGACCCCCACTTCCACGAGGGCATGCGCCGCATGGTGGCCATCGCTCGCGGGCACCTGGATCGCGGTTTCGAGTACGTACTGCAGATCCCGGTCAGCGAGCCGGGTATCCGGCGGTTCTGCATCTGGGCCCTGGGCATGGCCGCCCTGACCCTGGGCAACATCCACCGCCACCCGCAGTTCCGTGACCCGGCCGAGATCAAGATCAGCCGGCGCACGGTCCGCGGGCTGATGACCATCACCCCGGCGCTGGTCCGTCGCGACTGGCTGCTGAAGGCCAGCTATGCGGCGGCCACCCGGCGCCTGCCCCCGGCCGATGTCCGCCCCGCCCACAACCCCGCCCATGGTGGCCCGGCCGGTCGCTGAGCCATGACGGACGCCCGCCCCGACCCCATTCGCGAGGCCATCGCCCGGGTGCTTGGCGTGCCGGCGGCCGAGCTGCGCCTGCAGGGGGTGGGCGGCGGCTGCGTCAGTGACACCGCACGGGTCCATGCCGGCGGTCGCACCGCCTTCCTGAAGCGCGAACCCGCCAGTCGGGGCTGGCAGCTCGCCGCCGAGGCCGAGGGGCTGGAGGCGCTGGCCGCCGCCGGCGCCCTGCGCGTCCCCCGGCCGTTGTCCCAGGACGAGGCCGACGGTCAGGCCTGGCTGCTGATGGAGTACCTGGAGATCGAGCGCGCCGGGGACTGGGCCGCCATGGGCCGGGCCCTGGCCGCCACCCATGCCGCGACGGCGGACCGGCACGGCTGGCACCGGGACAACGCCCTAGGCGGCACCCCGCAGGACAACACCCGTGAGGCCGACTGGGCCCTATTCTTCCGTGACCGGCGGCTGCGCCCGCAACTGGCACTGGCCGCGGCCAACGGCCACGACGGCCCCTGGCTGGAGCGCGGCGCCCGGCTGGCCGAGCGGCTGCCATCCCTGCTGGACCACGCTCCGGCCCCCTCGCTGTTACACGGGGACTTCTGGGGCGGCAACGCCGGGTTCTGCGCCGGCCGGCCCGCCACCTGGGACCCGGCGGTACACTACGGCGACCGCGAGTGCGATCTGGCCATGGCGGCCCTGTTCGGCGGCTTCGGCCCGGCCTTCCGGCACGCTTACCAGGCGGAGTGGCCGCTGCCGCCGGGCCATGAGCTGCGCCAGGAGCTCTACCAGCTCTACCACATCCTCAACCACCTCAACCTGTTCGGGGCGGCCTATCTGGGCAGCGCGCGGCGCCTGATCGACCGGCTGCTGGCCGCCGGCAACGGTTGATCAGTCCGCCGCCCGGGCCCGACCCTCGTACATGTAGGTCAGCAGCCGGGGCCCCGTGGGGAAAAAACCGGTCTCCAGCCCCTCCAAGCACAGGCCCGAGCTCTCCACCGCCCTATCCACCGCCCGGTTGAGGTTGCAGCCCCCGGCCAGCCGGCGCCAGACCGGGTTGAGCCGGTGCTGCCAACGGCGCAGCCCCGGCGTTGGCCCCAGGCCGTGCTCAACAAACAGGAAGTGACCGCCGGGGCGCAGCACCCGCCGCACCTCGGACAGCGTCCGAGCCAGATCATCCACGCTGCACAGCGTCCAGGTGCTGACCACGGTGTCGACGCTGGCATCTGGCAGCGGGATCGCCTCCGCCCCCACCTGAAGGGGGGCCAATGGCAGACCCAGCTCCGCCGCCCGGGCCCGTGCCCGGTCGATCAGCCAGGCGGACGGCTCCACCGCCGTTACCCGGGTGACGGCACGGGGGTAATAGGGCAGATTGGCGCCAGCACCCGCGCCCAGTTCCAACACATGGCCACGGGCCTCCGCCAGGGCCCGGCGCCGATAGGGCAAAAATTGGGGGTTCCGCATGCAGAGCGCTGTCAGGCGCGGACAACACCAATCCCGATAAAGTCCCATGGTGGCTTCCACCTCTCCCGGGTCTTGAAACGACGACGGGCCGGCATGCAGCCGGCCCGTTCGGGGCATCATCAGGCCAAGGCGCCCACCGGCGCCCAACGCCTTAGTGGGTGGGCGTCCGGCGGCGCGGCAGGTGGCCCTCGTCGGCCAACCGCTGGTGCAACTGGGTGGTGTTCAGGCGGGTGAGGTCCTTCGGGACCTCGCGCAGCTCCAGGTTACCGTGCAGGCGACCATTCATGCTCGGGCGCAGAAAACCCAGCATGCGCTTCTCGGCGCACAATACCACGCGCCGGGTACCGTTCTTGGCGGTCATCTGGTTGAGGGTGTCTGCGATATCCTTCGCAAAGCGACGCTCCATCTCATCGTCGTGGTTCTTCCGGTGCTCGTCGTACCCGTGGGCGTTACCGCTGGGGGATCGGTTTCTGCCGCGGCGGATGTCGCTCCAGACAGCCTCTTCATGGGCCTGATGCTCGGTGTTGGTCAACGCTTGTCGCTCCACCAGATTCGGCCCCCCCTCCATCTCCGGCACCTCTGCCGGCTCCAGGGTGAAGAACCGGGCGCGTGAGCCCTGGGCAACCACAACGCAGTACTCGCTCATGAGGCAATCTCCCTCGGCTGGGACACACTTCGCAAGTCACTCCCACCCGGCGCCGGCGTGCCGTGTCGTTCGGCACAACGAAAGCACCCCACGCCCACGACGGAACGGAGTGACGAAAAGACGGTCTGCACTTACCATTATAGAGAGGCTGGCCACGAAGTCAGCCGCTGCGACAATCAGGCCTCGGAGGGCAATAAATGGGCAACATCATCAAATGGTTACTGATCGGACTGGGCGGTCTGCTCGGCCTGATTGTCATTGCCCTAGTGGCGGTGTTGCTGCTGGTGGACCCCAACGACTACCGCGACCGCATCGAGGCCGCCGTGGAGCAGGAGACCGGCCGCAGCCTCACCATCGAGGGGGACCTCTCGCTCAGCATCTTCCCCTGGCTGGCCCTGGAACTGGGCCGCACCACCCTGGCCGACGCCGAGGGCTTTCATGACGCCCCCTTTCTCGAGGTGGACCAGGTCGATGTGGGGGTGCAGCTGGTGCCACTGCTGCTGCGCCGGGAGCTGGTCACCCGCACGGTGGTGCTCGATGGCCTGACGGTCCGGCTGATGGTGGATGAACAGGGCCGCGGCAACTGGGAGGACCTGCTGCCAGAGGAGGCGGACCCCGAGCCGGCACCCATGCCCGACGAACCACGGGCGCCCCGCGATCTGGGTGAGACCCTGGCCAACGTCGGCGGCCTGGACATCCGTAACGCGCGGCTGAGCTGGGAGGACCGGCAGAGCGCCCTGCGGCTGCAGGTGGATCCGTTCAACCTGGATCTGGACGCCGTGCGCATCGACGACCCCATGCAACTGCAAATGGACTGGGTGCTGACCGGGGATGACCTGCCCCGGGTGGCCGGCGAACTGAGCAGTGCCATTACCGTCGACGGCACCCTCAGCCACCTGGCGCTGGACGGCCTGCGTCTGGAGGTCACCGCCAGCGGCGACGACCTGCCCGCGGACGGCATCGCCGCCAGCCTCCGGGGCAATCCCCGGGTCGACCTGGACGCGCAGGCCCTGGACTGGCCCGACCTGGTGCTGGAAACCCTCGGGCTGCGCGCGGAGCTGGCCCTTCAGGGACGCCAGACCGACACCGGCCCGGAGGCCGAGGGCCGGCTGCAGGTGGCAACGTTCAACCTGCGCGAGCTGATAGCGCGCCTGGAGCTGGACGCGCCCGACACCGCCGATCCCGATGTGCTCACCCGGGTGGGCCTGTCGGGCGACCTGCGCTGGGCGGACGAGGTCCTGCACCTCACCGGCCTGGACTGGCGACTGGATGACACCACCCTGAACGGCGAGATCAGCATGCACGACTTCGCCGGGCCCGGGGCCCGGTTCGACCTGGCGGTGGACGAGATCGATCTGGATCGCTACCTCCCGGAACCGGCGGAGACCGCCAACGGCCCGGGCGAACCGGGCCCGGCCGGTGCCGGGGAGATCGAACTGCCGCTGGAACTGCTGCGCGGCCTGGACCTGGCCGGCGATTTCCGCGTGGGACGCCTCAAGGTGGCCGGCCTGCGGATGAGCGACATCCACGCCCGGCTGCACACCGACAACGGCCTGATCCGGCTCGACCCCACCAGCGCAGCCCTCTACGACGGGCGCTATGAGGGCCGGCTGCAGTTGGACGCCCGCCCGGACATCCCGCAGTACGCCGTGCGGGCCCAGCTCGAGGGCATCGACTTTGACCCGCTGATCACCGATCTCACCGGCGATGAGAGCCTGCTCCTGGGCCGTGGCAACCTGGTGCTGGACGTCACCACCCGGGGTAACAACATGGACGCCCTGACCGCCACGCTCAACGGCAACGGCCGCTTCCGGGTCACCGACGGGGCCATCCGCGGCATCAACCTCGCCAAGACCCTGCGCGACGCCCAGGACCGGCTGCGCGGGCGCAGCCCGGAGGACACAGACGAGCCCCGCCGGACCGACTTCAGTGAGCTGACCGGCAGCTTCGTCATCAACAACGGCGTGGTCCGCAACGACGATCTCAGCGCCCAGTCCCCCCTGCTGCGGGTCACCGGCAACGGCCAGGCCAACCTGCCGGACGAGACCATCGACTACCGCCTGCGCACCAGCGTGGTGGGCACGCTCAAGGGCCAGGACGGCCAGCCGCGCGAGGAACTGCGCGGGCTCACC
The DNA here is from genome assembly GCF_000014785.1 of Alkalilimnicola ehrlichii MLHE-1. Classification (NCBI taxonomy): domain Bacteria; kingdom Pseudomonadati; phylum Pseudomonadota; class Gammaproteobacteria; order Chromatiales; family Ectothiorhodospiraceae; genus Alkalilimnicola; species Alkalilimnicola ehrlichii. The sequence continues at coordinate 3,056,832 of NC_008340.1, forward strand.
ATCCCGCTGCGGTTCCGCGGCGACCTCTACGACCCCAGCATCAGCGTGGACATCGCCGAGGCCCTGCGCGGCGAACAACTGGAGCGTATCGAACGGGAGGTGGAGCGCGGCCGGGAGCGGTTGCGTGAGGACGTGGAGGACCGCCTGCGGGGGCTGTTCGATTGATGGCGGACCGCCCCGGCGCACCGGGCACTGAGGAGGAGGCGGTCAATCGGACCCGGGCGGCGATCCTGGCCTGGTTCGACCGCCACGGCCGCCACGACCTGCCCTGGCAGCATCCGGCCACCCCCTACCGGGTGTGGGTCTCGGAGGTGATGCTGCAACAGACCCAGGTGGCCACCGTGGTGCCCTACTTCCACCGTTTCATGCGCCGATTCCCCAGCCCGCGTGCGCTGGCGGACGCACCACAGGAGGAGGTGCTGGCGCTCTGGGCCGGGCTGGGTTACTACGCCCGCGCCCGCAACCTGCACCGGGCCGCGCAACACATCCGCGATCAATACGGCGGGGAACTGCCCGCAGACCTGGACGCCCTGGAGGCCCTCCCCGGCATCGGCCGCTCCACCGCCGGCGCCATCCACTCCCTCGGCCAGGGGCGCCGGGCGGTCATCCTGGATGGCAACGTCAAGCGGGTGCTGGCCCGCTGGCATGCGGTGGACGGCTGGCCCGGCCGGACCGCCGTCGCCCGCCGGCTGTGGGCGCTCGCCGAGCACTACACCCCGGCCCACCGCTGCGCCGACTACAACCAGGCCATGATGGACCTGGGCGCTACCGTCTGCACCCGGCGCACCCCCCGCTGCCATGAGTGCCCACTGCAGGCCCGATGCGCCGGCCACGCCAGCGGCCGGCCGGAGGCCTGGCCCACCCCGAAACCCAAGCGCCGGCGCCCGCTGCGCCAGACCCGCATGCTCATTCTCCAGCACGGCGACCGGGTGCTGCTGCAGCGCCGCCCCCCGAGCGGCGTCTGGGGCGGCCTCTGGAGCTTGCCCGAGGCGGCCGTGGACGCCGACCCGAAGAGCGCGGCGGCCGCGCTCGGCCTCAAGGTCGACCAGGCCGGCCACTGGCCGCCCCTGCGCCACGCCTTCAGCCACTTTGAACTGGACATCCACCCGATTCACCTGCGGGTTTCCGGGGCGGGCCAAGCGGTGAAGGAGAGTGATACACTTTGGCAATCCATTCATGACACCGGCGCCCGGGCGGTGGCCGCCCCGGTGGCCCGGTTACTGGAACGACTCAGGGAGTACACACCATGACGCGGATGGTGCAATGCGTGCGACTGGGCAGGGAGGCCGAGGGCCTGCCCCGCCCCCCCTACCCCGGCGAGCTGGGCAAGCGCATCTACGAAAACGTCTCCAAGGAGGCCTGGCAGGAGTGGCTCCGCCACCAGACCATGCTCATCAACGAGTACCGCCTCACCCCCGTGGAGCCGCGCGCCCGCCAGTTCCTGGAGAAGGAGATGGAGAACTTCTTCTTCGGTGACGGCTCCTCCGCACCGCCGGACTACCAGCCCGAGTGACCCGTCGACCCTTGACGGCCGGAGCCATATCAGGTTTAATCACCGCCCGTTGGCCAGGTAGCTCAGTCGGTAGAGCAGGGGATTGAAAATCCCCGTGTCGGGAGTTCGATTCTCTCCCTGGCCACCATCTTCGGAAGGCCGAGCCGGTGCGCTCGGCCTTTTTCGTTCCCAGGCACCCTCCCCGGGCGCCGTCTCGCGCCCTGGCCTAAGCTGTTGCCCATGTCCGAGACTGCCGACACCAATCAGACCGCCGTCGTCCTCTTCTCCGGCGGGCAGGACTCCACCACCTGTCTGGCCTGGGCGCTGGCCCGTTACCACCGGGTCCACACCGTGGCCTTCGACTACGGCCAGCGCCACCGGGTGGAGCTGGCGTGCCGACAGCGGGTGCGCGAGGCCATCGGCCAGCACTTCGCCGGCTGGGGTGCGCGGCTGGGCGAGGACCACCTGCTGGACCTGACCAGCCTGGGTGAGATCAGTGACACCAGCCTGACCCGCGAGCGCGCCATCGAGATCCGCGACAGCGGCCTGCCGGACACCTTCGTGCCCGGGCGCAACCTGTTGTTCCTCACCTACGCGGCGGCGCTGGCCTGGCGGCTGCAGGCCCGGCACCTAATCACCGGCGTCTGCGAGACCGACTACTCCGGCTATCCGGACTGCCGTGACGACACCATCAAGGCCCTGCAGGTGGCCCTGAACCTGGGCATGGACAGCCACTTCGTGCTGCACACGCCGCTGATGTGGCGGGACAAGGCCCAGACCTGGGCGCTGGCCGAGACCCTCGGCGGAGCCGACCTGGTAGAGCTCATTGCCGAGCACACCCACACCTGCTACCTGGGCGATCGGACACAGCGTCACGATTGGGGTTACGGCTGTGGCGAATGCCCGGCCTGCCGGCTGCGCGCCCAGGGTTGGCGCCGCCACCGCGGCCTTTGCTAGACGCGGGTCCGGCAGGGAACATGGCGTTCCGGGCGCGCCGGACTATAAACTGCTGGCATGGCAACCACAGACCGCATCCCCGACGACGCCCTCACCGCCCTGCCCGATCCGTTGGCCGAGGCCGTGCGCGAGGCACTGGCCGACTGGCCCGCCGACGAGGCCCTGCCCGATGACCCGGAGGTCCTTCGGACCCTGCCCCGCGCCTGGGCCTGCAGCGAGTTCATAACGCGCAGTTGTCAGCGCTGTCCGCAGCGCCTGCGCGACTTGGCGGAGAGCGGTGACCTCACCCGCCGCTATGCCGCCGACGAACTCCGGGATAACCTCGCGACCGCCCTCTCGGAGGTCCGCGACGAACCGGGCCTGCACCTGGCCCTGCGCCGGTTTCGCAACCGGGAGATACTGCGTATCGCCTGGCGCGATCTGGTGGGCTGGGCCGATCTGGAGGAAACCCTGCGTGACCTCTCCGAACTGGCCGAGGCCTGCATCGACCTGCCGCTGGACATCCTCTACCACTGGCTGTGCGAGCGCATGGGCACCCCCCGCGACGGTGACGGCAACCAGCAACGGATGGTGGTGCTGGGCATGGGCAAACTGGGCGGCCAGGAGCTGAATTTCTCCTCCGACATCGACCTGATCTTCTGCTTTCCGGAGTCCGGCGAGACGGACGGGCGCCGGCCCCGCGACAACCAGGAGTTCTTCATCCGCCTGGGCCGCCAACTGATCACCGCACTGGACAAACACACCCCCGACGGCCAGGTCTTCCGGGTCGACATGCGCCTGCGCCCCAACGGCGACAGCGGCCCGCTGGCGCTCTCCTTCGCCGCCATGGAGCACTACTACCAGCACCAAGGCCGGGAGTGGGAGCGCTACGCCATGATCAAGGCCCGGGTGGTGGGCGGCGACTATCAGGCCGGCGAGGCACTGCTGGCCGATTTGCGCCCCTTCGTCTACCGGCGCTACCTCGACTTCGGCGCCCTGGAGGAACTGCGGGGCATGAAGGCCAAGGTCATGGCCCAGGTCCGGCTCAAAGGCATGGAGGACAACCTCAAGCTTGGCCCCGGGGGTATCCGCGAGGTGGAGTTTATCGGCCAGGCATTCCAACTGATCCGCGGCGGACGTGATCGCCGGCTGCAGGAGCGCCGCATCCTGCATGTGCTGGACTACCTGCGGGAGATTCATCTGCTACCGGACTACGTGGTCAGCGAGCTGACCGAGGGCTATCGGTTTCTGCGCGAGGCGGAGAACCGGCTGCAGGCCATCGGCGACCGCCAGACCCACGAGATCCCGGACAATCCCCTGGACCGCCAGCGCCTGGCACTGGCCATGGGCTTCGACGACTGGGCCGCCTTCCAGTCCCGGCTCGACCGGGTGCAGCACCAGGTGCACGGCCATTTCGAGCAGGTGTTCGCCGCCCCACAGGCGGAGAGCGATGAGGGCAGTGAACCCAGTGCGCTGGACGTCCTGTGGCTGGGGGAACTGGAGCCGGAAACGGTCCGCGGGCAGTTGGGCGAACTCGGCTTCGACGACGCCCAGGCGGTGGAGCGGCGCCTGCGCACCCTGCGCGAGAGCAGCGTGGCCCGCGCCCTGTCCCGCCAGGGCCGGCACCGGCTGGACCGGCTCATCCCGCTGTTGATTGGCGCCGCCTGCAATGCCGATCAGCCCGATCTTGCCCTGATCCGCAGTCTCGACCTGGTGGAGACCATCGCCCGGCGCACCGCCTACCTGTCGCTCCTGGTCGAGCACCCCATGGCGCTGTCACAGCTTATCCAGTTGTGCGACGGCAGCGCCTGGATCGCTCGCTACCTGGCCCACCACCCCCTGCTGCTGGACGAGCTGCTGGACCCGCGCAGCCTCTACAAGCCGCTGGGCCGGGAGGCCCTGGCCGAGGAACTGCGGGAGTGGCTGCGCCCCATCGAAGAGCACGACCTGGAAGAGCAGATGGAGGCCTTGCGGCTGTTCAAGCAGACCAACACCCTGCGGGTGGCCGCGGCCGACATCAGCGGCGCCGTGCCGGTCATGGTGGTCAGTGACTACCTTACCGGCATCGCCGAGGTGGTGCTGGAGGAGGCGGTGGGCGTGGTCTACCGCCATCTGGTGGCCCGCCATGGCCGCCCCCTCTGCCGGATGGACGGGGAGACGGTGGAGGCCGGCTTTGCCGTCATCGCCTACGGCAAGCTGGGGAGCATCGAACTGGGCTACGGCTCCGACCTGGACCTGGTCTTCATCCACGACACCCGCGGTGAGGCGCAACAGACCGATGGCCCCCGCCCGCTGGACAACCCGGTCTTTTTCGCCCGCCTCACCCAGCGGCTGATCCATGTGCTCAATACCCAGACACCCGGCGGCGTGCTCTACGAGGTGGACACCCGCCTGCGCCCCAGCGGCAAGGCCGGCCTGCTGGCCACCAGTCTGGAGGCCTTCGCCCGCTATCAGCGTGAGGAGGCCTGGACCTGGGAGCACCAGGCGTTGGTCCGCGCCCGGGCGGTGGCCGGGTGCCAGGCACTCTGTCGCGCCTTTGAGACGCTGCGCGAGGAGTTGCTCTGCCAGCCGCGCGCGCCGGAGCCGCTGCGCGAAGAGGTCCGCAACATGCGCGAGCGCATGCGGGACGAGAAGGCCAGTCGCGACCCGGGGCTTTTCGACATCAAACAGGACCGGGGCGGTATCACCGACATCGAGTTCATGGTTCAATATGCGGTTCTGGCAGCCGCCCACGAACACCCCGAACTGATCCGCTACCCGGACAACGTCCGGCTGCTGGGTGCGCTGGGGCGTTGCGGCTGGCTGCCCAACGGCGACGCCGACCGCCTGGCCGAGGCCTATCGCGCCTACCGTGGCCGCCTGCACCGGCTGACCCTGCAGGAGGCCGGCGGCAGCGTCCCCGCCGAGGAGTTCCAGCAGCACCGGGAGACCGTGACCGCCATCTGGGAGCGCCTGATGGGGGGCGACTGAGCCGGCGCTGCCCGCAAGCCAACGGACAACAGAACCCACGCGGCCTATCCCTGACCCGGCGTCTGGCCGCCAATGGAGGAACTGCAGCATGAGTATGGACGACCGCGACGGCGTCATCTGGCTGGACGGCCAACTCGTCCCCTGGCGCGATGCGCGCATCCACGTGCTCACCCACACCCTGCATTACGGCATGGGGGTCTTCGAGGGCATCCGCGCTTACAACACCGAGCGCGGCACCGCCATCTTCCGCCTGCCGGAGCACACCCGGCGCTTTTTCGGCTCCGCGCGCATCCTGCAGATGGACATCGGCTACGACCAGGACACCATCAACCAGGCGATCGTCCAGTGCGTGCGCGAAAACAACCTGCAGAGTGCCTACATCCGGCCGATGAGCTTCTACGGCTCCGAGGGCATGGGCCTGCACGCCGACAACCTCAAGGTACACACCATGATCGCCGCCTGGGAGTGGGGGGCCTACCTGGGGGCGGAGAACATGGAACGGGGCATCCGTATCAAGACCAGCTCCTTCACCCGCCACCACGTCAACGTGACCATGTGCCGGGCCAAGGCCAACGGCAACTACATGAACTCGATGATGGCGCTGCAGGAGGCCACCCGCGACGGCTACGACGAGGCCCTGCTGCTGGACGTGGACGGCTTTGTCTGCGAGGGCTCGGGTGAGAACTTCTTCATGGTGCGCGACGGCGTGCTCTACACCCCCGAGCTGACCTCCTGCCTGGAGGGCATCACCCGCGACACCGTGATCACCCTGGCCGGGGAGATGGGCATCCCGGTGAAGGAAAAGCGCATCACCCGCGACGAGGCCTATCTGGCGGACGAGGCCTTCTTCACCGGCACGGCTGCGGAGGTCACGCCGATCCGCGAGCTGGACAACCGCACCATCGGCGAGGGCTGCCGCGGCCCCATCACCGGAAAGCTCCAGCAGGCCTACTTCGATGCCGTGGAGGGGCGCAGCCCCGGTCACGAGGGTTGGCTGACCTTCGTCTAAACGGAGCCGGCGGCGGGGCCTGTCCGTTCATTCAAGGCAGGCCCTGCCCGTTCAATCCTGGAAGCCGTCCTGTCGGCCGGAGAGCACCCGCAACCGTTCCACACCCTTCTGCCGCTGGGCCCGGATAGCCCGGAGCTTGCCTTCGATCTCCTCACGGTCGTCACGGTTGGGGTTCTCGTCCAGCTTGGCCTGAAACTTCCGCTGCTTCTCCCTGAGTTCGCGCAGGACCAGACGGATAGAATCCATCTCCTTTTCCTGCTCACTCCGTTCTGCGTTCAGGAAGTCCCGTAATCTGGACAATAGCTTCTTGGTCTTCATAGGGTTGCTCCCACCCGAAAGATCGCCGCCACCCCAACCCGCTCAGCCGTCACAACGTCCGCCCCTTGCTCTCAGAGGAGACCTCCTCGACAGCCGCCTGAATCTCTTCATCGCTGAGCGCGACCTGACTCTGCGCCAGGCGCACCTCCTTTTCCTTGGCCACCAGCAAGATCTGCGCCGCCTCGATAAGCAGACGGGCAATATCATAGGCGTACCCCGCATCATTCATCAGCGAGGTGGCCTCGGCACCGCGCATGCGCCGCTCCCTGATCGCCTCCTCCAGCCGGGCGCTGAACCCCCGGTAGAAGCGCTCCACGCTGACCTTGTAGGCATCAAGCGCGAGTACGGTGGAGGCTCCGGGTTCCTCCTGGCGCAGTTGCTCAATCTCGCGCAACAGCCCTGCAATCAGCAGCCGGATCTCGTCGTAGCGCTCGCGGATGGCGCGGTTACGGGACAGGCCAAGCCGCGACAGGTTCTTGTGCAAGTGCTTCATGTCCTTCACCGCCAGCACAATATTCTGGCTGGCGTGGCGCAGTTCGTAGAGCTGCTCGGTGGCGGCGGCCGGAGTATCACCACTGGTCCCGCTCTCGCTGATGAATTCCACGATGGCGCTCTGCAGGCTCTTGATCCGCTGCTCGTAATCGTCATCGATATCCAGCGGCATGATGCGCTGGGTACGGGCCACAGCGTCGCTCAACGACTGCTCGGAGCGAACCACCGTGCGCCGCAGACTGAGCCCGTGGGTGATCAGCGAAAAGGCATTCTCGTACAGGTGCCAGACCTCCTTGCGCACTGCGGCCACGGTGACCTCCGGCACCTTCAGCGCGTCCTTGTGCAGGAACTGCGGCCTGACCGTGCGCTTGGAGACGAATGTCACATAGTGCTCCAGCAGGCTGGCAAACTGCTTGGTGAAGGGCGCGAAGATCATCACGCCCAACAAATTGAACAGGGTATGGAACAGCGCCAGGCGAAGCAGAAAGTCGTCCTCGGCAAAGCCCAGCAGGTTGCCGCCGAAATCCACACCCAAACGGATCCAGTCCATGAACGCCACCGCCACCACGGCGGTCACGATATTAAAGACCACGTGCGCCACCGCCAGCCGCTTGCCGCCCAGGTGCGCGGTCATGCCACCCAGGGCCGTGGTCACCGCCGTCCCCAGGTTGGCGCCGATGGCCAGGGCCAGGCCGTTCTCGTAGGTGACCTGCCCGGCCGCCAGGGCGGTGATCACCACCAGCAAGGTGGCGTGGCTGGACTGCATGATCACCGTGATGAGCATGCCGATGCCGATGTAGACCAGCAGCCCGGCCATCCCCTCCATGGAGTAGGCGGCCAGGTCGAAGGTCTCCTGGAAGGCGTCGAAGCCCTCCTTCATGTAGTGGATACCCAGGAAGAGAAAGCCGATGCCCAGCAGGATATTGCCCGCCCCCTTGGCCATCTTACCGCGCTGGAACATCAGCACGATGGCGAAGACCAGTAACGGCATGGCGTAGGCGGAGATGTTCACCCGCAGGCCCAGGCCGGCGATCAGCCAGGCACCCGTGGTGGTCCCCAGGTTGGTCCCCAGCACCACGCCGATGCCCGCGGCCAGCGGGATCATCTGGGCGCTGACGAAGGAGATGGTGACCAGCGAGACCAGGGTGCTGGACTGCATCAGCGTGGTGCTGGCGATGCCGAAGCCCACGCTCTTCCACAACCGATTGGTGGAAGCCTCGAGCAGGGTCTCCAGGGTGCCGCCGGTAAAGGTGCGGAAACCCTGCTCCAGCGACATCATGCCGAACAGGAAGATGGCCACGCCGGCGGCGATCTCGGTGAAATCTCCACTCTGCCAGAAGCCCCAGGCCAGGATGCCCAGGACAATGGCGAGCACCACCGCGCGGAGACTCATAACCGCGCCATGCCCCCCGGCTGAAGCCCGACTCTGCCCAACTGGGCCTGCATCGGCAGCATTCCACTCCCCGATTAGGTATTCGTTACCCCTATCATGCGCCCGGTCACACAGGTAGGGTCAAGTGCCCGGGGGGTCAATCGTCCTCGCCCATGGCGAACAGACTGGCGTTGCCACCGGCGGCAGCAGTGTTGACGGTCACGACCCGCTCGGCGGCGAAACGCAGCAGGTAGTGCGGCCCACCAGCCTTGAAACCGGTGCCCGACAGGCCCTCGCCACCAAAGGGCTGGCTACCCACTACCGCCCCCACCATGTCGCGGTTGACGTAGGCATTGCCCACCCGGGCGCGGTTCACCACCGCGGCGGCGGTCTCGTCCACCCTGCTGTGCACTCCCAGAGTCAGGCCGTAGCCCAGGCCGTTGATCCGGTCCACCAGCGCATCCAGCTCGCCGGCCCGCCAGGTCACCCAATGCAACAGCGGCCCGAAATGCTCCCGGCCCAACTGGTCGATACGGTCGAGACGGTAGAGGGCAGGGGCAACGAAGCTGCCCCGCTCACACTCCGGTCGCAGCGGGGCCTGGTGCAGCAGGCGCCCCGCACTGACCATCCGCTCATGGTGGGCCAGCAGGCCATCCCGGGCGGCCGGGTCGATAACCGGTCCCACGTCGGTGGCCAGCCAGTGGGGATCGCCGACGGTGAGGGCGTCCATGGCCCCCTTGAGCATCGCCAGCAGGTCATCGGCAATATCCTCCTGCACGCAGAGCAGGCGCAGGGCCGAACACCGCTGGCCGGCGCTGTGGAAGGCCGAGCGAATGATGTCCACCACCACCTGCTCGGGCAGCGCACTGGAGTCCACCACCATGGCGTTGAGCCCGCCGGTCTCGGCGATCAACGGCACAATGGGGCCCTCACGCTGCGCCAGCCCCTGCTGGATACGCCGTGCGGTGTCGGTGCCCCCGGTGAAGGCCACGCCGGAGATGCGGGGGTCCGCGACCAGGTGCGGGCCGATCTCGCCGCCGTCGCCGGGCAGCAGGTGCAGGGCAGTCTCGGGGATACCGGCCCGATGCATCAACGCCACCGCCTGATGGGCGATCAGGCTGGCCTGTTCCGCCGGCTTGGCGACCACCGTGTTGCCCGCGGCCAGGGCGGCGGTGACCTGGCCGGTGAAGATCGCCAACGGGAAGTTCCAGGGACTGATGCAGAGGAAGGTCCCGCGCGGGTGGAGGCGCAGTTCGTTACGCTCGCCGGTGGGGCCGGGCAGCACGGTGGCCTGCCCGAACAGGCGACGGGCCTGGTGCGCGTAGTAACGGCAGAAGTCGGCCGCCTCACGCACCTCGGCAATGCCGTCCTTCAGCCCCTTGCCCGCCTCCCGGGTGCACAGGGCCATCAGTTCGGCGCCATGCGCCTCGTAGAGTTCGGCGATCTGCTCCAGGGCCCGGGCGCGGGTCTCGGCCCGGGTATTGGCCCAGGTCTCCCGACCGGCCACGGCCGCCTCCAGGGCGTGTTCCACGTCGGCATGCTCGGACCAGACCACTCGGCCCACCTGGCGCTCACGGTCCGCGGGGCAGTGCACCGCCTCACCCGCGCCCGCCTTGACCTGGCCGTCGATCAGCGGCGCGGCCCGCCAGGCATGTTCGCTGGCGGCCTCCATGGCCTCGGCCAGCCAGACCATCTCGTGGCGGTCGGAGAAATCCAACCCGATGCTGTTCAGACGCTGTTCGCCGTAGAGGTCCCGGGGCAGCGGGATGCGCGGGTGGCGCAGACTCTCGCGGGCGCGCAGGCTGGACGCCGGGTCAGCGACCAGGGCCTCCACGTCGCCCTCGTGGATACGGTTGACGAAGGAGGAGTTGGCGCCGTTCTCCAGCAGGCGCCGGACCAGGTAGGCGAGCAGTTCCTCGTGACTGCCCACCGGGGCGTAGATGCGGCAGGGGATATCCGGCCCGCCAGCGCGTCCCAGCAACTGCTCGTAGAGCGCCTCGCCCATCCCGTGCAGCCGCTGAAACTCGTAGGGCTGGCGGCCGGCCAGTTCCATGACTGCCGCGACGGTATGGGCGTTGTGGGTGGCGAATTGCGGGTAGAGGTGCGGGCACTCGCTGAGCAGGCGCCGGGCGCAGGCCAGATAGGCGACGTCGGTGGCCGCCTTGCGGGTGAAGACCGGGTAGTCCCTCAGGCCCTGGACCTGGGTCTCCTTGATCTCTGTGTCCCAATAGGCGCCCTTGACCAGGCGCACCATCAGCGCGCGGTTTTGCCTGGCCGCCTGCGCCTCGAGCCAGCCTACCAGGGCATAGCAGCGCTTCTGGTAGGCCTGGATCGCCAGGCCGAAGCCCTCCCAGTCCGCCAGCCCCGGCTCGGCAAGCACCGCCTCAATCACATCCAGCGACAGGTCCAGGCGCCAGGACTCCTCGGCATCCACACAGAGGGCGATGTTGTAGTCGCGGGCCAGTTCGCAGAGCTGCAACAGCCGGGGCAGGACCGTGCCCATCACCCGTGCCTCCTGACCCGGCTCGTAGCGCGGATCCAGGGCGGAGAGCTTCACCGAGACCCCGGCCCGGTCGCGGATGCGGGCCTGCGGGTCCACTGCCTTGCCGACCCGGTGGATGGCGTTGCGGTAGGCCTCGAAGTAGGCCTGGGCGTCGGCGTCGGTGCGGGCGGCCTCGCCCAACATGTCGTAGGAGTAGCGGTAGCCCTTGCGCTCGTTGGGGTGGGCCCGTTTCAGCGCCTCATCGATATCCCGCCCCAGGACGAAGGTGTCGGCCAGCAGGCCCATGGCCCGGCGCACCGCGGTGCGGATGACCGGTTCGCCCGCGCGCGCCACCATGTGGTGCAGGACCCCGCCCAGCCAGCGGTCGCGGTCATCGGTATCGATGATCCGCTCGGTGAGCAGCAGGCCCCAGGTGGCGGCATTGACGAACAGCGGCCGGTCCCGCCCCAGGTGGGTCTCCCAATGCGAGGCGGTCAGCTTGTCGTGGATGAGCTTGTCCGCGGTGTAGCGGTCGGGCACTCGCAGCAGGGCCTCGGCCAGACACATGAGCACGATGCCCTCCTCGCTGGAGAGGTCGTACTCGTGCAACAGCGCGTCCACCCCGAACTCCCCCTTTTGCGCGCTGATCATGCCCATGACCAGCGATCGGGCGTGCGCCTGGATGCGCCGGTTGGCGGTTTCGCCCAACGCGGCCCGCTCCAGCATGACCGATGTGACCTTGGCCTCGTCGGCGCGGTAGGCCTCGGCGAGGACGGCCCGCTCCGGGTGCAGCAAGGCGTCGGGTTGCGGGTGAACAAAATGGCTCATTGGTAAAGTCTGGACCACGGGCCTGTGGCTGCAAGGGAACCCGTATAATCGGACAGACCACCGTGCAGGAGGGGACCCCCATGGAGCAGACGTCCGCCGCCCGCCAGCCGTCGGAACAGGCAGCCCGGCTGAGCGTCTGGGTGCTACTGCTGCTCGGGGCCCTCCTGCTGCAGCAACCCGTACCGAGTGCACAGGCCGCTGAGAACGGCCCCGCCGGGGCGGACACCATCACCCTGCATTTCTTCTGGACCCAGCAGTGCCCCCGCTGCATTGCCGCCCTGCCCGCCGTCCGCCGGCTGGCCGAGGACTACGACTGGCTGGAGGTGCGCAGCTACAACCTCAGCGCGGAGCCACGGCACGGCCAGGTCTACCGGGAACTGGCCAGCGCCCTGGGCGAGGAGGCCCGGGCGGTGCCGGGGTTTGTCTTCTGCGACGCCATGCTGGTGGGCTTCGATGACCACGGCCGGCAGGAGGCGCGATTGCGCCAGTTGCTGGAGACCTGTCATGCGCAGATCCAGGCCGGCGGGCCGCCGGTGCTGGAGCGTGCCCTTTGGACCGAGGCGGAACCCATGCGGTTGCCGCTGCTCGGCGAGGTGCGGCCGGATGACCTCTCGCTGCCGGCACTGACCCTCCTGCTGGCCGGGTTCGACGCCTTCAACCCCTGCGCCTTCTTCGTGCTGCTGTTCCTGCTCAGCGTGGTGGTGCACAGCCGCAGCCGCGGCCGTATCCTGCTGATTGGCGGCATCTTCGTGACCATCTCCGGGGTCATTTACTTCACCTTCATGACCGCCTGGCTGAACGCCTTCCTGGTCTTTGGCGAGATGCCGCTGGTGACCCGGCTGGCCGGGCTGGTGGCGGTGACCATGGCGCTGATCAACATCAAGGACTACTTCTGGTTCAAGCGCGGCGTGTCACTGAGCATTCCGGACTCGGCCCGGCCGGGGCTGTTCCGGCGTATGCGCGCACTCACCACCGCCGACAGTCTGCCCTGGGTGCTGGGGGCCACGCTGATCCTCGCCGTGGTGGTGAACCTCTACGAGATCCTCTGCACCATGGGCTTCCCCATGATCTACACCCGCATCCTCACCGCCCACGACCCGGGCGCGGTGGGATACTACGGCTACCTGCTGGCCTACAACGTGATCTACGTGCTTCCCATGCTCATCATCGTGGCGCTGTTCGCCTTCACCCTGGGCAATCGCAAGCTGCAGGAAGACGAGGGGCGGCTGCTGAAACTGCTCTCGGGGATGATGATGCTGGGTCTGGGACTGATGCTGCTGCTGCGTCCGGACCTGCTGGCCAACCCCCTGTTCGCCGTCGGCGTCATCTTCCTGGCCCTGCTGGCCACCGGGCTGGTCCGCCGTCTGTCCCCGCGAGGGTCAGGCGGTCGATGACCCCGAGCAGGTTTGAGGCCGCGCCGGCGGGGCCCTGGGCGACGCACCTGGCGAATATTTACATGATTAGACACCGGCATTAGGACCTATACTTCTGCCGTGAGGAGATTTGTTAGATAAACCTGATCCGGTGGCCCGGTGCTTCCGGACAGCCCGCCGGGCGGCGGATAACCCGCTCCCACCTGCCGCCCGACAGCCCTATTCACCCGGAGGGCTGAGTCATGCAAACACCACGAGTTTTGTTATTTTCAGTGCTGTTTGTCCTTTTGCTGATGGGTTGCGGGAATGAACAATCGGCGGACGACGACGCGGCACCGCTCGCCTCCAATAGGCCCGCATTGGAGGCGAGCGCGGTTGCCGATCTGTTGGTGCAGAACTTCCATGATCAGACCGCGATTTTCGAGGAGATTGGTGATCGCATCCTGGCCATTGACGGGCAAGCCGCCGCCGAAGAGGTAGGCCGGCTCCTCGAGGGAGCCTACACGGACCGGGCGATTGCCGGGATTGAGGACATGGTCCAGTGGGCGGAAGAGTACCTGGTACCTCTCGATGCGGCGGAGCGTGCGGTACTCGCCGAGGAACTGGATGCGATCTTCGCGGCGGATGGCCGCCTAAAGGAAGCCGGGATGAGATTGGATCGGGCCACAGAGCGCGTTGACGGGAGTATCAACGCGCTGTTCCTGGCCAACCCGGGGCAGGCGCAAACGGTGCTCAATGGCGTGATCGCCTTTGGGGAAAACCTGGAGGCCTTCATGAACGATGAGCGGTGGCTGGCTCTGGACCGTCTTCTGGCACCGGAGCCGGCTCCCGAGGACGCAGCCCGCGGGTCGGCCGGGCAGATCGGTTCGCCTACCTGGTGTGAACGGATGGCCAACACGCCGCAGTCCCAATGGACGATGAACGACGCCTTTGCGTTCGCGAACCATTGCACGGGCGGTTGAGCGCGGGCGGGTATCCGCAGGCCAGCCGGCCCCGCTCGGCTCGGCTGGTGTCACGGGCATGCCGGGCCATCCGTCCGATCTGAATGGGTCGGCACGGGCCCCTTTATCTGTGCAATCGGATATGCCAACATAGTGATATCAGGATACGCGCACAATATTAGGAGACGAGCAACATGCACCGCAGAAACCCAACCCTCAAGGCAGCCGCGATCAGCGCTTTCATCGGCACGGCGGCCTTGACGTCACCCGCGCTCCACGCCGACCCCTTCGACGGCTTCTTCGCACCAGGGGACAACGGGGAGGCCTCCATCGCGCCGGTTGAGTCCTTATTCCTGACGATCTACGAGGCTGCCGACGGCACCAGCGAGGGCTACGCCCGAGCTCTGACGGAAGCGATCAACTATCGCGTGGCCGCCATGCAGATCTTCGGCGACGACTGGTTCAAGATTGACAGGGCACTGCGCAACGACTTCCTGGAGGTGTTCCCATCGGCCATACAGGACTACCTGGAATCGCTGGCGATCACCGATTTTCACATTGAGTCCATCACGCCAACCGAGAGGGACACTGAGTTCGATGCCTCGGGCGAACTGGTGACGGACGCAACGCAAGACCCACTGCCGGTAACCTGGACCGTCAGGGTTCGCGGCCCGGAGGCCCGGATCATCCGGGCAGAAACCGCTGACGCAACCCTACTGCTACCTGAGCATGCACGTCAGCAGGTTGCCGACAATCCGACGGATCTTGAAGATATCATGGGTGGCCTGGGTTACTGACGCGCATTGCCCCCGATACCGACCCGACTTACCGACTTACCGCAGGCGGGGCGCCAGCCCCGCCACGGCGGCCTCAGAGCCTCTCCAATGCCAGGGCGATCCCCTGACCTCCGCCAATACACAAGGTCACGATGCCGCGATGCCCCCCATCACGATGCATGGCGTGCAGGAGTCGGGTCGTGAGTACCGCACCGGTGGCGCCAATGGGGTGTCCATGGGCGATGGCGCCCCCCTCGACATTAACCACATCCTCGCTGAGCCCCAGCTCTCGCAGGCAGGCCAGGGCAATGGCGGCAAAGGCCTCGTTAATCTCCACCCGATCCACGTCCCCAATCGCCCAGCCGGCCCGATCCAGGGCCTGTCTGACCGCAGGCACCGGGCCGATGCCGAAATAACCCGGCTCCACCGCGCCGACGCCAAAGGCCACCAACCGGGCCATCGGCACGACGCCCGCGGCCTCGGCCCAGGCCCGATCAGCGACCACCATCGCGGCCGCTCCGCTGTTGAGGCCGGGGGCGTTGCCGGCCGTGATAGTCCCCCCTTCGCGGAAGGCCGGTTTCATGCGCGCGAGCGATTCGGCGGTTACATCACCCCGGTTGTGCTCATCCCGCTCGAACGGTACAACGCCCTTGCGGGCATTGACCTCCACGGGGGTGATTTCCCCGTCGAAACGACCCGCCGCCTGGGCCTCGGAAAACCGCTGTTGCGAGCGGGCCGCCCAGCGATCCTGATCCTCCCGGGAGACACCGTAGCGACTGACCAGATCCTCGGTGTGCCAACCGGAATGCTTGCCGCTGAACGCATCATTCAATCCGTCCGTCAGCATGCTGTCGAACAGCTTCGCGTCGCCCATCCGGGCACCCCAGCGACCCTGCGGCATCAGATAGGGCGCCATGTCCATGTTCTCCATGCCCCCGGCGATGGCACAGTCCGTCATGCCGCTCCAGATCTCCATGGCGGCACTGGCGATGGCCTGAGCCCCGGAGCCGCAGACGCGGTTCACCGTGAGTGCCGGCACCTCCACCGGGAGACCTGCGTGTATGCCCACCTGCCGGGCCGGATTCATCCGGTTGCCGGCCTGGATAACGTTGCCCATCACCACGGACTGGACTTTTTCCGGCGCCAAACCGGTCCGGGAGAGGACGCTCCGCACGGCACAGGCCCCGAGCTCTGTGGCAGGCGTGTTCTTGAGCGTGCCCCCGTAGGTGCCGATCGCGGTACGGACGGGGGCGCAGAGCACAACCTCGCGCTGAGTCATAGCCATTTACCTCGCTAGTGAAAACCGCACAAGAATAGGGTAATCGCACGATACCGCCAGCGCGCCCGAAACGACGTAAATCCGCGGTTCCGGGAAGCGCTTACCACCGGCCCTCAAACCGTTTACCAAGCCTGGTCAGCTCGCGGAAGTGGGACGCGCCGGCACCAAGAGCACGAGCTGGTGGCTATTACGGCAGACCGCCTCGGCGGTGCTCCCCAGCAGGAGTTCAGTTAACGGGTTGTGGCCGCGCCGCCCGAGCACCACCAAGTCCGCCTGCTGTTCCCTGGCCACCTGGCTGATCACCTGGCTGGGCTTGCCACGCCCTACCAATACCGTCTGGAAGGTGTCCGCGCCTGCTTGATCGAGAAGGCCCCGGATATGCTGCTCGATCCGTACCCGTTCGCCATCCTCATCCTTGCGATCATCCCACCGGCCGACGGAGACCACGACCCCCCGACCACAATGGGGCAGCAGCTTGAGAAAGGCCGCCTCGGCGCCGGAGGCCGCCTCGGAGCCATCGGTGGCCAGTAGCGGCCGGCAGATACCGCCCGAAGGCAGGGACGCCTCGCCATTGATCGGCACCAGCAACAGAGGCCGGTCGGCCAGACGCGCAAGGTTCAGCACCGTATTGCCAAGGAGCAGTTCGTGGACAAAACCGTGCCCCTGGCTGCCGGCCAGGATGGTGCCCGCCTGGCAGGCCTCGGCGGCGGCGATCAGCTCCTGGGCCACGGCGCCGACCCGGATCGTCCAGTCCACGTCCAGCCCGGTGGCCTGTTTCAGTGCCTTCGCCGCCTCGGCCAGCTTTTCCTCGTAATAGGCCCGATGACCCAGCTCCGGGGCCTGGGTATACCCCTCGGCCATCACGTAGGCCAGGGTCACGCGCCGGCAGCCCAGCGCCGGCAGGCGGGCCAGTTGGGCCTCCAGTTGCGACCAGGCCGGTGAGAAGTCGATGGCGGCCAGTATATGCTTCAGCATGTCCTTTCTCCGTTGGCTGAATCGCCAGAATCATTGCCCTTCGGTTTTCGTGTGCCCCGCGGGGCGCCAGGGGCTGACGGCGCCCTCCACCACCAGGCGTTTCCAGCGCCAGAACCCTTCCACATCCACCCGGTAGGGGCCTTCGGAGAGCGCCCGGGCCAGGTAGACGGTGACGCCCTCCAGCGACAGGGCCTGGTAGTCCTCGCGGGCCTCCGGCACCCGGACCTCGGCCCGGGGCACGGCTGCGTGGCCGCCGCAGCAGCCATGTTGGGGGGCGGCACGCACAGTCAGTACGCCCCCCTGGGCCAGCACCCATGCCCGCGCCGCCGGGGTCAGGATGACCGGGGTCATGCCTTGCCCGAGGCGGGGGCCAGCCCCGGCTGCGTCTCTTCCGGGAACCAGTGCTTGGTTTTATTGGCGATGCGGACCAGCGCCAGCATCAGCGGTACCTCCACCAGCACGCCCACCACGGTGGCCAGCGCCGCCCCCGATTGCAGGCCGAACAGGGCGATGGCCGCGGCCACGGCCAGCTCGAAGAAGTTGCTGGCGCCAATCATGGCCCCGGGTGCCGCCACCGAGTGCTGCACCTTCCACGCCTTCGCCCAACGATAGGCAATGAAGAAGATCAGGAAGGTCTGGATGATCAGCGGGATCGCGATCAACAGAATGTGCAGCGGGTTGTTCAGGATCACCTCGCCTTGGAAGGCGAACAGCAGGATCAGGGTGAGGATCAGCCCGATGGGCGTCACCGGCGCCAGGCGCTTCATGAAGACGTTGTCGAACCACTCCACGCCCTTGTGTTTGATGAGCATCACGCGGGTCAGGTAGCCGGCAGCCAGCGGGATGACGATGTACAGGAACACCGACAACGCCACGGTATCCCACGGCACCTGGATGTCAGAGATGCCCAGCAGCAGCACCACGATGGGGGCAAAGGCGAACAGCATGATCAGGTCGTTCACCGAGACCTGCACCAGGGTGTAGGCGGCATCGCCCCGGGTGAGGTAGCTCCAGACGAAGACCATGGCGGTGCAGGGGGCCGCGCCCAGCAGGATGGCCCCGGCCAGGTACTCCCGGGCCAGGTCCTCCGGGATGAAGGGCTGGAAGACCACCATCAGGAAGAACCAGGCGATGGCGAACATGGTGAAAGGCTTGATCAGCCAGTTCACAGTGGTGGTGATCACCAGCCCCTTGGGCTGCCGGCGCACACCGAGGATGGCACCGAAGTCGATCTGCACCATCATCGGGTAGATCATGGCCCAGATCAGGATGGCGACGGGGATGGAGACCTGGGCGTACTCGAAGCGTGCAAGGGTATCCGGCACCACCGGCAGAAACTGCCCCAGCAGCACGCCGGCGATCATGCCCAGCGCCACCCAAAGGGTGAGGTAGCGCTCGAACAAGCCCATACCCTCCTTGGTGGAGGGGGTGTCATTGGCGGCGGTCGGCTGCGAATCACTCATGAGTAGTCTTCGCTCCAGGGTTCAATAATCAGTCGGCTGTGATGTTCGCTCACGATCTCGCGCAGCCAGCGGGCCTCCTGCGCCTGGCGGGCGCGCAGCACCGGGTCGGTCACCGCCAGCGGGGTCAGCGACTGGTTGACAATCCAGGCCGCCGGCTCGATCTCCGCCCGGCGCAGGTCCGCCTGCAGAGCTGCCGCCTCGTGCACGGGCGTGGCCTCCGGCAGGGTGCAGATCAACATGTGGGTGTAGTGGGGGTCACGCAGCCGGGGCAGCAACTGCTCCACCTCCGGCGCCACCTCCTGGCTCTGCCGGCCCAGCTCGCGGTGATAGGCCTGGGCGGCATCCAGCAGCAGGATGGTGTGGCCGGTGGGGGCGGTGTCCAGCACCACGATCTCGTCCTCGGCCCGGGCCACGGTACGGGCGAAGGCCTGGAAGACGGCGATCTCCTCGGTACAGGGCGAACGCAGGTCCTCCTCCAGCAGCTTGCGCCCCTCCTCGTCCATGTCGGCGCCGGCGGTGGCCATGACGTGCTCGCGGTAGCGCTCGGTCTCGGCCTTGGGGTCCACCCGGCCGACCGTCAGCCCGGTGGGCAGCTCGCCGCCCACGGCAGCGGCCACGTGGGCCGCCGGGTCGGTGGTGGTCAGGTGAACACTGTGCCCGCGGGAGGCGAGCGCCACGGCGATCCGGGCCGCCAGGGTAGTCTTGCCCACCCCGCCCTTGCCCAGGGTCATGACCGCACCGCGGCCGTCGCGCTCCAGGCTGTCAATGAGTTGCTCGAAGGACTCGCCCTCGGGTGCGTCCTCCGCCGGCTGTTCGGGAATGTCGGGGGCCTGCTCGCCCAGCAGGATGCGCAGGCCGTCCAGGCCCATGGGCGCGTGCGCCCGCAGTGGCCGCTCGCTGCGCGGCAGCTCCGCCAGCCCGGCGGGCATGGCCTCGAGGGCGCGCTGGCCCCGCGCCTCCAGGGCCCGGGCCACCGGGTCGTCGGCGTCGGTGGCGCGAAAGACGCCGTTGACCACCAGATGCTGGTTTTTCACACCGAGGTCGCGCAGTTCTTCGCTGGTGCGGGCGGCCTCGTCCAGCGCGGCCCCCTCCGGCCGGCTGACCAGCACCAGGGTGGTGCGGTCGGCCTCCGCCAGCGCCTCCACCGCGCCGGCATAGACGTCCTTCTGGGCGGACAGCCCTTCCAGCGGGCCCAGGCAGGAGGTGCCGGAGGTGTTGGTCTCGATGTACCCGCTCCAAGCGCTGGGCAGGGAGAGCAGCCGCAGGGTGTGACCGGTGGGGGCGGTGTCGAACACCAGGTGGTCGTAGCCCTCGGCGGCGCGGGGGTCGCCCAGCAGGCCGGCGAAGGCGTCGAAGGCGGCGATCTCGACGGTGCAGGCACCAGAAAGCTGCTCTTCCATGCTCCGCACGATGGCGTCCGGGAGCTGACCACGGTAAGGACCGACGACGCGCTCGCGGTACTCCTCGGCAGCCTTTTCCGGATCGATGTTGAGTGCATGGAGGTTGTCCACGCCATTGACCGGGCGCGGAGTACCGGTCAGGTCGGTCTCCAGCACCTCGTCGATGTTGGAGGCCGGGTCGGTGGAGACCAGCAGGACACGCTTGCCCCGCTCCGCTAGGGCCAGCGCCGTGGCGCAGGCGAGGGAGGTCTTACCGACACCGCCCTTTCCGGTGAAAAAGAGATTGCGCGTGGCGTTTTCCAGAAATTGCATGGCCTGCCTTTGACGTTGATGGTTGATGGCGGATGGTTGAACCGATGGGCCCAGAGGTGCCTTTAGCGGTCGAATGCACGCCGGCTTCCATCAGGGGCTGTCATGCTGTCAACAGCAGCCGGAGCCCGGTGACTGATCGTTGCCACCACAGCCGCCAGCGGACTCGGTGTCAGCCGATTCGGCCTTGATGCCAACCCAGGCGGCCAGCGCCTGGCGATCCGGGTAGCTGCCCTGGCTCATCACCTCGCCGTCCACCAGGAAGACCGGCAGGGCGTCCTCGCCCCGGCGCTGGAGGATGTCCTTAACGGTCGCGTTCTCGACGAAGGCGCCGGGTTGTTGCGAGAGGTTGTAGCGGATGACGGACACCCCCTGTTTTTTCACCCAGTCCAGGTCGGCGGCCAGCTTCGAGAGCTTGGGATCGACACTCGGGCCACAGACACCCGTGGAACAGCACTGCGGCGGGTCGAAAACAGTCAGTTCGGTCATGTCAAAACACCTCTGCTACGAATGGATAAAACGCGAACCGCGACGCGCGCCTGACGACGCCCGCTCCGGGCGGTTCACTTCAGCGCGGCCACCAGATCAGCAACACGGCGCTTGATGTCATCCCGCACCGTCCGGAACTCCGCCATGATCTCATCCTCGGTGCCCCGGGCCTTCGCCGGATCGGGCAATGGCCAGTGGTGCTTCTCGATACCCACGGGCACCACCGGGCAGTGCTCGTCGGCATGCCCGCAGACGGTCACCAGCACGTCGGCCCGGGCCAGCATCTCGTCGGTCAGGCGCGTGGAGGCCTGCTCGGCGATATCCACGCCGTCTTCGGCCATGACCGCGATGGCGCGCGGATTCTTGCCGTGGGCCTCGATGCCGGCGGACAGCACCTCCAGGTCGTCGTCTGCCATCGCGCGGGCATAGCCCTCGGCCATTTGCGAACGACAGGAGTTGCCGGTACAGAGAAACAGCAGGGTCTTACGCTCGGGCATGGTTGACCTCGAAGTTTGTCATGAAAGCGATGGCCGGTTGGGCATCCCGCCGAGACGCTGTTGCGCCGCCTTCCAAGGCACGCCGGTGCCCTCGCCGACGGCCTCGATAACCCGACGCACCCAGTCCGGCAGGCCATCCGCCAACCGATAATGGACCCACTGTCCCCGCCGCTCATCGGTCACCAGCCCGGCATCGCGCAATTGCGCCAGATGGCGCGAGATCTTGGGCTGGGAGACCTCCAGCGCATGGGTCAGCTCACAGACGCACAACCGGCCCTCCGCGCGCAGTAGCAGCACGCTGCGCAGCCGGGTGGAATCCGACAGGAGGCGGAACAGTTTTTCAGGGGCTATGCTCATGGGCATGAATATACGCATCTCCATATATCTGGTCAAGCGGATGGCACCCCCTTCATGGGGCGCTTCACCATCCAGGCCACGATGCCAAAATACCCTGGTGAGCTTGACCCTGCCAGTAACGGAGCCCCTATGAAAACACTGATCTTTGTCGGCACGTCCCGTCAGAGCACCCCACCCAGGCCGCCCCGGCTGGGTCTGCGGGTCGCCAGGGCCTGCCTGGCCTACTTCAATGAATGGCTTCCGGACCATCAGGTAGAGCTGGTCGACCCGCTGGACCTGACATTCGGTGCCGTGTTCAAGCCGCACTTCGCCTATGCGAGCCAGCAGGCCCCGGATCAGCTCCGCGCCCTCGCGGAACAGATCGAGGCGGCCGACAGCTATGTCATGGTCAGTCCGGAATACAATCACTCCATGAGCCCGGTACTCGCCCACCTGCTGAACCATTTCGGGAGTTCGCTCTTCTCCTACAAACCCAGCGCGATCGTCACCTACTCCGCCGGACAATGGGGCGGGGCCCGGGCCGCGGTGGCGATGCGGACATTTCTCTCCGAGTTGGGCTGTCTCCCGGTCTCCGCAATGATCCACATCCCCAAGGCGCAGACGGTGCTGGCCGAGGACGGCTCATTTCTAGAAGGGGCCGACGACGAGGAATGGACGGGCTACATGGGCAGAACGCTGCAACAACTGAACTGGTGGGCGGCCGCCGCGCGGGCGCACCGGCAGCAGGCTGACCCGTTCGACCGGGCTCAAGCGTTCCAGCGCGACCCATCGCAACGGAACGCGCCGAAACCGCCGGAGTGACGCGGGGATTGACGGTCAGACCTGCCTGGATGCGGGTCTGGGCCCTCCCCGTGCAGTGCAGAACGCAGTCGCTTGAAAGGACAGGGAGGCCTGCCAACGGAGTGAAAATGAGCCACGCGATCAAGGTAGAAGGGTTGGTGCGAGACTTTGGCGGCACCCGCGCACTGGATGGTGTGAGCCTGAGCGTGCCGACCGGCCAGGTGCTGGGCCTGCTGGGACCGAACGGCGCCGGCAAGACCACCATTGTCCGGACCCTGGCCACGCTGTTGGCCCCCACGGCGGGACAGGCGTGGGTCGGCGGCTTCGACGTCGTCCGCGAGCCCGCCCGGGTGCGCGAGATCATCGGGCTGACCGGCCAGTATGCGTCGGTGGACGAGAAGCTGACCGGTCGCGAGAACCTGATCCTGGTCGGCCGCCTGCTGGGACTGAAACGCGCGGAGGCGAAGGCGCGTGCGGATGCGCTGCTCGCGGATTTCTCCCTGGAAGAGGCCGCCCGGCGACCCGCCCAGACCTATTCGGGCGGCATGCGCCGACGCCTGGACCTGGCCGCCAGCCTGGTCGGACGTCCCCGCATCCTGTTCCTGGACGAGCCCTCCACGGGGCTGGACCCGCGGGCACGGCGCGACCTGTGGCAGCGCATCCGCCAGCTACAGGCCGGCGGGACCACCGTGCTGCTGACCACCCAGTATCTCGAGGAGGCGGATGCCCTCGCCGACCTCATCGTGGTGCTGGACCAGGGCCGGGTGATCGCCGAAGGCACCTCCGCCCAGCTCAAGTCGCGGGTCGGTGCGCGCACCCTCTACGTGACCGTTTCCGACCCGGCCCTGGCCCCACGCACCGCGGAACGGGTGACCGCGGTCACGGGCGCGCAGGCGCAGGTGGACGGCGAACAGATCAGTGCACCGGTGCAGGACCCGGGGCTGCTGCCGGCGGTGTTGCGGGCCCTGGACCAGGCGGGCATCGAGGTCGCCGAGCTGGGCCTGCGCGGGGCGAGCCTGGACGACGTCTTCCTCGCCCTGACCGGCCACAGCGGCCAATCCGGGCCCAATGAAAATGCAGCGGAGGACGCTCCATGAGCGGTCTGCAGCAGACACTCACGCTGGCCTGGCGCAGCCTGGTGCAGGTGCGGCGCAACCCCTGGGAGCTGGGTGACTACAGCATCCAGCCGATCCTCTTCCTGGTGCTGTTTCTGTACGTCTTCGGCGGGGCGATCGCCGGCTCGCCGGACGACTACCTGGCATTCGTGCTGCCGGGGGTAATCGTGATGAACATGCTGTTCGTCACGGTCTATGTGGGCCATGGACTGAACACCGACCTGACCAAGGGCGTGTTTGACCGCTTCCGCGCCCTGCCGATCCCGCGTTGGGCGCCGCTGGCCGGCCGCATCCTCGCGGACGTGGTCAAGCAGGCGCTTTGCATCGCGCTGCTGCTGGTCGTGGGCTACCTGCTCGGATTCCGTCTGGCCACCTCCGTGGTGCACCTGCTGGGCATGATCCTGCTGGTGCTGGTCTTCGCCGTCGCCTTCTCCTGGGTGATGGTGCTGGTGGGCGTGATGGCGCGGGACCCAGAGCACGTGCAGTTGTTCGGCTTCACGGCGCTGTTCCCGGTGACCTTCGTCAGCTCCGCCTTCGTACCGGTGGAGACCATGCCCGAGTGGCTGCAGGGCTTCGTGTACGCCAACCCCGTATCCCTGCTCGCAGACGCCGCACGCGCATTGATGAACGGCGGTCCGGCCGCCGCCCCGGCGTCGTGGTCCCTGCTCTGGGCCCTGGGCATCGCGCTGGTGTTCGCGCCGCTATCCGTCTACGCCCTCAACCGTCGCCTGGCGCGTGGCTGACAGCGGCGCCGATGAACGCCGGGGCAAGAGGCAACTCGGGTCGAATGGGCACCAAGGCCCCCTCCCGCAGCGCGGTGATCCGGGGGTCGCCCGCCGGCCGCTATACGACGATCCAGCCGATCAGTAACCCGCCACCCAGCGCCATCAGGACAATCTGCGCCGACGCGAGCCCGCCGACGGTAAGCAGTCCGCCACCCAGCCGGTAGGCGGCAATACTCACGGGCCGCCCATCGCCCCCGGTCAGCGGCAGGCGTTCGACAACGGAAGCCAGCACCCGGGTCAGAACGATGGCGCAGAGCACCGATAACGCGAAGGCGCTGATGGCCAGCACTAGCAGCAACCGCGCAACACCGCCGGGATCGGCGCTCTGCAACACGACTACGCAGCCGGTCGCAGCGGCAAAATCCACTCCGATAAGCCACTTGCTCCAGTCCCGGAGGGAATCGATGGCGTGCTTCTGGCTGTCCTGGTCCATGGGCGACCCCCCGGGGCAGTAACCGGTGTGCGGGCTCCGTCAACAGGTCAGAGTATAGCTGGGAGCAACTAGGCGACGGCCCGACTGCTGAATGCTCGCCGCTGTCCTTGCGTCGCAAAGTGCTGCATGGGGACAACAAACTTGTCGCGGGGAGATAGGGGCGGCGCTGAAAGGAGGGTAACTACTTGAAAATACTGGTGGCTACGGGTGGACTCGAACCACCGACCCTCGCATTATGAGTGCGATGCTCTGACCAGCTGAGCTACGTAGCCACTTGAGCGGCGAATTCTCGCCCGCCGCCCTGCTGCTGTCAAGGCCCGGCCGGATTGGCGGAACCCGCCGACACCCTTGGCGCCTACCGCCACGGCGAGCATTAATAACCAATAACTTTCACCATGGAACCACCCAAGGAGTACCCCAGAGCAACCATGGCACGCTGCAGGTGGCGGCAGCTTACAATGACGAAAAAAGCCAGATTCATTATATCTTCCAGACCGACCAACCCAACTGGCATCACCAGTACTGGCGCTACGACGGCGGCGAATGGGTGCGCTATGGGTCCGGCGGTCCCATGCCCGCCCCCAGCGGCCTTTACGAAGACCGCATCTCCATACTTCTGGACGACGGATCGGTAGACGGTTTCGGCCGCTACGGCGGCTGGAAGACGGTCCACGAGGGCATGCGCACCCTGACCTCGGAGGTGGACAGCGACAGCGTTTCCTGCAGGAGCCGAGCGGCAGCCGCGGCACCATCCGCGCCGAGGGCGGTTACGTGGACGGCGATCTGGCGGACGCGGAACTGGAATGGACGGAACTAACCGTGTTCCACCCGGGCCAGATCACCTGGCAGTTTCTGCACAGCGAGGACCACCCGGGCATGGCGGCTCTGCCGCCTCGGAGTAACGGAGTGCCTGCCCTCGCGCCCTTCCCGGCGATACCTCACCCTTCACTTTCTGCACGTTTTCTTATAGGGTATCGCGCCTTCTTGCAGCGAACGACCTTGTAGAGCATGCCCATCCCCATGGAACACGTCAGTCCGCCCTAGCGGACAACTCGCTCTCTTCCGCCTCGCTGCGGCGGCATGGCCCTTACTCCTCACCGGGTAGCGTCATGTGCCGCCACCCCAAAGATCACCATCACCGGTGCGCGGTAATGCCGCGCTTGTCCAGCGCCTGCTCAGGGGCGCGTGGCGGCGCCGTCAGCACCCATCCCGCACCGGCCCGCGATCATTCACACGGAAGCGCTCATGAACTGGAAGAGACTGAAACAAGAGTGGTTCGGCAACATCCGCGGGGATGTGCTGGCCGGCATCATCGTGGCCCTGGCGCTGATTCCCGAGGCCATTGCCTTCTCCATCATCGCCGGCGTGGACCCGCAGGTGGGGCTGTACGCCTCCTTCTGTATCGCGGTGGTCATCGCTTTCACCGGCGCGCGGCCGGGGATGATCTCTGCGGCCACCGCCGCCATGGCGCTGCTGATGATCACCCTGGTGGCGGACCACGGCCTGGAGTACCTGCTGGCCGCCACGCTACTCACTGGCGTGCTGCAGGTCATCGCCGGCTACCTGCAGGTCGGCCGGGTGATGCGCTTTATCTCCAACTCGGTGATGACCGGCTTCGTCAACGCCCTGGCCATCCTGATCTTCATGGCGCAGATCCCGGAGTTGGTGGACGTGCCCTGGCTGGTCTACCCCATGGTGGCCGGCGGGCTGGCCATTATCTACCTGCTGCCCTACCTCACCCGTGCCATCCCCTCGCCGCTGGTCACCATTGTGGTGCTTACCCTGCTGGCCTGGGCGCTGGGCATGAACGTGCCCACGGTGGGGGATATGGGCGACTTGCCCGATACCCTGCCGGTGTTCCTGTGGCCGGACGTGCCGCTCAACCTGGAGACCCTCTGGATCATTCTGCCCTACTCGCTGGCACTGACAGTGGTCGGGCTACTGGAGTCCATGATGACCCAGAGCATCGTGGACGACCTGACCGACAGCAAGACCGACCGCAACCGCGAGTGCCGCGGCCAAGGCATCTCCAACCTGGTGGCCGGCAGCTTCGGCGGCATGGCCGGCTGCGCCATGATCGGGCAGTCCATCATCAACGTGAAATCGGGCGGTCGCGGCCGGCTGTCCTCCCTGGTGGCCGGGCTGGTGCTGATCGTGCTGGTGGTCTTCCTCTCGCCCCTGCTCAAGATGATCCCCATGGCGGCGCTGGTGGCGGTGATGATCATGGTGGCCATCGGCACCTTCAGCTGGGGCTCCATCCGCGACCTGCGCAAAAACCCCATGAGCACCAACATCGTCATGGTCAGCACCGTGGCGGTCACGGTCATCACCCACAACCTGGCCATCGGGGTGCTCACCGGGGTGCTGTTGGCGGGGCTGTTCTTCGCCAACAAGGTCAGCCAGTTCATGCACGTCAGCTCCGACGTGGACGAGCACCCGGACGACCAGACCCTGCAGCGCACCTACCGCGTCGTGGGCCAGGTCTTCTTCGCCTCCACCGAAAAGTTCATGAACACCTTTGATTTCGGCGAGGATCTGGATAAGGTGACCATTGATCTCACCCGCGCCCACTTCTGGGATATCAGTTCCGTGGCGGCGCTGGACCGGGTGGTCATCAACTTCCGCCGTGAGGGCACCGAGGTAGAGATCGTGGGCATGAACGAGGCCACGGCCACCATCGTCGACCGCCATGCCGTGCACGACAAGCCGGACGCCATTGACCGGCTGATGGGCCATTGAACCGCGAGCCACACACCGACCAAGGAGCGACAACGCCATGACTGAAAAGGTATTCGCCTGTGTGGACGGCTCGCGCTCGTCCGAGTCCGTCTGTGACCACGCCGCCTGGGCCTGCCAGCGCCTGGGCGCCCCGCTGACCCTGCTGCATGTCATCCGCAATCCCCACGGGGAACGCGAGCCCGACTACAGCGGCAACCTGAGCCTGGGCAACCGGGAAGAACTGCTCCAGGAGTTGGTGGAGTTGGAGGAGAAGCGCGGCAAGCTGGCCCGGGAGCAGGGCAAGGCGGTGCTGGCCGACGCCATCGCGCGGGTCGAGGCGGCCGGGGTGGAAAACCCGGGCCGTCTGCTGCGCAACGGGGACATCACCGAGGCGTTGGCCGCTTTGGAGGAGGACATGCGCCTGCTGGTGCTGGGCAAGCAGGGCAAGGATGGCGACGTGGTCACCCGGCATATCGGCAGCCACCTGGAGAACATCATCCGCACCCTGCACAAGCCCATGCTGGTGGTGCCGCTGCAATTCCGCACCCCGGAGCGCTTCCTGATCGCCTATGACGGCAGCCCCACGGCCGACAAGGTGGTGGACCGACTGGCCCGAAGCAGCCTGCTGGACGGGCTGGAGGCCCATATCCTGATGGTGGGTGCGGAGACCGACGCCAACCGCGAGAAACTGGAGGCGCCCCGGGCCCGGCTGCAGAAAGAGGGCTTCCAGGTGACCACGGCGGTGAAATCGGGCGAGGTGAACGAGGTGGTCTGTGACTATCGCGAGGCCAACGACATCCACCTAATGGCGATGGGTGCTTACGGCCACTCGCGGCTGCGCCAGTTCTTCGTGGGCAGCACCACCACCCACATGATCATGCGCTCGCCGATCCCGCTGTTGATACTGCGCTGAGCCCGGTAACCCCGGGTGTCATAAAATAAGTGGCACCCGGGCCCGTTTAACGCGTGCTTCATCGCAGTGGCAGGCGCCGGAACAACCGTTAATCGCCGTCGTCACCGCCATCACCTTCACCCGTTGATTGCGCGGCCTCCAGCCTTTTCACCCGGCGAAACAGGTCGTCCAGTTGGGTAAAGCGGACGCTGTTGCGGCGCCACTCCCGCACCGGCTTCGCCGGCAGCGGGGAGGCGTAAGCACCGGGCTGCTTGATCGAACCCGTAACCCCGGTCATGCCCATCAGAATAACGCCATCAGCAATGCTGATATGGCCGGTGATGGCCGAGGAACCCCCGATCATGCAGTCACAGCCGATGGTGGTACTGCCAGCCACCACGGTATTGCCGGCGATAATGGTGCGCGCCCCAACACGCACGTTGTGGCCAATGTGCACCTGGTTATCCAGCTTCACCCCCTCTTCAAGGACCGTGTCGTCGATCGCACCACGATCCACCGTGGTGTTGGCGCCTAAGTCCACGTCATCGCCCAGGATCACACGCCCGAGTTGGGGCACCTTGCGCCAGCCCGCCTTACCCGGCCCCTTGGCGAAACCGAAGCCGTCGGCACCCACCACCACCCCCGGATGCAGGATGACCCGGCACCCCACCACACAGCGATCCGCGACCGTAACCCGGCCCATCAGGTGGCTGTCCTCACCGATCTCCACCCCGGTCCCCACGTGGCAGCCCGGCCCCACGATCGTACGTGCGCCGAGACGAGCCCCCGCTTCCACCACCGCGTGCGGGCCGACAGAGACAGCCTCACCCAAGGTCACGCCCTCCGCCACGACGGCCGTGGGATGCACGCCGGCAGGTGGCCGTTCCGCCGGATGCAAACGCGTGGCGACCGCGGCGTAAGCGTAGTAGGGATCATCCACCACCAATGCGGTGGTGGGACATTCCGCGACATGTTCCGCGCGGACAATGACCGCGCCGGCACCGGTGGCACGCAGATCCTCCAAGTAGTTCGCGTTGCTGCAAAAGCCGATGGCGTCCGGACCGGCATCGCACAATGTGGCGACCCGACGGATGACCCTTGTGGGCTTCCCCACCAGCTCAGCACCCAGCCCTTCCGCCAACTCGCTTACCGTTACCGTCTCTGTCATCTACCCGCTCCCACCTGATTCAACAACACTGCCGCCATGGCGACCGGACGGGGCTGCCACGCCGCAATAGGGTATCACCGAGCCGGGGGCCGGGGCTTGCTGCGCCGTAGCAAGGCGCTGAGCCAGGGCCCGGCTGCACAACTGTCACGGTTATTTCGCGACTCGCCGTCATGGTTATTGCCCGTCATATGGCGCGGAGGCCGCCCCGCATGGCCCATCTCGGCCTCGGCCCTGGCTGGTCACGATCTTGCATCCGGATAGGCCGGAAGAGCCAACGCAGGACCATCGCCATGACCCAACGACAACCCCCCGGCCCGCTGACACTGCTCCTAGTGGACGACCACGCCGTGGTGCGCGCCGGGTATCGCCGACTCCTGGAGCAGGCCAGTCGCTGCTGGCAGGTCACCGAGGCGGACAGCGGTGAGTCGGCCTACCGGGCGTGCGCACGGGAGCGCTTCGACGTTGTGGTCATGGACATCTCACTGCCGGGCATTAGCGGCCTTGAGACCCTCGCGCGGCTGCAACGCCGGGCACCGGAGATCAGAGTGCTGATCTTCAGCATGCATGAGGAACCCGTGTTTGCCGAACAAGCCCTATCGGGCGGTGCCGCCGGCTACATCACCAAGTCCAGCGCCCCCGAGGTGCTGGTGGAAGCGGTCCAGCGGATCGCTGCGGGCGGACACTACCTGGGGCCGGATGTGCGGTGTCGGCACGGCGATGCCGACACCGCCGGCCTGCAATCGCTCTCGGCGCGGGAGTTTGAGATCTTCCGACTGCTGGCCGAAGGGTGTGGCTCCGCCGAGATCGCCCGGCTGCTGAACATCAGCTACAAGACCGTGGCCAACTACGGCAGCGGCATTCGTGAGAAGCTGGCGCTGAACAACGTCGCGGAGATGACCCGGCTGGCGATCCGCGCCGGTGTGATCAAGGCTTGAACCGTGCCCCTGCGCCTGCGCCTCAGCCTGCTCATCACCCTGCTCACCGCTGCCTTCCTGCTGGCCGGGGTCTTCCTGGTGGTGAATGCAGCCCGCCACGACGTCAGGGCCGAGCTGCACTCGGCCACCAGCCTCACCGCTGAGTTGCTCCAAGCCTCCATTGAGGCGATGGGCGAAAAGCTGAACCGGTCCGAGGTCCGCGACGCGATGATCAGCGGGCTGACTCAGCTCGGGGGGCACCGGCATATCGAAATCACGGCCTGGCACGGCGATAACCGGGCCGCCGCCCGCGCTGCCATGCCGCCGGCACGCACCGCCGGCGCGCCGGACTGGTTCATTCGGCTCGTCACGCCTGAGATGCAGGTACTTTATCGGGAGGTCTCGCTGGGCCGGCCAGACCTGGGGGGCGTGATCATCCGGGCCGAGCCGGCGGACGAGATCACCGAGGCGTGGGGCAGCACCCGCACCCTGCTGCTGTTGCTGCTCACCTTCGCAGTGGCCGCCAACGCCCTGATGTACTGGCTGCTGGGACGGGCACTGCGCCCGTTGGGCCACATCCTCAAGGGCCTGGACGCACTCCAACGAGGTCGCCTGGAATCGCGACTGCCACGATTCCGTGTCCACGAATTCGACCGGGTCTCCCGCCATTTCAACAGCATGGCCGATTCGTTGGCGACCAGCCACCAGCGCATCCAGCGACTGAACCGTCGACTGTTCGACGTGCAGGAGGCAGAGCGGCACACCCTCGCCCGGGAGCTGCATGATGAGCTGGGTCAGTGCCTGGTCGCCATCCGCGCCGACGCCATGATCATCGCCAATGCCCCGGACGCGCCCCCTGCCAACGTCCGTGCCAGCGCCGACGCCATCCGGCAGACCGCTGGCCACGTCTACCAGTTGACCCGTCGGATTATGGGCCGGCTGCATCCGGCCGCGCTGGAACAGCTCGGGCTGGGGCCGGCGCTGCGCCAGATGGCGGGCGACTGGGCCCGCCGCCACCCCGATATCGCCGTGGCGATGGAGATCCAGGACACCCCCCGGGGACTCCCGCCATCCCAGGCGATTCACCTTTATCGGGTGGTACAGGAGGGCCTTACCAACGTCACAAAGCATGCCCATGCCAGGCGTGTCCGGCTGCGACTCCGCGATCGGGGCGAACACCTGTGGCTGGTAATTGGCGACGACGGCCACGGCCTCGGGACGCGGCGCGACGGTGACGGGATGGGCTTGATGGGTATGGCTGAGCGGATTCAGGGCCTGGGTGGCCGGCTGCGTTGCTTCAGCGGACCGGCGGGCGGCACCACGCTGGTGGCCGCGGTACCGCTGCCCACCGCCTCTGCCCCGGAGCCCGTCGCCAGACCCGGACAACGGCCCCATGCCGCCCCCTCAGAAACGCAGGGTCAGACCGCCGATGACGGTGCGTTCAGCACCAGGCCGCAGCCCGTCCTGCACGTCGCTGATGTATAGCTTGTCGGTCAGGTTCCGGCCCTGCAGCCACAAGGTGGCGTCCGCCCCGCTGACCTGGGTGTGATAGCTGGCCCGGGCCGAGAGCAGCGTGCGGCTGGGCACCTGCCCTGCGTCTTCAGCGATCTCAAGAGTGTTCTCGATATCGGAGAAGAAGTCCCCGAAGTGACTGACCGTGGCACTGACTTCCCAACCACTGAGGTGGTCCATGCCCAAGGTCAGGCTGCCGGCGTGGCGCGGGATCTCCGGCACCCGGTTGCCGTCCAGTGGTCCGGTGGTGAACTCGGCTTCCGTGTAGTTCCAGGCCACTTGGCCGAAGAAATTGTAATCGGAGCCGGTGAAGGGGGCGGAATCCACCCGCAGTTCCACGTCCAGGCCGTAGACGTCCGAATCCACCGCGTTGACGAACAGGGCGTCACCGAACTCATCCACGTCGTCGCGGATCAGGGTGTCCTCGATGCGGTTATAAAACACCGCGACGTCGTAGCTCACACCCTGGAGGCCACGGCTGCGGACACCCAACTGGCTGTTGAGACCCTTCTCCGGCACCAGGGGGAACTCATCGGAGCGGGCGGGTGCAGGAGCGTAGCCCCGGTGCACACCGGCGTAGAGGTCCGCCTGATCCAGGCCCTGGTAGAGCAGGCTGATACCGGGGAGGTAGAGCGTGTTCCACTCGCTTTCCGTTACCCCCTCGTCATCACTGCCCGGACGAAAGCGTGTGGACTTCTCCTGTCGGTAGCTCTCCACGCGCAGGCCTGGGGTAAGGGTCCAATCTCCCGCCTGCATGCGGTTCTGCAGGAACCCGGAGTACGCCTCGGCCTTGTAGGTGATCAGACGCCCGTCGCGGGTAAACCCGTCTTCTCCGGCAATCGCCCGCAGCCGTCCGCGATTGCCCTCGTCCAACCGCTCACCCGGACGCCCAACCGGACGACGGTCGTCAAAATCGTGCTGCTCGAACCTTAGCCCCCCCTCGACGGTGTGCGTAACCGCACCGGTCTGCATGCCCGTAAAGGCGGCCCGCGACTCGCCCCCGAAGACCTCGTAACGCCGGTCCCGCCCCTCCATCACTCGCTCGGCACGAGGGTCATCCGGGTTGCGGGACCGGAATCGGGGCCGATCCAGATCAGAATAAAAGACCTTGCTGGAGAAACTCAGCCGGTCACTGGCCTGGAAGGCATGGGTGAGGTCCCACTTCCAGTAGTTCACGGAGATGTTGTTGTCCTTGCGCCCCTCACCGAGCCGGCGCTTGCCGCGCGGATCGATGGCGAAGTCCTCGGGGGAGAGGTTGCTCTCATCGTAACCGTCGGAGCGCTCCCGAAAGTGGAGAATCGACGTCCGCAGATCGTGCCGGGCATTCACGTCCCAGTCGAAGCTGGCGTAGAAGTCGTCGAACTGGTGCTCCTCGGTATCAAACACCCCGTCCGAATTGGCCCCGGTATAGGCCAGCACCACGCCCACGTCGTCCACGGTACGCCGGTGCATCAGGTGGCGTTTGAAAGTGCCCTGATTACCCCCCGCCAGTTCCACCGTGGTCTCCGGCGTGGGCGTGGCCTGCTTGTTGCGGAAGTTGACGATGCCGTGGTTGTTCAGCGGCCCATGGATCAACTGCCCCGCGCCCTTCAATACCTCCACCCGCTCCAGGCGCTGCATGGGCGGCGTGTAGTGGGCACTGGGGTCCAAGTAGTTGCTGGCGCTGATCGGCGAACCATCCTCCAGCAGCAAGGTCTTGCGGGAGCGCCGGGGCGGCGCGCCACGCACGCCGATGCCGCTACGCAGGCCCAGGGCATCATCATCAATGGTCCTGACGCCGGCGACGAAATCAAAGGCATCGTGCAGGGTGAACGGCCGCAGCGCCTCGAAGTCGAGATCGGTGAGCACCGAGGCCGCGCCGGGCGTATCAGCCACCTCATCGAGCAGCAGCGCACGCACCTGCAACGGCTGCAGGGCGCGGACGGCGCCGGCGGTCTCGTCCTCAGCCAGGGCCGCGCCGGCGGCTGGCAACAGGCTCAGGCCGGCAGTCAGACAAATCAGGGAATGGGTCTTGCGGTCCATACGGGGTCTCCTCCTCTCACCCACGATTTCTGGTTTCGTATGGATTGAGTGTGCCCCCTGGAAGGCGCGCATGACATAGGAGAAATTCCTGATCGCACAGATTGTTAAGGGGACGCACAGCGGTCTGGGGAAGGGCATAAAAAGCGACGCACATCCCTGTGCGCCGTCAAAGGCACGGCGTGAGCCGGAAGCACCCGATACACCGGTCACGGACCCGTGTGGGCCCCAGGGCGGGGCCCGCCGCTTCACTAGGAGGAGCGAAGAGGATCAGAAGAACAGAATGGCACCCAGGGCCACGTTGTCCTCGCGATTGTCGTCACCCGCATGGTTCTCGGCCTTGGTCCGGGTGAACTCGGCGACCAGGTTCAGGTTCGGCGTGATCGGATGGTACGCGCCCACGATCACCGAGCTGTTGCGGTCAAGCAGGGTATCGGGATCGCCGTTGTTTTGGTCCAGGTTGCTTTCCCCGTAACTCAAACCGAGCTTGGTGCCCAATCCCGGCAGGGTGTAGGTGCCCTGCAGCATGAAGCCGTCAGAGTCGCGGCGCGTCCCATCCGCGGAGGCGGCTTGGTGGAGAAACGCCGTGGTGCCGATGCCCTTGCCTTCGTAGTAGTAGGCGACGCCCTCGAAGCCGGCGATGCCCGCCTTGACGCCCAGGTCGAACCCGGTGGCGCGGAAGTCATCGAAGCTGCCGTCCCGGTCATCCACCTTCTGGTTGATGAACCCGGCCCAGACGCGGCCACTGACATCCCGAGCCGTCCAATCGTAAGTGACTTTGCCCTCGACCGCCGGGCTGGTCTTTTCCCCCACCGCAGCTAGGGAGTTGTCACCCGGCGCGACGGTGAAGGGATCGAAGGGATCAGTGGCGCCGATCACAAAGCCAAAGCCGTTGAAATCGGGCGAGGCGTAGCTGATCTGCGCCTTCCAGTCCGCGTAGAGATAGCCGTTGCCGACCCGACCCAAGGAGGTGTTGCCACCCCCCAGGGTGATATCGGAGACCGTGCCCACCCCCAACAGGCTCATATCGGAGAGGATGGCATCGGAGCCGAAGATCCCCAGGTCACGCCCGAGCTTGAAGGTACCGATGCGCTCATTGCCCACGGTCAGGAAAACCTGACGGAAGTTCACGTTGCCGAAGCCCAGCCCAGTGTCCGCCGAACCGGCGACGGAGACCGCGTCCCCGCCATCCACACCCGGCCAGTAGCTGACATAGGCCGCGATATCGAGGCCGTTCTGGGTGGTGGAGGCGCCGATGCCGAGCTTCGCTGGCAGAAAACCGGTTCGGATATTGGCGCGCCGGTCGCTCTCCGCGGCGTCCGTGCAGGCCAGGCCGCCCTGGACGGTCGCCGCATCGCTCTCGCAACGGGTGTTCGTGTAATAGGCATTGACGTTGCCGTCGAAGGTCAGGGTCCAATCACCGGCCTCGACCTCGATCTGCGCCTGGGCGGCGGAGGCCAGCAATAGGCCCGCCATACCTGCAGCCGTGGCCACTGGAGTGGTAAAACGTCGCATGGTTGCATTCTCCTCTAGGGGTTCGGCGTATCACTTTTTTCGTTATCGCCGTGGTTCAATTGTTTTGTGGTTGGCTACCAGCCCCACGCTTCCCTCGTGTGATAACGCCGAACCCTAAAGCAGCGACCATGCCAACAACCAAAATCCCTACAGACACCAACACTTAATACATAGCTGCCGGCTCAGCCAGTTGGCCTTATGTACCCATGACAACACAGTGTGACACCCACTATTCACAGGAATGCCACACCATTAGGATGCAGGTTCGGTGACTAAACCCCACACCCACAATGGGGCGATCACTGTTGTCCCGGCCATCGAAACCCCGGTGTCACAACTCATCGGGAAACTGTGCCATCAGCGTGACACTTGCTGCGACAACAACTGCCCAGCAACTCGACATCAGGCCGATATTCAGTGGGTTACACAGGATGGCCCAACCCTTGCTCTCTCCATCGCTGAGTCGGCAGGGTCGGCGTTGAACGGGCCCCCCGCACCGCCCCCCCGACCCGAGGCCTCCCGTCGAAGGGCTCAGGCCGAATACAGCAGATAACAAACCGAATGATGCGATCGAGGAGACAGTAATGATCTACGCAAACCCCGGTGAGCGCGACGCGAAAGTCCAGTTCAAACCCCGCTACGGAAACTTCATCAATGGCGAGTGGGTAGAACCGGCCAGTGGCCAGTATTTTGAGAACATCACCCCGGTAACGGGAGAAGTATTCTGCGAAGTCGCCCGGTCCAATGCCGATGACGTGGAACGCGCCCTGGACGCGGCCCACGCCGCCAAAGATGCCTGGGGGAAAGCGTCGGTGACCGAGCGTGCCAACGTGCTGCTGAAGATCGCCGATCGCATGGAGGCCAACTTGGAGCGCCTGGCGGTGGCCGAGACCTGGGACAACGGGAAGCCCGTGCGTGAAACCCTCAACGCCGATCTCCCGTTGGCCATTGATCACTTCCGCTACTTCGCCGGGGCCATCCGGGCCCAGGAAGGCGGTATCAGCGAGATCGACCACGACACCATCGCCTACCACTTTCATGAGCCGCTGGGCGTGGTGGGGCAAATCATCCCCTGGAACTTCCCGCTGCTGATGGCCACCTGGAAGATCGCCCCGGCCCTGGCTTGTGGCAACTGCATCGTGCTCAAGCCCGCCGAGCAGACACCGGCGTCCATCCTGGTGTTGATGGAGTGCATCCAGGACGTGCTGCCCCCGGGGGTGCTGAACGTGGTGAACGGCTTCGGTGTCGAGGCCGGCAAGCCGCTGGCCACCAGCAACCGCATCGCCAAGGTGGCGTTCACCGGCGAGACCACCACCGGGCGGCTGATCATGCAGTACGCCGCCGAGAACATCATCCCGGTAACCCTGGAGCTGGGCGGCAAATCGCCGAACATCTTCATGGCCGACGTGATGGACCAGGATGACGACTTCCTGGACAAGGCCATTGAGGGGATGACCCTGGCGTGCCTGAACCAGGGCGAGGTCTGCACCTGTCCCTCGCGCGCGCTGATCCAGGAGGACATCTACGACGATTTCATTGCCAAGGTGATCGACAGGTTCAGCATGGTGAAACAGGGCAACCCGCTGGACACCGAAACCATGATCGGGGCCCAGGCCTCCTCCGAGCAGATGGAGAAGATCCTGAGCTACATGGACATCGGTCGGCAGGAAGGCGCCGAGTGCCTCATCGGCGGCGACCGCGCCGAGATCGGCGGTGATTTCCAGAACGGCTACTACGTGCAGCCGACCCTGTTCCGCGGCCACAACAAGATGCGCATCTTCCAGGAGGAGATCTTCGGCCCGGTGGTTTCCGTCACCACTTTCAAGGACGAGGCCGAGGCGCTGGAGCTGGCCAACGACACCCTCTACGGCCTGGGGGCCGGTCTCTGGAGCCGCAGCGCACACACCACCTACCGCATGGGCCGGGCCATCCAGGCCGGCCGGGTGTGGACCAACTGCTACCACCTGTACCCGGCCCATGCCGCCTTTGGTGGTTACAAGCAGTCCGGCATCGGGCGGGAGAACCACCAGATGATGCTGGAGCACTACCAGCAGACCAAGAACCTGCTGGTGAGCTACAGCCCCAAGGCCATGGGCTTTTTCTAAGCTGACGTCAGGCGCGGGCGGCGTAAAGCCGCCCGCTCGCTTTCCCGACGACCGGTCCTGCCGGCGCCGTCCTCGAAGAGGGGCACCGGCCGGTCCGACACCAGGAGGCAGGCGCATGAGTCATTCCCCCGTATCCCGCGTCACCGCCACCGAGGCGGCGCTGGAACTCATCGACGAACTGCGCGCCCAGCATGGTGAGTTAATGTTCCACCAGTCCGGCGGCTGCTGCGACGGCAGCTCACCCATGTGTTATCCGAGGGGCGAATTCCGCATCGGTCAGAGCGACATCTTGCTCGGCGAGATCGGTGGCTGTCCTTTCTACATGAGCGAGTCCCAATTCGAATACTGGCAACACACCCACCTGATTATCGACGTTGTGCCCGGCCGTGGCGGCATGTTCTCGCTGGAGGGCCCCACGGGCAGACGTTTCCACACCCGTTCAAGGCTGTTCACCGATGCCGAATGGACGGCATTGCAAGCGCAGGAGGGCCGCTGAGCGCAGGCGGTCTACCCCAACTGACAGAACTAAGGTGCCCCCACTAGAGGCGCCGGAGAATGATCTATGCGACCACTGACCCCATACCCCACCCTGGGTGTTCTCTCATCCCTGATCCTCGGCACCGCGGGCACCGCCGTGGCCGACACCACCCCATCGGCCGAGGCCTTGGAGCCTATCCAGGTCACCGCACCGCGCCTGGAGCGGGATTGGCTGGCAAACCCATCCGCCGTCGGCGTGCTCACGCCGGAGGACATCCAGCCCGGGCACCAGAATCTGCAGATGGATGAACACCTGAACCGGATCCCCGGCCTACAGATGCAAAACCGCTACAACTTCTCCCAGGATTTGCGGGTCTCCATCCGCGGCTTTGGCGCGCGCGCGCCCTTCGGTATCCGGGGGCTGCGGGTAATCGTGGACGGGATCCCCGAAACCCTCCCCGACGGGCAGTCCCAAGTGGACGCCATCGACCTGGAATCGCTGCACCAGGCCGAGGTCATCCGCGGCCCCAGCTCAACCCTTTACGGCAACGCCGCGGGCGGCGTGCTCGATCTCCGTACCCAAAGCGGCCGGGATATCGACGGCGCCGCGGTCAAGCTGGATTACGGCAGCGACGACTTCCGGCGCATCGGCCTCAAGGCGGGCGGCGGCCAGGGGCCTTGGGAGTACAGCGTCAGTACCTGGGATATGCGCTACAACGGCTACCGGGATCACAGTCGGGTGGAGAAGCGCCTGTTCAACAGCAAGCTGGCCTATGAATGGGCTGATGGCGGACGCCTGGAGACCATCGTCCGCCTGTTGGATGCCCCGGACACCCAGGATCCGGGCTCCCTGACCCTGGACCAAGTGGATGAGGACCGCCGGCAGGCACGCCCCGAGTCAAAGGCACTGGATGGCGGCCAGTCCGCCGAGCAGCAGACGGTGGGCCTGGTCTACTCGCGTCCCATGGCCGCCCAGGACGAAATCACCCTGCGCGCTTTCTACACCCGCCGCGATTTCGGCAATCGACTGCCCTTCGAGAGCGGTGGTCAGGTTCAGTACGAGCGCGACTTTTACGGCCTGGGCGGCCAATACACCCATCTCAACGAAGTGATGGGGCGCCCCGCCCGGCTCGGCGTAGGCTTCGACGCCGAGGAACAGCGCGACGACCGCCAGCGCTTTGACAATCTGGCCGGCGGGGCGCGCGGTGACCAGACCTTCGACCAGCGGGAAAAGGCGCGGACCCTGGCGCTCTTCAGCCAGGGCGATCTCGCCCTGACCGACCGGTTGGACCTCGTCTTCGGAGCGCGCTTCGACCAACTGCGCATCGCCGTCGATGACCGATTCCAGCCGATGGGTGAAGACCGCTCCGGGCGTGAGACCTTCAACGAGTGGAGCTACAGCACCGGTCTGAGCTACCGCTGGGCCCGCGCCCACCAGATCTACGCCAACGTCGGCACATCCTTCGAGAGTCCCACCTTCACCGAGTTCGCGAATCCCGACGGTGGCACCGGGTTCAATCCCGACCTGAAACCCGAAAAGGCCGTCAACTACGAGCTGGGCGCCAAGGGGTTCATCGGCGATCACAGCCGTTACGAGCTGTCGCTTTACACCATTCGCGTCCGCGATGAGATCGTTAATTTCCAGCGGGACGCCGGTCGCGACTTCTACGAGAACTCAGGCCGTTCCCGCCGTAACGGCCTGGAACTGGGCCTGGAACACCGCCCCGCAGACCAATGGGTCCTGACCGCCGCCTACACCTACACCGACTTTGAGTTCCGCGACTTTGAAGACCGGTTCGGTAATGACTTCAGCGGCAACGCCTTCCCCGGCGTCCCGCGCCAACAGTTATTCGCCGAGGCGGCGTGGCAGGATCGCGAGGGCCGCTTTGCCGCCCTGGATGTCGTTGCCGTTGACCGGCAGTACGCGGACAACGCCAACGAGGAGCGGGTATCGGGCTACGGGGTCGCCAACCTCCGCGCCGGCACCCGGCTAAGGCTGCAGGGCCTGGAGGTCTCGCCCTATGTGGCGGTGAACAACCTTTTCGACAAAGAGTACTTCAGCAACATTCGCATCAATACCTTCGGCGGGCGCTTTTATGAGCCCGCCCCCGAGCGCACTGTCTTCGCCGGCGTTACCATCCGCCCCCGATAGCGCCCCACCAGTCCTCCGGCCCCCTGTTCCGGCCCCACCGGACAGGGGGTCCTTTGCTTCCGGGGTGCCGGCCACAGCAACCCGATAAAGGTGCCTGTCTCCCGCCTGTAACAGCCCCGGCCCGGCCGACTGTGCCATTCCTGGGACACTGCAGCGTGACAGCCCCGATTTCAGCCGGTTCGCGACCCGACGCCGGCCCCCCATCGCCAAGGACAGCCCCCTCGCCACGGCCCCGCCCCGCGTCATTCTGACGCACCTTGAGCGCCATCTCCGAGCACCCAAACGCAGAGCTGGCATAGCTGTTGCTTGAAGGACGTTGCGGGCTGGCCACCAAGCCATCCAATTGCCTGGCAACGAAAAAAGAGATGAGAGGAGAAAGGCGAACAATGACTACCGTAAAGCACAACCTGCGCATAGCGCTGATCCCGGCCACCGTGGCCGCCGTCGCCCTGGGGGCCGGATGCGCCACCGCGGGCAGCCACGGAAACGGGGACTTCCCCGAAAGTATCACCCAGGCGATGATCGACGCCGACTTCCACCACAACGACCGCATCCTGACCTACGGCCAATCCCCCGAAGGACAGCGTTACAGCACCCTGGACAAGATCAACCGGGACAATGTGCACGCCCTCACCCCGGCCTGGGCCTACTCCTTCGGCGGTGAACAGCAGCGGGGCCAGGAAAGCCAGACCCTGGTGTATGACGGCGTGATCTACGTGACCGGCTCTTACTCCCGCATGTGGGCGGTGGATGCCCGCACCGGCGAGCGGCTCTGGCAGTACGCCCACCGCCTGCCCGACGGCATCATGCCCTGCTGTGACGTGGTCAACCGCGGCATGGCCCTCTACGACGACCTGGTCATCTTCGGCACCCTGGATGCGCAACTGGTGGCCTTGGACCGGCACACCGGCCGGGTCCGTTGGCGCGACCGCATCGCCGACTACCGGGCTGGCTATTCCTACACCGCCGCACCGATGATCGCCAACGATCTGTTGATCACCGGCAACTCCGGAGGCGAGTTTGGCGCCGTCGGCGAAGTGCAGGCCCGCGACCCGAAGACCGGCGACATCGTCTGGACCCGCCCGGTGGTGGAAGGTCACATGGGCACGCTGCCGGATGGCAGTGAGACCATGACCGGCGAGCTGAACGCAACCTGGGAGGGTGAGGCCTGGAAGACCGGCGGTGGCGCCCCCTGGCTGGGCGGCACCTATGACCCGGAGCTCAACCTGATCTACATCGGCACCGGCAACCCGGCCCCGTGGAACGCCCACGCCCGCCCCGGTGACAACCTCTACACCTCCGCCACCGTGGCCCTGGATGCCGACACCGGGGAGATCGTCTGGTACTACCAGACCACCCCCAATGACCACTGGGATTACGACGGCGTCAATGAGCTGGTGCTGTTCGACTACGAGCACAACGGTGAGACCGTCAAGGCCGGTGCCAAGGCCGACCGCAACGGCTTCTTCTACGTGATGAACCGGGAGAACGGCGAGCTGCTGCTGGCCGAACCCTTCGTGGAGAACATCACCTGGGCCAGCCATATCGACATGGAGACCGGGCGCCCGGTCGAAATCGAGGGCGGCCGCCCGGGCAACCCGGCCGACATGGAGGGCGACCGGGGCGAGGCCGTGACCGCCCAGCCGGCCTTCCTTGGCGGCAAGAACTGGAGCCACATGTCCTACAGCCAGCGCACGGGCCTGTTCTATATCCCCTCCAACGAGTGGGAGATGGAGATCTGGAATGAGCCGGTGGACTACCGTCGCGGTGCCGCTTACCTGGGTGCCGGCTTCACCATCAAGCCCATCTACGACGACAAGGTCGGCGTACTGCGCGCCCTCGACCCGGCCACTGGCGAGATTGTCTGGGAAGTGCCCAACCGCTCGCCGCTCTGGTCCAGCGTGCTCACCACCGCCGGCGGCCTGGTCTTCTACGGCACCCCCGAGGGCCACCTGAAGGCCATGTGCGATGAGACCGGGGAGGAGCTCTGGAGCTTCCAGACCGGTTCCGGGATCGTCGGCCAACCGGCCACCTGGGAGATGGACGGCGAACAGTATATCTCCGTGGTCTCCGGCTGGGGCGGCGCGGTGCCGCTCTGGGGCGGGGAGGTGGCCCCGCTGGTCCGCCATATTAGCCAGGGCGGCATGCTCTGGACCTTCAAGATCTCCGACCTGGCCGCGGAGGCCGGCCTGTAAGGCCGAGCCCGCACGAAGGGCCCGGTGCCGCCGCAGCACCGGGCCGTTCTGGCCCGGCGCCAGCATGCAGTGACCTTCAACGTATTAACGGTGCAACACCATGGCTACTAGAACGACTAAGCGACTTCTGCAGACCGCCGTGGCCGGCGCGATGCTTGCGACAGGGATGGCCCTCTTCGCCCATGGCGATGTGAACCCGCAACCGGTGGATACCGGCGACCTACCGGAACTGGACGACTGGAAACTGGAAAACCCCTTTCGCGACGCCGATGAATCTACGCTCAACGAGGCCATACGCATCGGCGAGCGCGGCTACCAGGCCAACTGTGCCGTCTGCCACGGTCTCGGCGGCGCCTCCGGTGGAATCGCCCCGGACCTGCGCCTGCTGGAACCCGGCTTCGACGACGAATACTACGTTC
Source organism: Alkalilimnicola ehrlichii MLHE-1 (assembly GCF_000014785.1). Lineage (NCBI taxonomy): Bacteria > Pseudomonadati > Pseudomonadota > Gammaproteobacteria > Chromatiales > Ectothiorhodospiraceae > Alkalilimnicola > Alkalilimnicola ehrlichii. The sequence continues at coordinate 3,099,789 of NC_008340.1, forward strand.
AGACGGTTCGCAAGGGTCGCGGCGCCGGCATGCCGTCGTTCGACGGCGTACTGAGCCAGGAGGCCATCTGGGCCATTTACACCTGGCTGAACACCATGCACGAGGAGGCGATGGATGAATACTACTGATCTGATCAAGGCCGGCCGCCTGGCCGCCACCGCCGCCCTCTGCGGTGCCACGCTGTTCGCCGGTAGCGCGAACGCCGAGCGGCTGCACGAGATCCGCGACCGCGGCACACTGACCGTTGCCCTGTACAACGACTTCGGGCCCTACTCCTGCGTCGGCACCGGCGGCGAGCTGATCGGGGTTGACGTGGCCCTGGCCCGCGCCCTGGGCGAGAAGCTGGACCTGAAGGTGGAGCTGGCCGGCTTCGGCGCCCAGGACAGCATGGACCAGGACCTGGCCCTGCTGCAGGACGAACAGGCCGAGGACGAGTGGGACGAGGCCCTGCTCGAGCGCGCCCCCGACCTGATGATGCACGTACCGGTGGACCCCGTCTTCCAGGAGCGCAACGCCGATTACGACATCATGGGCGCCTACTTCCACGAGGCCATGGCGGTGCTCTACGACCGCGAGGAAATCGGCGATCTGGGGTACTCGGTGAACACCCCGGACCCGTTCGATGGCCTGCGCGTGGGTGTGGAGATGTACACCTACTCCTACACCATGCTCACCAACGGCTTTGACGGCCGCCTGCGCTCCGGCGTGGTCAACCACAAGAACGTGCCCGAAGCAGTGGAGGCCCTGCTTGCCGGTGAGACCTCCGCGGTTTTCGCACCGCGCGGCGAGCTTCAGAGCGCCCTGGCCGCCTTCCCCGAACCGCGCACCAGCCTCGCCCTGAGCGAGCTGCGCGACCTGTTCCGCACGGACCGGGTGCGTAGCGACTGGGACGTGGGCATGGCCGTCAAGGCCGGCAACCCGGAGCTCTCCCGGGCAGTCGAGGAGGCCATGGCACAACTGGTGGCCGACGGGACCGTGGAGCGTATCTTTAACGAATACGGCATCGCCTGGGTGGGCCCGGGGGAGGAGTACCGCCTAGCCCGCAACGGCAATGGCCCCGCGGGCGTGACCCGCACCGGCCTGGAACGCGCGCAGCTCTGCCGGGCAACAATGCCGGCCGGACTGTACTGAGCACCCGCGTCGAAACCCTGGGAGGATGCGCCATGAGGGTATCCCCGCACTTGCTACCCCTTTGCTTGCTTCTGGCAGCGGCGCTGGCGGCTCCGGCCGCCGCTGGCGTCGAGGAGGATCCACTGGGTTCGCCGGGCTGGCACTTGTCCAAGGCCCGCTATTTCCAAGGCGAAACTTATGTCTTCGCCCACGACAAGGTCCAGGTGATTGCACCGGATAGTGCCGAGGACACCTTCCAGGTCCCCGGTTTCGTCCGCGTCGAGGGGCTGGGCAACGTACGGCGGCTGATGGTCTTCACCGACCTCAACCCCATCCCGAAGATCCTCGACATGGAGATACCGCGCGGCGCGCCCAATGTGGGCTTCCGGTTCAAAGTCGAGCAGGCGACGGCCCTGCGGGCCGCGGCACAGACCGAGGACGGCGTCTGGCACCTGGGGGGCACCTGGATCGACGCTGCCGGCGGCGGCTGCAGCGCACCGAGCATCGCCAGCGCCGATCCAGCCTGGGAGAGCCGGTTGGGCGAAATCCGCGGCCGCACCTGGCAGCGGGAGGGCAGCCAACGGGTGCGCTTCAGCCTCCTGCACCCCATGGATACCGGGCTTGCCCCTGGAATCCCCGAGTTTTACCTGGAAGAGCTGGAGGTCCGGGACGGCAATGACCAGACGCTGGCCCGCATGGAGATCCACGCCTCCATGTCGGAGAACCCCCATCTGACCCTCGACCTGGAGCACCGGGGTACAACACGACTGGTCGGTCGTGATAACAACGGCAACCGCTTCGAGGGGACCCTGCAGCCATGATGGAATACCCACTGCAAGCGCCTTTCCTTCGGCTGGCGGCGATGGCGCTAGGCCTCCTGACCATTGGAGCTGCCAACGCGGGGGGAATCTTTTACGGCCTGCAGCCGCAGCAGGTCGCCGATGGGGTGTACATCTTCGAGGGTCGCCAGGAACACTTCACCCGGCGCAATGGCGGCAATATCGTCAACACCGGCTTTGTGATCACCAGCGCCGGGGTGGTGGTATTGGACACCGGGCCGTCCCGGGCCTACGGGGAGGAGATGCGCCGCGCGATCGCACAAGTCACCGATCAACCCATCCACAGTGTCTACCTGACCCACCACCACCCCGATCACTTTCTGGGCAACCAGGCCTTCGAGGATGTCCCCATCTGCGCCCTGCCCTACACCCGCGAGATGATCGAGCGGGACGGCGAGGCGCTGCTGGACAACATGTATAACCTGCTCAGCGGCTGGATGGGCGGCACCTATGTGGTGGCGCCGGATTGCACCGCCGAGCCAGGGCCTGTCACCGTAGGCGAACGCACGCTTGAGGTCATCGCCGGCGCCGGGCACAGCGGCCCCGAGGCCTCTGACCTCATGCTCCACGACCAGCGCAGCGACACCCTGTTCGCCGGCGACCTGGTCTTCTACGACCGGGCGCCCACCACCCCCCATGCGGACCTCTCCCGCTGGGTCGCGCTGCTCCATGAGTTGGAACGGGAACTGCCCCGAACACTGGTGCCAGGTCACGGCCCCGTCACCCGCGACGTCGAGGCCGTGCTGCAGACCCGTGACTACGTGGAGTGGCTCGCCTCCGCCCTGCGCGAAGCGGCGGAACAGGGCCTGGACATGGCCGAGGCACTGGAGTTGGAGGTGCCGGAACGCTTCCGCCATCTGGCAGTGGTGGACGAAGAACTGCGCCGTTCGGTGGCGCACCTGTACCCGGGTTACGAAACCCAAGCATTGAACCAAGTCATTGATGGTCTGCAATAGCCGCCACCATCGCGAGGGCAAGGGGTGGCGCCGCTCAGGCACCGTGCCGGCCCTGGTCGTTTGCGGGCTACTGCTCAGCGGGTTGCTAATCCCGGGTGTGGCCGCGACGGTGGACGATGCCGATGACCCCATCTGGCACCACCCGCACATCAACGCCGAGGGTTACCGTTATGCCCGCTACCGCGCCGCGACACCGGACTCTGTGCCGGAAGGGGAGACGGTGGATACCGGCCGTGCACAAGCCCTCTGGGCCGCCGGGGAGGTCGTGGCCATCGATGTGATGCCGGTCCTCGAACGGAAAGGACCGGACGGGAAGCCGGAGTGGGTGGTGCTGGAGGAACGCCGGCACATTCCCGGAAGCATCTGGCTACCCAACGTGGGCGCGGGGCGGCTGAGCCCAGAAATGGAGGCCTGGTTCGCCGATGCCCTGGCGGAGTTGACCGCCGGTGATAGCAACCAGCCGCTCCTCTTCTACTGCATCACGGATTGCTGGATGGCCTGGAACGCGGTGCGCCGCGCGGCCGCCCTGGGTTACACCTCGCTCTACTGGTACCCGCCGGGGGCGGATGGCTGGCAGCGGGCGGGGCTGCCGACGGAACCTGCCCAACCGAAACCACGACACTAACAGGTCATTATGCGCACAACCAACCACTTGGCCCTTGCCATGACCCTGCTGCTCGCCGCCGGCCCGGCCCTGGGCGATGACGGGGCAGACGGTGCGGAGCGCTACCGTGACGGCATGATCGGTCGCATTGAGGCCTATGCGGTCTACAAGATGGGGGATTACGAAGGCGCCTTCCGCCGTTTCCTCCAGATGGCCCTGGCGGGGGACCCGGCCGCCATGGAACAACTGGCCACCCTCTACGAGCGCGGCCAGGGTATGGCGGCCCCGGATCCAGTGGCGGCAGAGGCGTGGCGCGGACGGGCCCGGGAGGCCGACTGATGAACCGAACATGGATATAAAATATATTCTTTTTCCGACCAACTATACAGTCGGCGTAAAAGTCCGGTTATAGTAACCGAACAGGGATAATAAAAAGGTGCACGAAGCCGACCAAAACGCTTTACAACGCCTTTCGAAGCGGTACCGGTGCCCCACCAGAACAACAGTCACAGGGGCGACCGGCAGGAGGAGAGAATGTCATCGATTATCGCCCCGATCTCCTTGGGACGCGCCTCTGAGGGCGGATACCCCAGCCCCCTCCCGGGCGACAAGGCGCAGCGCCTCATTTCCAAGAGTTGGCAGCGTTGTCAGGCCTACGGCCTCGACCCCCGCAAAAAGCCAAAGGACGCCAACGTGCTGGAAGGCCCGCAGGTAAAGGAAGAGCGGGAGCGTCACGGCGAGCTGCTGAAAGTGGCCAACGCCGAGATGCACAGCCTTTACCAGCAGGTCTCCGGGTCCGGCTGGTCCCTGCTGCTCACGGACAACCGCGGCGTGATCCTCGACTACGTGGGAGACCCGAACCTGCGGCGTGAATTCCGTTCGGCGGGCCTGTGGCTGGGTGCCGACTGGAGTGAACGCCACGAAGGTACCAACGGCATCGGCACCGCCCTCACTGAGAGCCGCCCGGTGGCAGTACTGCGGGACCAGCACTATAAGGCGTGTCACCACGCGCTGAGCTGTTGCGGGGCCCCCATTCTGGACGCCAACGGCCAGGTGATGGCCGTCCTGGACGCCTCCACCGTGAACGGCAATCAGACGCCGGAGACCCAGAGCCACACCCTGGCACTGGTCACCCTGTCCGCCCAGTTCATCTCCAAGTGGCGGTTCCTGGAGGAATTCTCGGATGCCATCATCATCCGCTTCCACAGCCGCTGCGAATATGTCGGTCTGATCAATGACGGTGTGCTGGCGGTCTCCCGGGACGGCACCATCGTTGGTGCCGACCACAACGCCTGCGTCTTCCTGGGACTCCCCGACCGGCATCGCCTCATCGGCTGGCCCATTGACCAGGTCTTGGACATCCGTCCGGAGATCCTGGTGGAACGGGCCGAACGCCCGTACCTCCCCTACTGGGTGCTCACCACGGCCCAGGGCACCCAGTTGCACGCCCGTATCCAGCTGGGGCACACAGCAGCGGGCCGCCGGGCGGCGGAACAGCCCGCCCGCCCCGTACCGGTCCAAAGCCGCAGTGCCAGTCAACCCCGCGATCACCGCGCCACGCTCTGCACCCTGGAGGCACTCAAGGGCAATGACCCGCGCATGGCGCGCAACGTTAACCGGGCCTACCGGATCATCGATAAGGACATCCCCATCCTGTTGAACGGCGAGACCGGCACCGGCAAGGAACTGTTCGCCCGCGCCGTGCATACGGCCAGCAGCCGCAGGGACGGCCCCTTCGTTGCCGTGAACTGCGCCTCGATACCGGAGCCCCTGATCGAGAGCGAGCTGTTCGGCTACAAGGGTGGCGCCTTTACCGGCGCCGACCGCAACGGGCGCAAGGGCAAAATCCTCCAGGCCCACGGCGGCACGCTGTTCCTGGACGAGATCGGGGATATGCCGCTGGAACTGCAGGCCCGCCTGCTGCGGGTCCTGGAAGAGCGCGAGATCGTGCCCATCGGCGGTGACAAACCACAGGCGGTGGATGTCTACCTGGTCTCGGCGACTCATCACAACCTTCCGGAGCTGGTGGCCGAGGGGCGCTTTCGGGAAGACCTTTACTACCGACTCAACGGCCTCACCCTGACCCTACCCCCGTTGCGCGACCGGGCTGACTGCCAGGATGTCATTCGCTGCATCCTGCGACTGGAGAGCGATGGCCGGGTGGATATCGATCAGGCGGCGTTGGCGGTGCTGCGCAACCATCCCTGGCCCGGCAATATCCGCCAGCTACGCAACGTGCTGCGCACCGCCGTTGCGCTCAGCGATGGCGAGACGCTCACGGTGGAAGACCTGCCCGACGATGTGCTGGATGCCGCTGAGACAGCCGGCGACGACCAGGTGATAGAGGGCACCTGCACCGGCGGCGGCGACCCGTTGGCCAACGCCGAGCGCCGGGCACTCCAAGCCGCCCTGGAGCAGCACGGCGGCAACGTCAGCCGCACTGCGGAGAGCCTGGGCGTGAGCCGTAACACCCTCTACCGGAAGATGCGGCGGCACGGTCTCGGCGGCGCCCGCGGCGGCTGAGGGCTGAACGCGCCCGCGCGCCGCCGGGACCGGTAACAACGCCATCAGTGGGCGGGCTCCAACCGATAGAGCCCCCCCGACTCCTCATCCGTGAGCAGGTAGAGCCGGCCGTCCGGCCCCTGCCGCACATCCCGGATGCGCCCGAGGGTGCCGTCGAGCAGGAGCTCCTCGTGGACCACGCGGTCGCCCTCCAGCACCAGCCGGTGCAAGCGCTCCTCGGCCAGCGACCCGGCAAACAGATCGCCCTGCCAGCCCGGCACCTCATCACCGCTGTAGAAGGCGAGCCCTGAGGGGGCCATAGAGTAGTCCCAGTAGTGGACCGCCGGGGTCACGCCGGGGGCGGACCGGCCAATGCCGACCTGCTCGTCGGTGGAGTACTCGGTGCCGTAGGCCACTTGGGGCCAGCCGTAGTTGTTGCCGGGCTCGATCCGGTGGATCATGTCGCCGCCCCGGGGCCCGTGCTCGCTGGTCCAGATCTCACCGGTCTCCGGGTGGATGGCCAGGCCCTGGTTGTTGCGGTGACCGAAGGAGTAGATCTCCGGCCGCAGGTTGCCCGGCGCCATGCCCACCAGCGGGTTGTCCTCGGCGGCGCCACCATCCTCGTTGAGGCGGATCATGGACCCGGCCGGATCGGTCAGATCCTGCGAGGGGGCGCGCAGGCCGCTGTCGCCGATGGAGAAGATCACGGTGCCGTCGCCCGGAAAGACGATCCGCGAGCCGTAGTGCCGGCCCGGGGCGGTGCGGGGCATCTGCACGTACAGCGTCTCCAGGTCGGTGAGCTGGCTGCCGTCGTCGCTCAACCGCGCCCGGGCCAGGGCGGTGCCGCTGCCAAACTCGGCGTCGCCGATGACCGCGTCCGGATCCCCCGGGCTGGAATAGGTCATGTAGATCCAGCCGTTGTCCTCGTAATCGGGGTGGACCGCCAGATCGAGCAGGCCGCCCTGCCAGCTCGCCTCCAGGGCCAGACCGTCGCGCTCCTCGGGGTTCACCCGGGGGGTATTACCCACGCGGGTGATGTCATCGCCATCCACCAGCCAGAGGCGGCCGGGGCGTTCGGTGACGAGCTTGCGGCCATCGGGCAGCCAGGCCACCGCCCAGGGGTGCTCCAACCCCTCCAGCACCTGGACGACATCAAAGCGGGCCTGCTCGCTCTCGACCCCGGCGGCCACCACCTGGTCACTGCGACTGACCTCCGCCAGCGCCGACAGGCTGGTCACCAGCAAGACCGCTGGGACCGCTGCCCCGACTACGCAGCGGGCTGGGGTCGTAAGGAATGAACCAGGCTGCTGCATGGTGCCTCCTCGGGTAGACCTATTGCCGGAATGTAACGGATAGCATAGCCACCCGACACCGGTCCGACAGGACGCCGCCCTTGGGAGGGGCTCAGTCCGCGTTGGGGAAGAACAATCGCTCGCCACGCAGGGTGTAGCGGGCGATGGCGCTCTGCCCGGTCTCGGAGAGCAGCCACTCGTGCCACTGCCGGGCCCGTTCGTGGTTCAGGTGGGGATGGCGTTCGGCGCTCAGCAGCAGGGTCCCGTACGGGTTGTGCAACGCCTCATCCCCCTGGAACAGGATCTCGAGACGCTGGCGGTTATCGAAGGCGACCCAGGTGGCGCGGTCCGACAGCACATAGGCATCCATGGCGGCGGCGGTATTGAGGGTGGGCCCCATACCGCCGCCCAACGCCCGGTACCAGCGCCCGGAGGGCGCGATACCGGCCGCTTGCCACAGCCGCTGCTCCGCCCGGTGGGTACCGCTGTCGTCGCCGCGGGAGGTGAAAGGCGCGCGGGCCCCGGCGATGCGCTGCAGGGCATCGGCGATGTCGTCGGCATGGCCCACATCCGCAGGGTCGTCTGCCGGGCCGATGAGGACAAAATCGTTGTACATCACATCGCGCCGCTCGACCGCATAACCGGCCTCGACAAAGGCCCGCTCACCGACAGGGTCGTGGACCAGCAGGCTGTCCACATCACCCCGCCGGGCAAGGGCGAAGGCCTGGCCGGTGCCCACGGCGATCACCCGCACGTCGATGCCCGTCGCCTCTGAGAATTTCGGGATGATGTGCTGGAACAGGCCGGACTGCTCGGTGGAGGTGGTGGAGGCCAGGGTGATGTAATCCCGCGCCTGGGCCGTGCCCGCCAGAGTCAGCGCGGCCAGGCCGATGAGGATCCAACAAACGCTTCTGATCATCCCCTGCCCTGTCGCCACGCTGCGCCCCTCCAAGCCGGCGCCCGGTCCGACGACCGGGCGCTACCAGACCAGCTCGCCCCGGGTGAAGGCGCGCGCCTCCGGGCTCCGGGGCCGTTCGAAAAAGTCCGCGACCGGCGTACGTTCCAACAGCCGACCGCCACAGATGAAGACCACCTCATCGGCCAGACGCCGGGCCTGGCCCAAGTCGTGGGTGGTCATCACGATCCGCGTGCCCCGGCGGTCGAACCCCGCCACCGCCTCCTCCACCGCCTTGGTGGCGGCCGGATCGAGCGCGGCGGTGGGCTCGTCCAGGAACAGCACCTCCGGCTCCAACGCCCAGGCCCGCGCCAGCGCCAGGCGCTGCTGTTCGCCACCGGAGAGCACCCGCGCCGGCCGCCGCGCCAGCGGCGCCAGCCCGAACCGGGTCAGTGCGGCCATGGCCCGCTCTCGCCGTTGACGCCGGCGGTAGCCCTGCGCCGCGAGGGCAAAGGTCACGTTGGCCAGTGCCGAGCGGCGCAGCATCACCGGACGCTGGAACACCATGGCCTGCCGGCGGCGCCGCTCCTCGGCCCGGCCTCCCCGGGGGCCGCGCCAGACCAGCTCCCCCTCGGTGGGCGTCAACAGCCCGTGGCAGATGCGCATCAGCAGGCTCTTGCCGGCCCCATTCGGCCCCATGACGATGGTCTTGCCGCGCCCGCCGATCCGCAGATCGACCCCCTGGAGCAGGGGCTGCCCCCGGTGGCGAAAGCCGATGCCCTTCAACTCCAGGGGCAGCAGGGCCGACTCGACCCGCCCGGCGGACTCCGGGCCCGGCCCCGCGTCTGACACTGGCTGCAACATGTTCACGCCTCCCGCCGCTTGGCCGCCTCACTCACCAGGAAGGCGACGCCGTTCACGACCGCCACCAGGGTCAACAGGATGATGCCCAAACCCAGCGCCAGGGCGAGGTTACCCCGGCTGGTCTCCAGGGCGATGGCCGTCGTCATCACCCGGGTCACGCCGTCGATATTGCCGCCGACGATGAGCACCGCCCCGACCTCCGCGCTGGCCCGACCAAAGCCGGCCAACACCACCGTGATCAGGCTGAAGCGGGCATCCCACAACAGGGTGGGGATGGCCCGCCCCTTGGTGACCCCCAGCGACCCGAGCTGCTCGCCGTACTCCTGCCACAGGTCCTCAATCACCTGGCGGGAGAGCGCGGCGATGATGGGCAGCACCAGCACCACCTGGGCGATCACCATGGCGGTGGGGGTGAACAGCAGCCCGAACGGCCCCAACGGCCCGGCGCGGGAGAGCATCAGGTAGACCGTCAGCCCCGCCACCACCGGTGGCAGCCCCATGAAGGCGTTGAGGACCACCACGATCAGGCCCCGGCCCGGGAACCGCCAAAGCGCCACCACCGCCCCCAGGGGCAGTGCGATCAAGCTGGCGATCACCACCGCGGTCAGCGAGACCTGCAGGGAGAGGCTGACGATGCCCATCAGGGCCGGGTCAAGCCCGACGATGAGTTCCCAGGCGGTGGCGAAAGCGTTCGGCTGCATGACCAGGAAAGATAGTCGGAAAACGGCTGCACTGGGGCACACAGTCTGCCGACAACCGCTGCATCATGAAATGGAAACAGCCTTACAACGCGAATATGCAGGATAAGGGGCGGCCACCGCCGGCAGCGCGGGCGATGGCCGAAGCCGAGAGGAGAGGTGGATCAAGGGCGGGCGGGGGCCGTCACACCGGACGCTCCTGCTTGAACCCCAGCTTGCGCAGCACCGCCATCGCCGGGCACCAGCCAGAGAATGCGGATTGCAGCAGGTTCAGCCCGACGAAGGCGGTGAACAGCAGCCAGGCCTCGTGGTGAGCGTAGGCCAGCACCACGGTGAGCAGCACGAAGAAGCCGGCGAGCATGCGAAGTCCAGCGTTTACGGTCATCGGTCATATCTCCCTAATCATCAGTCTCAGGAACGGCGCATCGGTTCAGAACCGGAAGCGCACGCGGGCATAGAGATTGGAATCCCGCTTGAACTGCCCGTAGAACGTATGGCGGTCCTTGCCGCCAAAGAGGTTGCCGCCGAAGGTGTAGGTAACGGCATCCGAGGCGCGGTAGCGGACGCTCGGACGCAGGTAGTAATCCTCGTCGGCGGGCGAGAGGTAGCTGAACAGCGACCAGATCAGATCGTCGCGCCACATGGAATAGGTCAGCCGGACGGTGACGACATCCCGGTAGGCCTCCGGCAGGTAGTCCTCGTCGGCCATCCAGCGCGCCTTCAGTTCATCGTGGTCCTGCAGCCGTTCGGCGTAGTACTGCAGGCCCAGATCGAGGTTGGCGATCAGCTCCCGGGTGTACCCCAGGAGAAACCGCACCTGGGAGTTGGGCACCCACGGTGCTGCCTTGCCGTCGCGGTTATCCACCGAGTCGTAGTAACCGATCTCGGCATTACCGATACCGCCGGCCACCGGGGCCCGCACACTGGCGCCGTAGGCGTTCAGCCGGGCGTGGGTGAGACGCGGCTGGTCCGCGGTGCCGATCTGCTCGCTGGGCTGAGGGAAAAAGCCGCGGTAGAGATAACCGGCCAGCTCCACCCCACCGACCCGCCGGGAGAGGCGGGCGGCCAGCTCGCCATCGTCCGGGAAGTCGTCCGGGGCAGTGGCGGGCAGCGACTCGGCGGTGCGCGCCCCGGTGGCGGGATCGAAGTAGGACAGGCGATCGCCGTCGACGAAGCGGTCCGGCTCGAACACCGGGGTCCAGACCACGTCCAGGGTGACGGCGTCGCCGTACCAGGTCCCGCGCAGGGCATCGGAGGGGGCCTGCAGGTAGTCCTCGTCGCGGCCGGTCAGGAAGGATTCGAAGTCCTTGGGGAACAGATCGTTGACGAAGAGCAGGTCCCCCGTGCCCCAGGAGAGGATCTGCCGCCCGGCCCGGACATCCAGCCGGTCGCCGACGGGGAAGCTGACCCGGGCCTCGCGCAGCTCACCGCGCAACTCTTCGTCGACGCCGTCGGCCACCCCGTCGGCACGCACCCGGAAGCGGTAACGGCGCCAGTCGCCGCGCATGTCCAACTGCAGGCGGGCCTCGGCCAGGTTGTAGTCCTTGTCGGTGACCCGGTTGTTGCGGATGTGATGCCCCCCGGCGGCCTCGAAAAAGCCTTCGAGGTCGAAGGGCAGCCCGCTCTCCTCCTCCCAAGGGTCGTCCTCCCAGGGGTCATCGTCCCAGGACTCCTCCCCCCAGGCGTCGTCCTCCCACAGGTCGTCGCCCTGGGCGAGCGCCACCGGCGACCCCACGCCGAGCAGGACCGACAGCGCAACCGCGGCGATGGGCGCCGCCGCCCTGACCGTCTGATGGCCCGGCATGGCGATCACCTCCCGCGCAACCAGTCCCGCGGCGGATTACGCAGGCTGCGCTCGCTGAACACCGCGGCCGGGATCCCCAGATCGTATTCCACGCCCCGGAACTGCACCAGGGTGTGCCCGCCGCTCTCCAGGTCGTCCACCCGCATGCGCATGGCGGTGGGATAACCATCCACCTCCCGGATGTCGGTGCTGGCGATACGCCGGTACACCTCGCCATCCTGATCCTCGTACTCGATCCGCACCGGCAGGTCGGTGGCCCGGTCGATCCAGGTGGTGTAGGCGGCGAACTCCACCGAGCCGGGGTCCCGGGGAGTGGAACGCAGCACGTAGTACTCGTCGGTGACCTCCTGCAGGGTGTGCTCGTCGTCCTCGAGATGCCGCCCGGAGACATCCTCGTAGAAGACGTGCGAGCCGACGAAGCTGGTGCGCTTGTCGCCGGGTGCGATGCGCCGCACCAGGTCCATGTCCGGCAGATAGAGCCAGCGATCGTCATCGGCCCCCGGGTGCTTTTCCACCAGGAAGACCACGTTGCGGTACTCTGAGGGCCGGCTGAAGACCACCAGGTAGTGCTGCTCACCCCCCGCCTCCACGTCGCGGCGCAGGATGGTGAACTGGCGGGTCTGCTCCCGGCCCCGGCCATCGACAATGAGCATGCGGGCCTCGGTACGGCCGTCATTGCCGGCGTAGTAAGAGGCGTTGTTGGCCCGCTCCACGATCTCGGCGGCGGTGGGCGGCTCGTCGGCGTGGCCGGCGAGCGGCAGCGCAAAGAGGGCCAGGGCCAGCGCGGCGGCGCGCAGCCGTCCCACCACCGGGGCCAACCGGGGCCGGCGCAGGCAGTGAACAGGAACAATGTGGCTCATAACGGGACCTCCCATAGCGAGTGTCAGGCCCCCCGCCCCGTGGCGCGCGGAAAGAGCACGGGGTGGGCGTAGGCGATCAGGGCCGGTAGGGCGAACAGGGTGACCACCGCAGAGGCGGCCATGATGCTGGCCAGGAAGATACCCACCGTGACGTAGGGCATCAGCGGCGCGGCCAGCAACGGCAGGAAGCCGACGGCGATGACCACGGCGTTGCGGGTGATGGCGCAGGCGGGCTCCTGGAAGACCCGGTCCAACGCCAGGCGCCAATCGCCCACCTCGTCCAGGGCCATGCGGCAGCGCTGGATGAAGTGGATGGCGAAGTCCACCGACAACCCGATGGACAGCGAGGACAGCACCGCCACGGGCATGTCGTAATCCTTGCCGACCAACCCCATGACGCCGTAGATGGCGGCGATGGTGACCGTGAGCGGCAGCATCGCCAGCGCCCCCACGGTGATGGAGCGGAACAGGCCGATCATCATCAGGAGCACGACGACGAAGGCGGAGAGCAGGGCGAGGAGCATGCCGGCCACCATCTCCCCCTGCCAGACCAGGTTGATATAGGTGGCGCCGGCCCAGTCCCACTCCACCCCCTCGGGCGGCGGATTGTCCGCGATAAAGGCATCCACGGCCTCCAGCACCCGCCCCATGTCCTGGTTGTCGCCGCTGGGGAGCTGCAGCCAGATATTGGCCTCGGTGAAATCCGGGGTCACGAAACGCCAAAGATCGTGCGGGCGGTGCGAGCTCTGGAAGCTCAGCAGCGCCTGCGAGACGCCACCGGCGCTCGCCGGCAGCCGGTAGTCCTCCGGCTCACCGCTGACCAGCTCACGGTTGATGGTCTTCACCAGGTCCGCCAACGAACCGGCCTTGCCGATGTGGCCGCCGGCCTCCAGGTGGGCCTGCAACGCCGCCATCCAGGCCAGATGCCCGGGCTTCTGGAAGGCGCGGCTGTCCGTTCGGGCCGCCTCCACGAGGTCGAGCAGCCGCTCCCAATGGACCGCCTCGTCCAGGTCCACCGTGAACAGCAGGTCGTCGATCTCCACCGCCAGGCGCTCCAACCGGTCCCCCAGCGGGGCCTCGCCCCGGTGGGCCGCCCACAGCGCCTGCCAGCGGTCGCTGATGCCGAAGCCCTCGGCCTCCGCCTCATCGACAATCGCCTCAGCGCGGGTGCGCAGCTCGCTCTCCAGTGCGTCCTGGCCGGTCTGGCGAAGGCGCAGGTAGGCCTCGTAGGTGCCGGAGAAACGCTCGTTGAGCACGCTATCGGCGATCCGGATGTCGTGGCTGGACTTGAACCAGCGGGTGGGGTTGTCATTGATCTGGATCTGAGAGATGCCGTAGACGGCCACCACCACCAGCACCGCCAAGCCCCCGAGGACGAATCCACGGTGGCGGACGGCCTGGCGACCACCGGCCTGCAGCACGTGGCACAGCCTGGCGGTGCTGCCCGCCTCGCCATCCTGGGCCGTGCGCGTGGACATCCTGTCCAGGGCACGGCGCGGCAGCGCGGCGGTGTAGGCCGGGATGAAGGTCAGGGTCAAGACCAGCGCCACCAGCACCCCGAAGGAGATGAAACCGCCGAATACCTGCACCGGCGGGATGGGGGTGAACAGCAGCGAGGCGAAGCCGACGCCGGTGGTCAGGGCGGTGAACAGCACGGGCTTGAACAGCCGGTCCATGACCCCGCGCATCACCGCCCGCGGGTCGTCACCGGGCCGGTAGCGGTCGGCGAAGTTGGAGAGCACGTGGACCGAGGCGACCACCGCAATCGGCATCAGGAAGATCGGGATCATGGAGCTCATGATGTGCACGGTGAAGCCCGTGCCGATCAGCAGCCCCATGGTGGAGATCACCGTGGCCATGGCCAGCAGCATGGGGGCCACCACCATGGGCACGCTGCGGAAGAAGTAGAGCATCACCAGGAAGATGATCAGCCCCGCCAGCGGCGCGGAAATGGCCATCTGCTGGAACATCTCCACACCGAAGGTATCCTGCGCCACCGGCTGCCCGGTGATATGGAAGGCGTCATCCACCCCCAGCCCGTCGATCACGGCGCGGATCTCCTGAGCGATCCGGTGGCTCTGGTCCTTGCTTTCCACCGGCACGAAGATCGCCGCCGCCGTGCCGTCTTCCGAGGCGAGCGTGCCCTGATACATGGGCAACCGGGCCACTGCGGTGCGGATGCGCTCCGCCTCTGCCGGGGTGGCCGGCGGCGCGGGGATCAGCCAATCGTAGTCGATGGTGCCGGGAGCGGCCTGCTCCACATTGTCCACCGCCGCCATGGAGAGCAGATCACGGCTCACCACCCCGTCGATCTGCTCGATGGCGCGGGTCAGGTGGTAGTGGGCGGCCAGCGACTCGGGGTTGAAGACGCCGTCGGCGTGGACGTCGTTCACCTGGCCGACGACGATCATGTCGTGGAGGTTGAACTGGGTCTGGACCTGATTGTGGAGCACCCGGTCCGGCTGGTCCGCCGGCAGCATGTTCTCGGGATCGGTGTCGATCTGGATGCGCGGAATCATTGCACCCAGGACCACCACCATCAGCACCATGGCGGCGAAGATCCACCGGCGGTGGTCCATACACCAGTCCGTCAGCCGTGCACCCATTCAGATCCTCCCATTGCTTTCGCTTGCCGACGGCCCAAAGCGGGCGCGAGTGACATCCGCACAGGCAGAGTCCTGCCAGGCGCCCGGAATTTATATCACGTTTCTCTAATATATAATAGGGATCGCCCCCCTGCCACACCGACAACGCCGCCTCAGCACGCTATCATCGGGCCTGTCCACGCCGGCATAGTGACGACCGACATGACCTCCAACGGCCTGCCTACCCACCCGCGCTATCTGACCACCGATGAGGTGGCGGCGTACCTCCGCCTCAAACCGCGCAAGGTTTACGACCTGGTCCGCCAGGGGCTCATCCCCAGCACCAAGGTGACCGGGAAACTGCTGTTCCCGCGCGAGGTCATCGACCTGTGGATCATGAACCACCTGGAAGGGGATCAACGCAGCACCCGGCCGGCGCCACCGGTGCTGGCCGGCAGCCAGGATCCGCTGCTGGATTGGGCCCTGCGCGAGTCCCGCACCGGCCTGGCCACCCTCTGCCGGGGCAGCGCCGATGGGGTACGGCGCCTGTTAGAAGGCGAAGCGATGGCGGCCGGCATGCACATCCTCGATCCGGAGAGCGGCGACTACAATGTACCGGCCCGCCTGGGCCTGGGCGGTATGCGCGATCTGGTGATCATTCGCTGGGCACGCCGCCGTCAGGGGTTACTGCTGGCCCCGGGTAACCCCAAGGGTATCCATGCGCTCGCCGATCTGATCCGGCCGGGGCTGCGCATCGCCCACCGGCAATCGGAGGCCGGCGCCGATACCCTATTCCGGTGGCTGCTGGACCAGGCCGGTATCGACCGCGCCCGGCTGAATCTCACCCAGCACCCGGCCCTGTCCGAGGATGATCTGGCGCTGTCGGTGCGCCAGGGGGAGGCCGACACCGGCGTGGCGGTGGAGGCCGCGGCCCGACGGCACGGCCTGGATTTCCTCCCGCTGCACTGGGAGTGCTTCGACCTGGCCATGCGCCGACGCAGCTACTTTGAACCGCCGGTTCAGGCATTGGTGCGCTTCGCGGGCGACCCGCGGCTGCAGGCCCATGCAGACGAGATGCAGGGCTACGACCTGAGCGACCTCGGCCGTGTCGTTTTCAATGCCTGAACCGCGCGACCGGGTGGCTAGAAAGGAATATCGTCCTCAAAGGCGCCCGCATCGTCACCCATGTTGTCCTGCCGGCCGCCCCGGTCATCCGCCGGCCGCCCGCGGGACTGCCCGCCGCCGGAGCCACCCATGTCACCCGCGCCGCCCCGGCTGTCCAGCATCTGCATATCGTTGGCGACAATCTCTGTGGTGTAGCGGTCCTGGCCGTCCTGGCCCTGCCACTTGCGGGTCTGCAGCCGGCCCTCGATGTAGACCTTCGAGCCCTTGCGCAGGTACTCACCGGCGATTTCGGCGAGCTTGCCGAAGAAGACGATGCGGTGCCACTCGGTGCGCTCCTGTTGCTCACCCGACTGCTTGTCGCGCCAGGTGTCGGTGGTGGCCAGGCGGACATTGGTGACCGCACTGCCGTTGGCGGTGTAGCGCACCTCCGGGTCCACGCCCAGGTTGCCGATAAGGATGACTTTATTGACGCCTCGTGCCATGACTGCTTACTCCTGAAGATGATGACCGGCGGGGTGCCGGGTGGTTAACGTCCCTGTTGAGCCCTTCTCAGCGGCCCACTGCCTGGTCCGCGGGTACCCCGGCGGGTGTGATCGGCCCCGGACTGGCCTGACAATCTACCGTTTTTCCCCCGACCATTAAACCCGCCCGCTCAGCCGGAACCCTCTGAAGCGCGGGGCGTGCCCACCGGCAACGGCGCCCGCTGGCCCCGCGCCAGCAAGGCCCAGAGCGACACCATGGCAGCACACCCCAGCATCACCCCCACCGGCCCGAAGGCCCCGGCCAGGATCCCGCCGAACAGGCCGCCGGCAAAGGCCCCCAGAAACTGGGCCGAGGCATACACCCCCATGGCCGCGCCGCGGGCCTCGCCGGGCGCGAAGCGGGACACCAGCGAAGGCATCGCGGCCTCCAGTAGATTGAAGCTGACGAAGTAAAGCCATAAGGCCACCAACCAGACCGCGACCGGCGCGGCCATCAGCAGCCCCAGGCCCATCAGCCCCAGGGCCATGGCGGTAACCGCCAGCGGGATCAGCCGGTGCATGGCGCCGCGGCGCTCGGCGATGATGAGCAGCGGCAGCATGCCCGCCACCGAGGTGATCAGCAGCGGCACCCAGACCCGCCAGTGCTGGGCCGCCTCCAGTCCGAAGCGGGCCTGGATGAGCAATGGCAGGGCCACAAAGATGCCGGTGAGCGCCGCGTGCAGCACGAAGATGCCCACGTTCAGGCGCATCAGGTCCGGGTCGGTGAGGCTGCGCCGCAGGCTGCCGGAGACCGCCGACTGGGCGGGTCGCGCCGGGCGGGGCATGCGGGCGACAATCACCAGCCCCACCAGCGAGGCCCCCGCGGTGAGCCAGAACAACCCCTGCAGCCCGCCTAGGGCGGTGAGCGGGGGCGCCACCATCAGCGCCAGCAGGAAGGCCAGCCCCACGCTCATGCCGATGGCGGCAAAGGCGCGCGCCCGGTGGGTCTCGCGGGTGACATCGGCGGCCAGTGCCATCACCGCCGCGGCGATGGCCCCGCCCCCCTGCAGGGCCCGCCCCAGGATCACCCCCCAGATGCCATCCGCCGTGGCCGCCACCACGCTACCGATGGCGAATACCACCAGTCCGGCCGCAATCACCGGTTTCCGGCCCCAGCGGTCGGAGGCCATGCCCATGGGGATCTGGAGACAGGCCTGGGTGAGCCCGTAGACACCCAGAGCCAGGCCGATCAACAGCGGGGTCGCCCCCTCCAGGCCGGGGGCATAAAGGGCGAAGACCGGCAGGATCAGGAACAGGCCGAACATGCGCAGGCCAAAGACCCCGGCCAGACCCATGGCGGCACGGCGTTCGGCGGCGTTGAGCGGCGTCTTGGCGGCGGTCCGGGCAGACACAGTGGAGCGTTCCGTTGGCGGTGGACAGGCGCGATATACTAGCAGGTTCGTTGCAAATCCCCAGCAGCGACCCCGGACACTCCCTCATCCCGCAAGGAGGAGCCCCAGCGCAGGCATGGACCATATCCGCATCGAAGGCGCCCGCACCCACAACCTGCAGGATGTGCACCTGTCGCTGCCGCGCGAGCGGCTGGTGGTGATCACCGGCCTGTCCGGCTCCGGCAAGTCCTCGCTGGCCTTCGACACGCTTTATGCCGAGGGCCAGCGTCGCTACGTAGAGTCGCTCTCCGCCTACGCCCGGCAGTTCCTCTCGATGATGGAAAAGCCGGACGTGGACCACATCGAGGGCCTGTCGCCGGCCATCTCCATCGAGCAGAAATCCACCTCCCACAACCCCCGCTCCACGGTGGGCACCGTCACCGAGATCCACGACTACCTGCGCCTGCTCTACGCCCGCGCTGGCCGCCCCCACTGCCCCGAGCACGACATCGAGCTGAATGCCCAGACGGTCTCGCAGATCGTCGACCGGATCCTGGCCCTGCCCGAGGGCGAGAAGATCATGCTCCTGGCGCCGGTGGTGGACGGACGCAAGGGCGAACACCGGGAGGTGATCGACACCCTGCGCACCCAGGGCTATGTGCGCGCCCGGGTGGACGGCGAGGTCCACGACATCGACAGTGTGCCGGCCCTGGACCCCAAACGGCGCCACACCATCGAGGCGGTGGTGGACCGCTTCCGGGTGCGGCCGGACCTCGCCACCCGGCTGGCCGACTCGGTGGAGACGGCGCTGGCGCTGTCGGACGGTCTGGTCCGGGCCGCCTGGATGGACGACCCGGCGCGGGCGCCGCTGGTCTTCTCCTCGCGCTACGCCTGCCCCGAGTGCGGCTACGCCATCAGCGAGTTGGAGCCGCGCATCTTCTCCTTCAACAACCCGCGCGGGGCCTGCCCCGACTGCGACGGCCTGGGCGTGCGGACCTTCTTCGACCCGGCGCGGGTGGTGGTGCACCCGGAATTGCCCCTAACCGCCGGCGCGGTGCGCGGCTGGGACCGGCGCAACGCCTGGTACCACGCCATGATCCAGTCACTGGCGAAGCACCACGACTTCGACCCGGAGACCCCCTGGCAGGACCTGCCCGAGGGCATCCGCGATACCGTGCTGTTCGGCTCCGGGGACGAGGAGATCGACTTCCGCTACCCCGGCCCGCGGGGCGAAACCCGTCGCCGCCACGCCTTCGAGGGCATCATCCCCAACATGGCCCGGCGCTACCGGGAGACGGACTCGGCGGCGGTGCGCGAGGAGCTGGCCCGTTACCAGGCGGTGCAGACCTGCCCGAGCTGCGACGGCACCCGGCTCAACCAGGCCGCCCGTCACGTCTTCGTCGGCCCGCTCACCCTGCCGGAGGTGGCACGCATGCCGGTAGGCCGCACCCTGGGTCATTTCGAGGCGCTGAAGCTGGAGGGGGCGCGCGGCGAGATCGCCGGACGCATCCTGCGGGAGATCACCACCCGGCTCAGCTTTCTGGTCAACGTGGGACTGGATTACCTGAGCCTGGATCGGGCCGCCGACACCCTGTCCGGCGGCGAGGCGCAGCGCATCCGCCTGGCCAGTCAGATCGGCGCCGGCCTCACCGGGGTGATGTACGTGCTGGACGAGCCCTCCATCGGCCTGCACCAGCGCGACAACCAGCGGCTGCTCAACACCCTGATGCGGCTGCGCGACCTGGGCAACACGGTGATTGTGGTCGAGCACGACGAGGACGCCATCCGCGCCGCCGACCACGTGGTGGACATGGGCCCGGGGGCCGGGGTGCACGGCGGTTGGGTGGTCGCGCAGGGCACCCCGACCGAGATCGCAGCGCACCCCGACTCGCTCACCGGCGACTACCTGGCCGGCCGGCGCGAGATCCCGGTGCCCGCCGAACGCCGGCCGGTGCAGCCCGACCGGGTCGCCTGGCTGCGCGGCGCCACCGGGCACAACCTCAAGAACGTGGACGCGGGCATCCCCGCCGGGCTGTTCGTGGCCATCACCGGGGTGTCCGGCTCGGGCAAATCCACGCTCATCAACGACACCCTGTTCCGCTATGCGGCCCGCGAGCTGAACGGCGCCAGCGCCGCCCCGGCCCCCTGTCGCGGCATGGACCATCTGGCGCTGTTTGATAAGGTCATCGACATCGATCAGGCCCCCATCGGCCGCACCCCGCGCTCCAACCCCGCCACCTACACCGGGCTGTTCACGCCGCTGCGTGAGCTGTTCGCCGGCACCCCGGAGGCGCGCTCACGCGGCTACGGCCCCGGGCGTTTCTCCTTCAACGTGAAGGGCGGGCGCTGCGAGGCCTGCCAGGGGGACGGGGTGATCCGGGTGGAGATGCACTTTCTGCCCGACCTGCACGTGCCCTGCGACGTCTGCAAGGGCCGGCGCTACAACCGCGAGACCCTGGAGATCCGCTACAAGGGGCTGGACATTGCCCAGGTGCTGGAGCTGACCGTGGAGGAGGCCCTGGCCGTCTTCGACGCCATCCCCGGCATCCGCCGGCGGCTGCAGACGCTGATGGACGTGGGCCTGGGCTACATCCACCTGGGCCAGAGCGCCACCACCCTGTCCGGCGGCGAGGCCCAACGGGTGAAACTGGCCCGCGAGTTGGCCCGCCGGGACACCGGCCGGACCCTCTACATCCTGGATGAACCCACTACCGGCCTGCACTTCCACGACATCGCGCAACTGCTCTCCGTGCTCCAGCGGCTGGTGGATCACGGCAACACCGTGGTGGTCATTGAGCACAACCTGGATGTGATCAAGACCGCCGATCACGTGATCGACCTGGGCCCGGAAGGGGGCGACGGCGGCGGCCGCATCGTGGCCACCGGCACGCCGGAGGCCATCACCCGGGTGGAGGCCTCCCATACGGGCCGCTTCCTGCGACCGCTGCTGCGTCCCTAACCCCCGGCCACGGGGCAACGCTGCGGCGCCGGGGTGGATCGATGATGTCGCGCACCCCGGTGGTCAGGGCCCTGCCTGTGTCGCGGCCGCCCGCACCAGGGCGCGGAAAAGGGCGCGCTGCTCGCGCCGCTGTGGGAGGTACTCCGGGTGCCACTGGACACCCAACAATAGGGCACCGCCGTCGCCCTCCACCGCCTGCACCACGCCGGTCCGCTCCCAGGCCGCCGCCTTCAGGCCCTCACCCAGTTCGGCGATGGCCTGACGGTGGAGGGAGTTTACCCGCGTATGGGGCCCCAGCCAGCGATAGAGCTGGGCGTCGCGCCGCACCGTCACCCGCTTATAGGGCCAAATGCTGTGTACCTGCGGGCTCTCCTGATAGAAGCTGCTCAGATCCTGGTGCAGGGAGCCGCCCATATAGACATTGAGCAACTGTGCACCGCGACAGATGCCCAGCACCGGCACATCGCGGGCCAGTGCGTCCGCCAGCAGGCGCCACTCCACCCCGTCGCGACCGCGATCCCCCCGCGGCCCCGGGCTGATGCTGAGCAGCCAGCGCAACAGATAAAGCACCGGCAGCAAGAGCCAGGAGAGCAGAAACCGCCACCACACCGTCCTGCCCCGGCGCAACTCCCCGGGCTCCACCCGCTCCTCGCCATAGAGGCCCGGATCGACATCCGCACCACCGCCCAGGATCAAGCCGTCCAGGGGCCGCGGCGGCGCCGGGCGGGCCGGGGTGATCCGGCAGGGCCGGCCACCGGCCAGCCACACCGCCACGGCGGTCATCAGCCAGGCCGCCGCCCCGCCGCGGTCCGGCCCGGTGACGCCAATCAGCGGTCGAGTCGGGCGAGGCATTGGTCCACGTGCTGTATCCAGCGATGCTCGGTGAGGCTGAATCCGCGTGCCCACCAGTCGGCCATCAGTTGCCCCAACCGCTGCGGGTCATCCGCCAGCCGCTCCACCATCAGCCAGTCGCGCCACGGCCGGGCGATACGCCAGTCGGGGTCGTCCACCAGACAGTTGGGCAGGCGATAGTGCCAAGTGGGTCGTGCCTGGGTGAGTGGGTCGTCCGGCAGCGCCCGGCGCACCCGGCCGGGGTCCACGTGGGCCAGCAGCGGCATCAGGTCCAGGCTGCGGTTACGGGTGGTATTGAAGGCCAGAAACTCGTCGATGAAGGCACCGAGCCCGGGGCAATACCCGGGCTGGAGCAGCCGCCGGACGTACTCGGCGGGAAAGTCCTGGATGAACGGGGTGAGCCGGCGCACCGCGTCCGTATCGTCACGCCACTTCAGCCAGGGCAGCAGGAGCAGGTAGGTCTGGAGGGTGGCCCGGATGGTGTCCACCTCCAGCTCGGGCAACTCCGGATTGAGGTGCAGGCCGAATGCATAGACCAGGCCGGCCCGCGTGCCCTGGGCAAGCCGGCGGCGCAGGGCCTCACGCAGCGATTCGATCTGGCCGGCCTCGCCCACCGGCAACGGGGGCGAGACGACCTCCACCGGCACCACCGTGCTCGCCAGACGCAGCACCTGCTCGTCCAGACTGTCCAGGGTGCGATCATCGAGATTAAAGCCCATCTGGCTGAGCAGGGCACGGTAGCTGCGCTCCTTGAGCACCCGGGCATCCACCTCCACTTTAAAGGTGCCCCAGGCCGTACCGGCGACCCGTTTGACGAAACGGCTGTCCGATTGAACCTCACCGCCAAAGGCCTCCTGGATGGCGGCGGCGGCGCCCTCCGGGCTCAGGCCGGCAAACTCCAGCTCGAAACCGACCCGACGTGGCCGGCCGTCCGCCCGCAGCGGGCGGGCCGGTTGCGGGAAGCCGGGCGGTTCGGCGGCGGATGGCTGTGACTCGGACAATCGCACTCTCCAGTTGCGGCCCCTGCCCAGGCCGGACCGCGGCAAACAGGGTCTATACTACTCTCAGTGTTGCGGGGCTTGTCTAGGAGACGGGCGGGCATTATGATAGCCGCCTTTCAAGCTCAGCCATTCTCCGGGACGTCGTGCCCGGTCCCGTGACCCAGGTGGCAACCATGAAGCAAGGCATTCATCCCAAATACCGCGAGGTGGTGTTTCAGGACATCTCCTCCGATTTCGCGTTCATCACCCGCTCCACGGTCCGTACCAACGAGACCATCCAGTGGGAGGACGGCAAGGAGTATCCGCTGTTTAAGGTGGAAGTCTCCAGCAAGAGCCACCCTTTCTACACCGGCAAGCAGCGCGCGCTGAGCTCCGGTGGCCGGGTGGATCAGTTCCAGAAGAAGTTCGGCATCAGCACCGGCAACTGAGGGCGGGCTTGTCTCGTCCCTGTCGCTCCAAAGCGCCTGCACCCCGGGCGCTTTTTTGTATCTCACTGCAAAACAGCGAGATATCTATTATAAAAAGCGGTTAACCACCGCATAGATATCCCGGGGGCCCTCCCCCGGGTCGCCCGACGCCACGCACCATGGAGGCGGGCGAGGGGCCCATCCACGTCGGGGTATGGGCCCCAGAGGAACGGATTGCTGATGACAAGGGTTTTTTTTGCAATACCCTTTCAGTAACTCCCGGACCGTGACCGGCCTGAATGTCTTGCCCCAAGACCGGCTTAGGGGGCAGGACCGGCGCCCGCGGGCGCGCCGGCATCACGGTATTTCGAGAGCTGTCTAGGAGAGCGTTCCATGTCCGAGAAGACCGTCACCCTGACCGACAACAGCACCGGCAAATCCGTGGAGTTGCCGGTCTATCAAGGCACCCACGGCCCCGAGGTCATCGACATCAAGAATGTCTATGGCGAGCTGGGCTACTTCACTTACGACGCTGGCTTCACCTCCACCGCCAGCTGCAAAAGCGATGTCACCTTCATCGATGGTGACAACGGCGTGCTGCTGTATCGCGGCTACCCCATCGAACACCTGGCTGAGAAGAGCTCCTTCCTGGAGGTCTCCTACCTACTGCTGCACGGCGAATTGCCGAACAAGGCCGAACTGGACCAGTTCGTCAGCTCGGTGACCAACCACACCATGCTCAACGAAAGCCTGAAGGACTTCTTCGACGGCTTTCATTACAACGCCCACCCCATGGCCATGCTCACCGGGGTGGTCGGGTCGCTATCCGCCTTCTACCACGGCGAACTGGACATCAACGACCCGAAGAACCGGGAGCTGACCGCGCACCGGGTCATCGCCAAGATGCCGACCATCGCCGCGGCGGCCTACAAACACCTGGTGGGCGAGCCCTTCGTCTACCCGCAGAACCACCTGTCCTACGCGGGGAACCTGCTGAACATGCTGTTCTCCCGCCCCACCGAGAAGTACGAGGTTAACCCCGTGGCCGAGCGGGCGCTGGACCAGCTCCTGATCCTGCACGCTGACCACGAGCAGAACGCCTCCACCTCCACGGTGCGCCTGGCCGGTTCCACCGGCACCAACCCCTTCGCCGCCATCGCAGCTGGTTGCGCCGCGCTGTGGGGACCGGCGCATGGGGGGGCCAACGAGGCGGTGCTGAACATGCTCAACGAGATCGGCGACGTCTCCAACGTGCCCAAGTTCATCGAAAAGGCGAAGGACAAGAACGACCCCTTCCGCCTGATGGGCTTCGGTCACCGGGTCTACAAGAACTTCGACCCGCGGGCCACCATCATCCGCAAGACCTGTCACGAGGTCCTGGAGGAACTCGGCGTGGGCAAGGACCCGCAGCTGGAGCTGGCCATGGAGCTGGAGGATATCGCCCTGCAGGACGAGTACTTCGTCGAGCGCAAGCTCTACCCGAACGTCGACTTCTACTCGGGCATCATCTACCGCGCGCTGGGCATCCCCACCGAGTTCTTCACGGTGCTGTTTGCCCTGGGCCGCACCCCGGGCTGGCTGGCGCAGTGGATGGAGATGGTCAACGACCCCGAGCAGCGCATCGGGCGTCCGCGCCAGCTCTACACCGGCGCCGCCAAGCGCGACTACGTGCCGGTGGATCAGCGCAGCTGATTCCCCTGCCGGCACCGCCGACGCCCTCACCCCGGAAGGCCCCCACGGGCCTTCCGGTTTTTTTTGCCCGCTCAGGGTAGGAAGGGCTCGGCAGCCCGGTCCTCATCCTCGTTGGCCAGCAGCGCCTCCACCTCCGCCAGCGCCGCCCGCTGCATGGGGCGGCCGTCAACCTGGCTGCGGGGCGCCTCACGCAATCCCTTGGGGCTGAATACGGTCAAATCCACCACATGCTCTCCCGCCACGAAGCGGATCACGGGACGCATCTCCCAGTGCTCCCGCCCGAAGCGCAGGCGCCGCTCGCTGGTCTCGTGTGGGATCCCGCGCTCCATCAGAAACAGGGTGATCTCCTCCGGCGTCTCGGCGAAGACATGCAGGTGCACGTCGCAGGCCTGATCCGCCGTACCGCTGAGCACCGGCCCCACCAACCGGGGCCGGAAGGGCTCGAAGAAGGCCATGGCCTGCACGGCGGCCTCGCGCAACAGCCGCAGGTAAGCCCCCTGCTCGGCCCCCAGAAACAGCCGCTGGTATTCCACCAGCGCCGCCTGCACCTCCCGATTGCTGGGCAGGTTGCGCGTGTCCCGGGCCCCCAGGCGCTCGGCGGCCTTGCGCTTGGCCTGGTAGTGGTCCCGCACACCCTCATCGGCCATGATGCGGGCCGCCTCCTGGATCAGGCGCTCGCGCATGCGCAGGTCCTTGGTGCTGGATCGCTTGGCCATGGCCACCTCCCGGGGGCTGACGCCCCTGCCTAGAAGATATCCTGCTCCCGACTCCCGGCCCCGCTGCCGCCACCCCGAGGCGTAACGTCCGGCAGGTTGTCCTCGCGGAACAGCTCGAACATGCTCCGACCCTCGCCGGCACGCACCCGGCGGCCGTCCTCGGGGTCGATGCGTACGGTAACCAGGCCCTCGGGCTGGCGCGGCGGCGCCTCGGGAACACCGTTGAGGGCCTGCTCCATAAAGTCGGTCCAGATGGGCAGCGCGGTGGAACCGCCGGTCTCCCGCGGTCCCAGCTGATCGTTATTATCGAAGCCGACCCAGGCACCGGCGACAATCCGGCTGTTATAGCCCACGAACCAGGCATCGCGGCCATCGTTGGTGGTTCCCGTCTTCCCGGCCAGGTCACTGCGCCCCAGCCGGGCCGCCGCCCGTCCCGTTCCGCGCTGGATGACATCCTGCATGATGTTGGTCATGAGAAAGGCGTCCGTGGCCGGCATCACCGACTCGGCCACCGGCCGCAGGTTCACCCCACCGGTCTCCTCCTGCAGGTCGGTCTGCACCTGCAACTGACTGCACTCCACACAGGCCACCGGCGGCCGCGCCTGAAACAACACCTCGCCTTCGGCGCTCTCCACCCGATCGATGAAATGGGGCATGACCCGGAAGCCACCATTGGCAAACAGGGCGTAACCGGCGGTCAGATCCAGGGGCGTCATCTCGGCACTGCCCAACGCCAGCGACAGACCACTGGGCATCCGACGGGTGTCGAAGCCCAACGCGTCCAGGTACCCCAGGGTGTCCTCGATGCCCAGATTGCGCAGCAGCCGAATGGAGGCCAGATTGCGCGAGTGCACCAGGGCCTCGCGCAGGCGCGTCGGACCGTAGACACGCCCGCTGTAATTACTCGGCCGCCAACTGGTCTCCAAGGATTCGTCGTGCATGACGATCGGGGTGTCGCTCAACATGCTAGCCGGCGAATACCCCTTGGCCAGCGCTGCGGAGTAGATGAAGGGCTTGAAGGCCGAGCCTGGCTGGCGCCGGGATTGCACCGCCCGGTTGAAGGAGCTGCGGAAGTAGTCAAACCCGCCAGAGAGCGCCAGCAGGGCGCCATTCTCCGGGTCCATGGCCACCAGCGCCCCCTCCACCGCCGGCACCGCGGCCAGTTGCGGCACCTCGGCGGCTCGATCGACGCGGATGATATCGCCCACGGAGAGCACGTCGGAGACCTTCTCCGGCGCCGGCCCGCGAGCGGTGCGCCGGAGGTAGGGGCGGGCCCACGCCATCGCCTCGAACGGCAGTTCCATCTCACCGTGGCGACGCACCCAGACCCGGGCGCGTTGGGCGTCATCGTCCACGGCCAGCACCAGGGCCGCCTCGAGCCCCCCGAAACGGGGGTAATCCGCCAGCAGCGCCTCCCAGTCCTCGGACGCCTCATCCCCGGTCAAGGCCACCTGGGCCTCGGGGCCGCGATAGCCGCGCCGGTGGTCGTAGGCC
The DNA here is from genome assembly GCF_000014785.1 of Alkalilimnicola ehrlichii MLHE-1. Classification (NCBI taxonomy): domain Bacteria; kingdom Pseudomonadati; phylum Pseudomonadota; class Gammaproteobacteria; order Chromatiales; family Ectothiorhodospiraceae; genus Alkalilimnicola; species Alkalilimnicola ehrlichii. Next base: position 3,126,896 of record NC_008340.1, read on the forward strand.
CGCAGGCCATCGCGCAGGGCCTGATCCGCCGCCCGCTGCATGCGGCCATCGATGGTGGTCCGCACCACGTAGCCACCGCTGTAGGCCTCGTCCTCGCCATACTGGGCCACCATGGTCTGGCGCACCATCTCGGCCACGTAGGGCGCCGAGACCTCGACCGACGAGGCGTGGACCTGCGCCGTGAGTGGCGCATCCACCGCCTCGGCATGCTGCTCGGCGGTGATGTAGCCCTCGGCCAGCATGCGGCCGAGCACGTACGCCCGACGGATCTCGGCCCGGCGGGGGTTGGCGATCGGGTTGTACGCCGACGGCGCCTTGGGGAGCCCCGCGATCATGGCGATCTGGGCCAGGTCCAGGTCGTCCACCCCCTTGCCGTAGTAGATCTGGGCGGCTGCGCCCACCCCGTAGGCACGCTGGCCCAGGTAAATCTTGTTGAGGTACAGCTCCAGGATCTCCTGTTTACTGAGCGCACGCTCGATCTGCAGCGCCAGCAGGATCTCCTGCGCCTTGCGGTGGAAGGTCTGGTCCCGGGTAAGGAAAAAGTTCCGCGCCAATTGCATGGTAATGGTGCTGCCACCCGGCCCCTTTTCCCCGGTGAGCAGGAGGTGGCGAACGGCGCGGGCGATCCCCTGGTAGTCGACCCCGGGGTGGTCGAAGAAACGGTCATCCTCCGCGGCCAGGAAGGCCTGCACCAGCTGCGGTGGCAAGGCGTCCGCCTCCAGCGGGATCCGGCGCTGCTCACCATACTCGGCGATCAGCGCGCCCTCCCGGGTCACCACCCGCAACGGCACCTGCAGACGCACGTCGCGCAGGGTATCCACCGAGGGCAGGCCCGGAGAGAGGATGGCAAAGGCCACCGCCGCCGCGATCAGACCCACCAGACCGAGGGACAGCAGGCTGGCGAACAGCCAGAGGAGGAGTCGAGAGAATAGCCGCATATGAAATCGTAAGAGCGCGCTTGGAGTGGGGCACCAGAACTAGAGTATATCAGGACAGCGTCCAGTCCCCCGGGTTCCGTATAAAGTGGCAAAGAGTTCCTTGCAATCCTCGATAGTTACAGGGAGTATTAACACTAGGACTGGAACCTTTGTACTCTTGGGGCGACGATAGGGACGGGGCTGTGCAGATCTTCAGGAAGAAACGGCCGCCGCTGCTGGGGATCGACATCAGCACCACGGCTGTGAAACTGCTCGAATTCCACGAGCAGCGGGGCGGGGGCCTGCAGGTGGAGAGCTACGCGGTGGAGCCGTTACCGGCCAATGCCGTGATCGAGAAGAACATCGTCGAGGTGGATGCCGTCTCCGACAGCATCAAGGCCGCCTACGAGAAATCCGGCAGCCGCGCCAGGGGTGTCGCCCTGGCGGTGCCCGCCTCGGCCGCCATCAGCAAGGTCATCAACTTGGCCGCCGATCTCAACGAAGAGGAGATGGAGGCGCAGATCCGCGCCCAGGCGGATCAATACGTCCCCTACCCACTGGACGAGGTCAACCTCGACTTTCAGCGCCTGGGGCCGGCCCCGGGGCGGCCGGACGAGGTGCAGGTCCTGCTGGTGGCCTGCCGCAGCGATAACATCGAGGCGCGGGTGGACACCCTGGACGCAGCCGGGCTCACGGCCGAGGTGGTCGACGTGGAGAGTTACGCCGTCGAGAACGCCTTCCGGCTGATGTCGCGCGCCCTGCCGGACAACGCCGAAGGCAAGACGGTGGCGGTGGTGGATATCGGCGCGACCATGACCGCACTGACTGTGATCTCCAACGAACGAATCGTCTACACCCGCGAACAGCTCTTCGGCGGGCGCCAGCTCACCGAGGAGATCATGCGCCGCTACGACATGACCTTCGAGCAGGCCGGAAAGGCCAAACGACTGGGCGGGCTGCCGGACAGCTACGAGACGGAGGTGCTGGAGCCCTTCAAGGAGGCCATGGCGCAGCAGGTCTCCCGAGCGCTGCAGTTCTTCTTCGGCTCGGGACAGACCAGCACGGTGGACTACGTGCTCTTCGCCGGCGGCTGCGCCACCATCCCCGGGGCCGCGCAGGTGGTGGCCGAGCACACCGGCACCCCCACCGTGATCGCCAACCCCTTCACCGGTATGACGGTCAACCGCCGCATCAATCCAAGGGTGCTGGCCGCCGATGCACCGGCGCTGATGATCGCCAGCGGGCTGGCCATGAGGAGCTTCGACCGATGACGCGCATCAACCTCCTCCCCTGGCGGGAAGCCGAACGCGAACGCCGCAAAAAGGCCTTCTTCGCCCAACTCGGTGCCGCGGTGCTGGCCGCCGGTCTGGTCTGGTACGGCGCCACTTGGTACATGGACTCGCTGATCGACCGCCAGCAGGCCCGCAACGATCGCATCCAGCAGGCCCTGCGGGATCTGGACAGCCAAATCGCCGAGATCGAGGACCTGGAGCGCGAACTGGAGCGGCTGATCAGCCGCGCCGAGGTAATCCAGGACCTTCAGGACGGGCGGACCGCCGTGGTGCAACTGCTGGAGGAGATGGTCAACATCCTCCACGACGGCATTTACTTCACCAGTATCCGGCAGCGCAACAGCCAGATCTCCATCCAGGGTCGCTCGCGCTCGCCCCAGGAGGTCTCGGTGTTCCTGCAGAACATCGACAACTCCACCCTGCTGGGGGACCCCGACCTCGACTCCTTCGAGGCCGGCGGCGCTGATGGCGAAGGTCAGCCGCGCTACTACAACTTTGCCGCCCGCACCACCCAGCAGAGTAACCGCTGAGCGCTCAGGGAGGACGTCCAATGAAACTCGACGACCTGCGCGACCTGGACCCGAACAACCCCGGGGCATGGCCCGGCTGGGTCCGTGCGGCGGCCATCGCCCTGGTGTTCATTCTTGCGGTGCTCGGCGGCTGGTACTTCGGCTGGTCCGATAAGCTCTCCCAGCTCGAGCGTGCCGAGGCGCGCGAGCCCGACCTGCTCCGCGAACTCGACCAGAAGAAGCATCGGGCGGCGAACCTGGACGCCTATCGCCGACAGAAGGAGCAGATCGAGACCGAACTGGTCGAGATGCTCGGCCGGCTGCCCGGCGACGTGGCGCAACCCAGCCTGGTGGAGGACATCTCGCTGCAGGCCTCCGGGGCGGGCCTGGAGATCGCCTCCTACAACACCCGCAGCCCGACCCAACGGGAGTTCTACGCCGAACTGCCCGTGGACATGCGCGTCATCGGCACCTACGAGCAGCTGGGCCAATTTGTCAGCGGCGTCGCCAACATGGACCGCATCGTAACGCTGCACAATCTCACCATCGAGCCGCGGGATGGCAGTGATCGACTGGGCATGAATATGACCGCCAGGACCTACTGGTACCTGGATCCGGAGGACTAGGCATGCAGGGAAGGAACGGGCATCTCCCCTTTACGCTCCGCCGCGGGCTGTTCTTGATGGCCCTCGCGGCACTGCTGCTGGCGGGTTGCAGCGAGGACATGTCGGACCTGGAGCGGAAGATTTCCGAGCCGGCACCGGAGAGCGAGATCGACCCCATCCCCAGTTTCGAGGAGGCGGCAGCGGTACGCTTCCCCGCCACGCTGCCCCGCGACCCCTTTCGGCCGCTGGGTTTCGGGCCCGAACGCGAGGAGGAGGTGCTCACCGCCGCGGTGATCGACCCGGACCGGCCGCGGGAGCCCCTGGAGCACTTCCAGCGCGACAGCCTGCGGTTCGTCGGCACCCTGGGGCGCGGGGACGTGCGCCACGCAATGATTCAGGATCCGGAGCAGCGGATCCACCTGGTCACCGTCGGCAACTATCTGGGGCGCGCCTCCGGGCGTATCGAGGAGATCTCGCCCGAGCGCATTGTGCTGACGGAAAAGGTCAGGGATCGTCACGGTCAGGTGGTGGAGCGCCCTGCGGCACTCAACCTGCAGCCGGCACAATGAACGGCAGCCCGGGATCTTGGAGGGAGTAAGAACAATGTTTGCCAAAGCCATCTCAGGACGAAGCGGCGCCGCACCGGACCGCCTCCAGGGGCTGTTCATCGGGCTACTGGCCCTCACGGCGCTCGCCTGCGGGCTCACCCCTGTGCAGGCCGGAGCCGCCACCGTCAACCTCACCGACATGGAGTACACCACCGCCCCGGGCAACCGGGTGGAGCTGATCCTAACGCTGGACGGCGAACCGCCGGAGCCGGGCAGCTTCACCATCAGCAACCCGGCGCGCCTGGTGGTGGACCTGCGCGACACCCGCAACCGGCTGGCCGAACGGGCGCTGGAGATCGACACCGGCAACGTGCGCCGGGTCACCACCACCGAATCCGGCGACCGCACCCGGTTGGCGATCCAGCTCAGTCGCTTGGTGGATCACGCCATCCGGGTGGAGGGCAACCAGATCTTCATCACGCTGGACGGGGGCACCGGCGCCGCCGCACGCATCGGGCGCGACCACGAACCGCGCGAGCGTACCACCCGCAGCCAGATCGAGGACATCGACTTCCGGCGTACCCCGGACGAGGGCGGGCGCATCATCATCGCCCTCAGTGACGGCCGCGCACCGGTGCGCATGGACGAGCGCTCCGACCGGGTGGTGCTGGAGTTCCCGGGCAGCCGCGTGCCCGAGGAGCTGCGGCGCCGGCTGGATGTCACCGACTTCGCCACCCCGGTGCAGATGATCGAGACCCGGCAACAGGACGACCGGGTGCGAATGACAGTGACTGCCCGCGGCCCCTTCCGCACCGCCGGCTATCAGACCGCCGACAGCTTCACCCTGGAGATCGACCCGCGCATCGATGACGAGGAGGTGGACGAACCCACCTACACCGGCGACCCCATCACCCTCGATTTCCAGGACGTCGAGGTGCGGCGGGTGCTGCAGATCCTCGCCGACTTCAACGACATGAATGCGGTGATCAGCGACAGTGTGGACGGCCGCCTGACACTGCGCCTGGTGGAGGTCCCCTGGGACCACGCCCTGGAGATCATCCTCGAGGCCCAGGGCCTGGACGTCCGTGAGCGCGGCAACGTACTCACCTTCGCCCCCACCGAGGAGCTGGCCGCCCGCGACCGGGCCCGTGAGGAGGCCCGCCGCACGGTGGACGAGGTCGCCCCGCTCAGCTCGGCCTTCATCCAGGTCAACTACGCCCGCGCCGAGGACATCGCCAACCTGCTGAAGGGCGACGAGACCAGCCTGCTCTCCGAACGCGGCCAGGTGGCGATCGACGAGCGCACCAACCTGCTCATCGTGCAGGATATGGAGCGCAACATCGACGACATCCGCAATCTGGTGAACCGGCTGGACATCCCGGTGCAGCAGGTGCTGATCGAGTCGCGCATCGTCATCGCCGACGACGACTTCTCGCGCGACCTGGGCGTCCGCTTCGGCTACACCGCCACCGGCAGCCTGGGCAGCGAGGGCACCGCCATCGGCGCCCGCCCCACCCCCACGCCCGGCATTGACGGCACCGATGACCTGATGGTGGATCTGCCTGCCCCGGCAGAGGCCCCGCGACTCGGCCTGGCCATCGGGCGCATCGGTGACCGCCTGCTCCAGTTGGAGCTGTCGGCCATGGAGACCGAGGGGCGCGGCGAGGTCATCTCCAGCCCGCGGGTCATCACCGCCAACCAGCGGGAGGCCAACATCCGCCAGGGCGTGGAGATCCCCTACCAGGAGGAGACCGCCAGCGGCGCCACCAACGTGGAGTTCAAGGAGGCGGTGCTGGGCCTCACGGTCACCCCGCAGATCACACCGGATGACCGGGTCATTATGAACCTGGAGGTCTCCAACGACACCGTGGGCGAGGTCTTCGCCGGGGTGCCCAGCATCGACACCCAGTCGGTCACCACCCAGGTCCTGGTGGACAACGGCGAGACCGTGGTGCTGGGCGGGGTCTACGAGCGGGCCAGCGGCGAGCAAACCCGGCGCGTGCCCTTCTTCGGGAGCCTGCCGGGGGTGGGCTGGCTGTTCCGCAACCGCCTGACCTTCGACGAACAGTCCGAGCTGCTCGTCTTCGTCACCCCGCGCATCCTGGACGAATCGCTGAATGCGCGTAACGCGGGGCAATAAACGGCCCGAGGGCAGGGACGCCCATCTAACCACACGTGGAAGCCTGAGCAGAAGGGGAGAAGGACCAGTGAGCACATGGATCACACGCGCGGCAGCACTCCTTTTCGTCGCCGCCATGCTCGCGTTGGCGGGCTGTAACAGCAGCAGCACCGGCGGTTTCACCGGCGATCCGGATAACGGCGACGGAAACGGTGACAACGGTGACGGGGTCACCGGCGCGGACATCGGCCGGGTGGTGGTGACCGGGTCCAACACCCTGCCGACCGGCAACGACACCCGCCTGCAGCTTGAGGTGCTCGTCCTGGATGATGCCAACCGGGTCAAGGAAGGGGTGGAAGTCTTCCCCCAGACCGATGATCGCGATCTGTTTTTCGAAGCGGCTGGGACCAGCGGCTGGCAAACCGACGAATCGGGCCGCGTCCGGCTCTACGTCCGCACCCCCGCAAACCCGGAGAATCGCACCTCGAGCCTGACAGTCCGTGCCGATGGCGAGACGTCTCCGCCCTTCCCAGTCCAGGTCACGGGTACGGCATGGTCCCCCATCCAAGCCACCAGCACCGCCACCATCAATGCCTTCGAGACCCTGCAATTGGCCCTCCGGGACAGCACCGGCGGCACACTCGGGCAACGCCCTGTCAACGCTGAAGGCAGCGGCGACGCCGTAATCGTCGACCCGACCGAGGGCGAAACGGACCTCTCCGGAACCTTCAGCGTGGATTACCAGGCGAATGACGTCGGTGACTTTCACGTTCTGGTCAGCAGTTCGGGGGCGCAGTACCAGCACAGCTTCTCCGTCGACCAGTTCGGCATCGAGTTCATCGAACCCGACGAGAGCGGAGGGCTGTGGCCGGTGGGCACCGACATCGACGTGACGGTGCAGCTCATGGAGGGGAACACCCCAATGGAGGGAGAAGAGATCCGCTTCAACGCCTCCCGCGGCAGCCTGGACGGATCCGACCCCCCACAGGTCACCACGACCACCGATGATGACGGCAAGGCCACGGTGATCATCCGTTCCGATGACGTGGGCCCGACCCGTATCACTGCGAAGGCCCTCGATGTGGGCGTTGAGACCTCAACCACCGCGCAGTTCGTCACCGACGCCGCCGAGTTCATCGATCTGCAGGCAGTACCCGCCATCGTCCGGCCGCGGGATACTGAAAACGCCAGCGATGCCGGAGACGACAGCGTCAGCCGTATTGTGGCCAAGGTGACCGATGATGCCGGTCAACCGGTACAGGGTGCTGAAGTCGGGTTCAATCTCAGCGACACCTCAGGCGGTGAGTTGCGATCCAACACCGCGACCACCGACCTCTTCGGACGCGCCGTTGTGGAATATGTCGCGGGCCGAGTCGGCTCCGGGGATCAGGGAATCACTGTGACCGGTTTCCTGACGGAGGACACCGATCTCAGCAACCAGGTAAAACTGACGGCATCCGCCCAGGCCCTTTACATCACCCTGGGCACGGGCAACGAGATCCTCGACATCAACGAGACCACCTACGCCAAACCCTACACCGCGGTCATCACCGACGCCTCCGGCCAACCGGTGGCCAACACCGAGGTCAGTCTGTCGGTCTGGTCCACCGATTACCGCCGTGGTTTCCTGGTCTGGAGCGATGACGCCCAGCGCTGGGTGATTCACGACAGTGCCGTGCAATGCGCCTCCGAGGATCAGACCCGGGGCGGCAACATCAACCTGGAGAATGACGTCTCGGAGACCGGCACCCTGCTCCCGGGCAACGTCGCCACACTGGCGCCGGCCGACGGCACCGAACTCTCCATCACCACGGATGAGAGCGGCTTCGCCGACTTCGAAGTTCGCTACCCGAAGGACCACGCCCAATGGGTGCGGGTGGAGTTGCGGGCTACGGTGGGTGGTGAAGTCGCCGGCACGGAGGGCGAGCGCCTCCGCAGTTTCTGGCTGCCGGTGGCCGACGATGACGTCAACGAACTGGATACCCTGCCGCCTGGCTACAACAGCCCCTTCGGCACCGGCCGGCCCGGGGAGGCCGACCGCTGCACCGCCTTCCCGGAGGACTACGACTGGCAGGAGAGCTTCCGGGACGAGTTCCTGTAACGGTAACCGCAACCCGCCCGCCGGCCAGGCTGGCGGATTGGACAGGGGCGCCGGATCGATTCCGGCGCCCCTGTTTGGTTCGGCCCCAGCCATAGCCCCGCGCCTCTGATGCGCCCGTTTCTGGTATCGTGTCCCCGATACCCACGGAGCGCATGCGTACCATGAACCATCCACCCCGCATCTACCTCATCGGCCCCATGGGCGCCGGCAAGAGCACGGTGGGCCGCCGGCTGGCGGACGCACTGGGCCTGCCCTTCGAGGACAGCGACCGCTACATCGTCGAGCGGACCGGCGTGGACATCCCCACGATCTTCGACATCGAGGGCGAGGCGGGCTTTCGCAAGCGTGAGCACGACGCCATCCGCACCCTCACCGAGCGGGAGGAACTGGTCCTCGCCACCGGTGGCGGTGTGGTGACCACCCCCGCCAACCGCGACCTGCTGGGTGCCCGCGGCATCGTGGTCTACCTTTACACCCCGGTGGAGACCCAACTGGCGCGCACCGGCAAGGACCGCAACCGCCCGCTGCTGCAGACCGAGGACCCGCGGGCCCGCCTGGAGGCACTGATGGTCGAGCGCGACCCGCTCTACCGGGCGATCGCCGACATCATCATCGATACCCGCGGCGGCACGGTGAAATCGGTGGCGCGGCGGGTGCTCAAGGCGCTGGAGGAGCCCGCCGGCCAGGAGACCCAACCATGACCGAGACCACCACCCTGCAGGTGGATCTGGGCAGCCGCAGCTACCCGATCCACATCGGCACCGGCCTGCTCGACCAGCCCCGGCTGATCACCGACCACCTGCCCGCCCGGCGGGTGATGGTGGTGACCAACGAAACCGTCGCCCCCCATTACCTCGACCGGGTGTTGGCCAGCCTCGATGGCCGCGAGGCCCACAGCGTGGTGCTCCCCGACGGCGAGCGCTTCAAGAGCCTGGAGACCGCCATGCGCGTCTATGACGCGCTGATCGAGCACCGCTTCGACCGCGGCTCCGCCATCGTCGCCCTGGGCGGCGGCGTGATCGGCGATCTCGCCGGCTTCGTGGCCGCCACCTGGCAGCGGGGGGTGCGCTACCTCCAGGTGCCCACCACCCTGTTGGCGCAGGTGGACTCCTCAGTGGGCGGCAAGACCGCGGTCAACCACCCGGGCGGCAAGAACATGATCGGCGCCTTTCACCAGCCCCGCTGCGTGATCGCCGACATGGACACCCTGGACACCCTCCCCGACCGGGAGCTGCGCGCCGGGCTGGCCGAGGTGATCAAGTACGGGCTGATCCGCGACGCCGACTTTCTGACCTGGCTGGAGGCGAACATGCCGGCCCTGCTGGCTCGCGACAAGGCGGCGCTGGCCGAGGCGGTGGAGCGCTCCTGCCGGCACAAGGCCGCGGTGGTGGCCGAGGACGAGCTGGAGGCGGGGCAGCGGGCCCTGCTCAACCTGGGCCATACCTTCGGCCACGCCATCGAGACCCATACCGGCTATGGGGCCTGGCTGCACGGTGAGGCGGTGGCCGCCGGGATGGTGATGGCCGGCTGGATGTCCATGCGCCAGGGCTGGCTGAGCGAGGCCGATTTCCACCGCCTGGAGGCCATCCTCTCCACCGCCGGCCTGCCCGTGGCCCCGCCGGCGATGGAGAGTGAGCGCTTCCGCGAATTGATGGCCGTGGACAAGAAGGTGCAGGACGGCCGGCTGCGGCTGGTGCTGTTGCGGGCGCTGGGCGACGCCGTGGTCACCGATGCCTTCGACCCCGCCGCGCTGGAGGCCACCCTGGACCACTACTGCGCCAGCCCCGAATAGCAACGCCAATGCCGGGCGCTCTGCCCGGCACGCACCACCCCCTCCCCCACCTGCCCGGCAGATGCGACATTTTGTGTCGCATGTAGGCAACTATCGAGCATAAGACCTTGGCAAATACACCGACTCACGATATATTGTCCGGCCGCTTTTAGATAGGTTGCCGATGATGCACTGCAGCAACGAGCCCTACTTCTAATAGAGCACCTCCCCGAGGCCGCGCCGAGACGCTGGCGCACCCGCCTCTATACTGCTTAGACGGCAGTGTCACTGGCACACCCAAGCCCCCAGAAACCGCACCAGAGGTCTCCCGTGGACAACGAGAACCTGAGCGCACCGACAACCCTGTACCGTCCGGAATTCGAGAAAGACAACTGCGGCTTCGGCCTCATTGCCCATATGGACGGCGAGCCCAGCCACTGGCTGGTGGACACCGCCATCAAGGCCCTGGCCCGCCTGACCCACCGTGGCGCCATCGCCGCCGACGGCAAGAGCGGCGATGGCTGCGGCCTGCTGATCACCAAACCCGACCGTTTCTTGCGCGCCGTGGCCCAGGAGGCCGGTATCCGGCTGGGCGAGCGGTACGCGGTGGGCTCTGTCTTTCTCAGCCGCGACGACGCCTCCGCTGCCCGTGCCCGCCAGACCCTGGAAGACACCCTGGCCGAGCAAGGGCTGGAGCCGGCCGGCTGGCGCGAGGTGCCGGTGGACACCGAGGCCTGTGGCGAAGAGGCGCTGGCCACCCTGCCGCGTATCGAGCAGCTGTTCGTCAACGCCGGTGCGGAGATGGACGAGCAGGCACTGGAGCGGCGGCTTTTCATCGCCCGCCGCCAGGCCGAGAAGGCCCTGAGCGATGACCCGGCGTTCTACGTACCCAGCCTCTCGGCCCGGGTCCTCTCCTACAAGGGCCTCGTGCTGCCCGAGAACCTGCCCGTGTTCTACCGCGACCTGCAGGACGAGCGCCTGGCCAGCTCCATGGCGGTGTTCCACCAGCGCTTCTCCACCAACACCCTGCCGCAGTGGCGGCTGGCCCAGCCCTTCCGCTATCTGGCCCATAACGGCGAGATCAACACCATCCAGGGCAACCGCAACTGGGCCAACGCCCGCTCGCACGTCTTCGAGACCGAGCTGCTGGACATGGCCGAGGTGCGCCCGCTGGTGAACACCGATGGCTCGGACTCCTCCAGCCTCGACAACATGCTGGATGTGATGCTCAACGGCGGCATGGACATCTTCCGCGCCATGCGCCTGCTGGTGCCGCCGGCCTGGCAGAACGTGGACAGCATGGACCCGGACCTACGGGCCTTCTACGAATACAACTCCATGCACTTCGAGCCCTGGGACGGGCCAGCCGGCATCGTGCTCACTGACGGCCGCCACGCCGCCTGCGTGCTGGACCGCAACGGCCTGCGCCCGGCCCGCTGGGTGATCACCGACGACCGCCACATCACCCTGGCCTCGGAGGTAGGCGTCTGGGACTACGCGCCGGAACAGGTGGTCGCCAAGGGCCGACTCAAGCCGGGCGAGATGCTGGCCGCGGACACCCACACCGGCGATCTACTGCAGCCGGCCGACATCGACCAGCGGGTAAAAAGCGCTCAGCCCTACAAGCAGTGGCTGAAAAGGCACATGCGGGAGCTGGGCTCCAGTCTGCCCAACGGCACTTCGCCCCGGCGCGCGAGCCTCAATGACCGTGAACTGGACACCTACCAGAAGCTCTTCAACGTCAACTTCGAGGAGCGCGACCACATCATCAAGGTGCTGGCCGAGAGCGGCCAGGAGACCGTGGGCTCCATGGGGGACGACACCCCGCTGCCGGTGCTCTCGCGCAAGATCCGCTCGCCGTTCGACTACTTCCGCCAGCAGTTCGCGCAGGTCACCAATCCGGCCATCGACCCGCTGCGCGAGCGCATCGTCATGTCGCTGGAGACCTGCATCGGCCGCGAGCGCAACCTGTTCCAGGAAAAGGAAGAATACGCCAAGCGGCTGACCGTGGACTCGCCCGTGCTGTCGGACGACAAGTTCACCGCGCTGCTGGCCCTGGGCGATCGGGATCCGGATTACCGCCACGTGCGGATCGATCTCAACTATGACCCCGACCAAGACCTGAAGAGCGCCATCGAGGCGGTCTGCGACCAGGCCGAACAGGCCGTGCGGGACGGCACCGTGCTGGTGGTGTTGTCCGACCGGACGATCACCCGGGACCAGCTGCCGATCCATGCCGCCCTGGCGACGGGCGCGGTCCACCACCGCCTGGTGGCCCGCGGCCTGCGCTGTGACGCCAACATCGTCGTGGAGACCGGCACCGCCCGCGACCCGCACCATTTCGCGGTGCTGGTGGGCTACGGCGCGACCCTGGTCTACCCCTATCTCGCCTACGACTGCGTGGCCCAGATGGCGCGCAGCGGCCGGATCGATAACCAGAACATCGCCGAGCTCCTGCGCAACTTCCGCAAGGGCATCAACAAGGGGCTGTACAAGATCTGCTCCAAGATGGGCATCTCGACCATCGCCTCCTACCGCGGCGCGCAGCTTTTCGAGGCCGTGGGCCTGCACCAAGAGGTGGTCGATCTCTGCTTCACCGGCACCACCTGCCGCATCCAGGGGACCCACTTCGAGGACCTGGAGGCGGACCAGAAGGCGCTGGCGGCCAAGGCCTGGCGGCCCTCCCAGCCCATCGAGCAGGGTGGCCTGCTCAAGTTCGTGCACGGCGGCGAGTACCACGCCTACAACCCCGATATCGTCGCCTGGCTGCAACGCTCGGTGGAGTCGGGTCGCTACGAGGACTACCAGCACTACGCCAAGCTGGTGAACGAGCGGCCGGCGGCGGTGCTGCGCGATCTGTTCAAGGTCAAGGAGGCGCCGCAGGCCCTGCCCCTGGAGGAAGTGGAGCCGGAAGAGGCCATCCTGCCGCGCTTCGATTCCGCCGGCATGTCCCTGGGGGCCCTCTCCCCGGAGGCCCACGAGTCCCTGGCCATGGCCATGAACCGCCTCGGCGGCCGCTCCAACTCCGGCGAGGGGGGCGAGGACGAGGAGCGCTACGGCACCGACCGGGTCTCCAAGATCAAGCAGATCGCCTCCGGGCGCTTTGGCGTCACCCCCCACTACCTGGTCAACGCCGAGGTGCTGCAGATCAAGGTGGCCCAGGGCGCCAAGCCCGGCGAGGGCGGCCAGCTGCCCGGCCACAAGGTCAACGAGATGATCGCCCGCCTGCGCTACTCCAAGCCGGGCGTGGCGCTGATCTCGCCGCCGCCCCACCACGATATCTACTCCATCGAGGACCTGGCGCAGCTCATCTTCGACCTCAAGCAGGTCAACCCGGAGGCGCTGGTCTCGGTGAAGCTGGTGGCCGAGGCCGGCGTGGGCACGGTGGCCGCCGGGGTGGCCAAGGCCTACGCGGATCTCATCACCATCGCCGGCTACGACGGCGGCACCGGCGCCAGCCCCCTCACCTCGGTGAAGTACGCCGGCGGCCCGTGGGAGCTGGGCCTGAGTGAGACCCACCAGACCCTGCGCCAGAACAACCTGCGCGACAAGGTGCGCCTGCAGACCGACGGCGGGCTGAAGAGCGGCCTGGACGTGATCAAGGGCGCGATCCTGGGCGCCGAGAGCTTTGGCTTTGGTACCGCGCCGATGGTGGCCATGGGCTGCAAGTACCTGCGCATCTGCCACCTGAACAACTGTGCCACCGGTGTGGCCACGCAGCAGAAGGTGCTGCGCCTGAAGCACTTCATCGGCACCCCGGACAAGGTGATGAACTTCTTCCGGTTCGTCGCCCGGGAGACCCGCGAGTGGATGGCCCGGCTGGGCGTACGCCGGCTGGAGGACCTCATCGGCCGCACCGACCTGCTGGAGATCCTGCCCGGTGACACCCCGCGCCAGCAGCGCCTGGACCTGCGCCCCATCCTCTCCGACTGGGGCCTGGCCGAGGACAAGCCGCAGTTCTGCCTCAGCGAGCGCAACGTCCCCTACGACAAGGGCGAGCTGGCCGAGCAGATGGTCCGCGACGCCCTGCCGGCCATCGAATCCAAGGCCGGAGGCACCTTTGAGTACGCGGTCAAGAACAACAACCGCTCCATAGGGGCACGGCTCTCAGGCGAGATCGCCCGCCGCCACGGCAACCAGGGCATGGCGGACAAGCCCATCACGGTGCAGCTGAGCGGCTCGGTGGGCCAGAGCTTCGGCGTCTGGAACGCCGGCGGCCTGAACCTGGACCTGGAGGGTGACGCCAACGACTACGTGGGTAAGGGCATGGCCGGCGGGCGGCTAACCCTGCGCCCGCCCCGGGGCAGCCGCTTCGACACCCGCGAGACCCCCATCATGGGCAATACCTGCCTGTACGGGGCCACCGGCGGTAAGCTGTTCGCCGCCGGCCTGGCCGGCGAACGGTTCGCGGTCCGTAACTCCGGCGCCACCGCGGTGGTGGAGGGCGTCGGCGACCACGGCTGCGAATACATGACCGGCGGCGTGGTCTGCGTGCTCGGCGGCACCGGGCTCAATTTCGGGGCCGGCATGACCGGGGGCATCGCCTTCGTGCTCGACCAGGACAACCGCTTCGTCGACCGCTACAACCACGAGCTAATCGACATCAACCGGCTGGTGTCCGAGAACCGACAGGCCCACCGCGAGTACCTTCGCCGCCTGCTCAGCGAGTACGTGGAAGCCACCGATAGCGCCTGGGGCCACGAGGTGCTGGACAACTTCCGCGACTACGTGAATCGGTTCTGGCTGGTGAAGCCCAAGGCCGCCGACATCAACACCGTCCTGGACACCCTGCGCCAGGCCGCCTGATTGCGTCCACGCCCCCGGGCGGACACCGCCCGGGGGCCGCGAACACGGATCACGAGCTATGTCCAACGTCTTTCAGTTTCTCGAGGTACCGCGTCAGGATCCGGACAAGGAGCGCGCCGAAGTCCGGGCCCGGCAGTTCAAGGAGATCTACCGCCAGTTCGACCCGGAGGTCGCCTCGGCTCAGGCCGCCCGCTGCCTTGACTGCGGCAACCCCTGGTGCGAGTGGAAGTGCCCGGTGCACAACTACATCCCGCACTGGCTGCGGCTGGTCGCCGAGGGCAACCTGTTTGAGGCGGCGGAGTTGTCGCACAAGACCAACTCCCTGCCCGAGGTCTGCGGACGGGTCTGCCCCCAGGACCGGCTCTGCGAGGGCGCCTGCACCCTCAACGATGGCTTCGGCGCGGTGACCATCGGCTCGGTGGAGAAATACATCACCGACGAGGCGGTGAAACAGGGCTGGCGCCCAGACCTGTCCGGCGTGGTGGCCACCGGCAAGAAGGTGGCCATCGTCGGCGCCGGCCCTGCCGGGCTCGGCTGTGCCGACATCCTCGCGCGCAATGGGGTCCGCCCGGTGGTGTTCGACAAATACCCCGAGATCGGCGGCCTGCTTACCTTCGGCATCCCGCCCTTCAAGCTGGAGAAGGAGGTCATCCGCACCCGGCGCGAGATCATGGAGGGCATGGGGGTGGAGTTCCGCCTCAATACCGAGATCGGAAAGGACATCGAATTTCAGCAACTGGTGGACGACTACGACGCCGTCTTCCTGGGTATGGGCACGTACACCTATATGCGCGGCGGCTTCCCGGGTGAGGACCTGCCCGGGGTGTACGAGGCGCTGCCCTTCCTGGTCTCCAACATCAACCGCCTGATGGGTTTCCAGCAGGACAACGGCGACTACATCGACATGAAGGGCAAGCGCGTGGTGGTCTTGGGCGGCGGGGACACCGCCATGGACTGCAACCGCACCTCCATCCGCCAGGGCGCCCGGTCGGTGACCTGCGCCTACCGCCGGGATGAGGCCAACATGCCCGGTTCCCGCCGCGAGGTGGCCAACGCCAAGGAGGAGGGCGTGGAGTTCCTCTGGAACCGTCAGCCGGTGGAGATCGTCGGCGACGAGAAGGTGGAGGGGGTCAAGGTGGTGCGCACCCAGCTCGGCGCCCCGGACGAGCGTGGCCGCCGGCGGCCCGAGCCGGTCCCGGGTTCCGAGGAAGTGATCCCGGCCGATCGGGTGCTGATCGCCTTCGGCTTCCGCCCCAGCCCCGCCCCCTGGTTCGAACAGTTCGGCATCAGCACGGACGAGCGCGACCGGGTAACCATCGCCAAGGGCGGCCAAACGCCCTGGGGCCAGACCAGCAACGAGAAGGTCTTTTCCGGCGGCGACATGGTGCGGGGCTCCGACCTGGTGGTCACCGCCGTTTTCGAGGGCCGCCAGGCCGCCGAGGGGATCCTCGACTACCTGCAGGTCTGACCTCCCGGGGGGCACATGCACCGTCACTGGGGGACTGGGCCACCCTCCGCCGTCACTGGGGGGCCGGCCCACCCCCACCGCCACCACGAGCGCGGGCCCGCCGCTACGTCACTGCGGGCGCGAACCCGCCCCACCGTCACCGCGGGCGTGAACCCGCCCCACCGTCACTGCGGGCGTGAACCCGCCCCACCGTCACTGCGAGGAGCGAAGCGACGTGGCAGTCTACCGCCCTGGATCGCCACGGGCCTTCGGCCCTCGCGATGACGAGGGGAAAGCCTTCGGCCCTCGCGATGACGGGGGTGCCCCGTTCCTCGCTGATTCGCGCCCGCGCAGCGGGGGGTCGGGCTCGCGATGACGGGGTTCGGGGCCGCTGCGCGTCCACACGCCCTGGCTCGAGATGGTATCCTCTCCCCAGATCCCCAACGGGAGTTTCCAGGTGTCCGTACTCAAGAACGACAGACTGCTACGCGCCCTGCAGCGCCAGCCGGTGGACCGCACGCCCGTCTGGATGATGCGCCAGGCCGGTCGCTATCTGCCCGAATACCGCGAGCTGCGCGCCCAGGCCGGCAGCTTCATGAAACTGGCCGGCACCCCGGAGCTGGCCTGCGAGGTCACCTTGCAGCCACTGCGCCGTTTTCCGCTGGATGCGGCCATCCTGTTCTCGGACATCCTCACCATCCCCGATGCCATGGGCCTGGGGTTGCGCTTCCTGCCGGGCGAAGGGCCGGTGTTTGATCACCCGGTACGCAGTGCCGCCGACATCGAACACCTGCCGGTCCCCGACCCGGAGGATGAACTGCGCTACGTGACGGACGCCGTGCGCCTGATCCGCCGGGAGCTGGACGGCGAGGTCCCGCTGATCGGCTTTGCCGGCAGCCCCTGGACGCTGGCCACCTACATGATCGAGGGCGGCAGCTCCAAGGACTACCGCCGCTGCAAGGCCATGCTCTACGACGAGCCGGAACTGCTGCATCGGTTGCTGGACAAGGTGGCCCAGGCCACCACGGCCTATCTCAACGCCCAGATCGCCGCCGGCGCCCAGGCCATCATGATCTTCGACTCCTGGGGCGGAGCGCTGGCCCACGATGCCTACCGACTGTTCTCACTGGCCTATATGGAGCGCATCGTACGCAACCTCACCCGGGAGGCGGACGGCCGCCACGTGCCGGTGGTGCTGTTCACCAAGGGTGGTGGCCAGTGGCTGGAGGCCATGGCCGCCACCGGCTGCGACGGCCTCGGCCTGGACTGGACCACGAACCTGGGCCAGGCCCGAGACCGTGTCGGTGATCGTGTCGCCCTGCAAGGCAACCTGGACCCCTGCGTGCTCTACGCCTCACCCGAGACCATCCGCAACGAGGTGGCGCGGGTGTTGGCCGACTACGGCCCGGGTCCGGGCCATGTCTTCAACCTTGGCCACGGCATTCATCCGGCCATCCCGCCCGAGCATGCCGGCGCCATGATCGACGCCGTCCACCAACTCAGTCCGCGATACCATGAGCAGCAGGCGGAGGCGAGCAGCCTCACCCAGGGCTAGGAAACCCCGGATACGCACCCTCTCCGCCGGCGTGATCGTGCTTCGCCGCCAGCACGACGGCTGGCGGGTGCTCATGCTGCGCGCGTGGCAGTACTGGGACTTCCCCAAGGGCAAGGTGGAGCCCGGCGAGACCCCCTTCGAGGGCGCCCTGCGCGAGGTGGAGGAAGAGACCGGAATCACCTCCCTCGAGTTCGCCTGGGGCCTGGGCTTCACCGAGACCGGCCCCTACGCCCGCGGCAAGGTGGCCCGCTATTACATCGCGCGGACCGAGACCCGCCAGGTGAAGCTGGGCATCAACCCCGATCTCGGCCGACCGGAGCACCATGAGTTCCGCTGGCTACCCTTGAACAAGGCCCGCGCCCTGGCCGCTCCCCGTGTCTGCCGGGTCCTCGATTGGGCGGAAAAGGTCCTGGAGCACGGCCACACCCCCCCGGTGGAGGACACCGACGCCGAACGCCGGCGGTGATCCCCGGTCCAACGCTCCGGCACCATCGGATTCCACCCGGGCAGCGAGGAGGTTGCATGCTGGACGCCATCAAACGCTATTTCAGCGGCCACATCGCCCAGGCCGCCGAGGCCGAGAGCCCAGACGAGCACGCCGTGCACCTGGCGGCCGCGGCGCTGTTACTGGAGATGGCACGCATGGATGGGAGCCTGCACAGCGGCCAACGGCAGGCCGCAGAGGCGGCCGTGCGCGAGAAGCTGGGCCTCAGTGACCAGGAGACCCAGGAGCTGATGCGCCTGGCCGAGGCGGAGCTGAACGACGCCATGGACTACTTCCAGTTCACCTCACTGATCAAAGACCACTTTGACTACGGCCAGCGGGCGCGGCTGATTGAATACCTCTGGACGGTGGCGCTCGCCGACGAGCGGCTGCACCATCACGAGGAGTACCTGGTCCGGAGGATCGCCGAGTTGATCTACGTCCGCCACGCCGACTTCATCAACGCCCGGCTGCGCGCTGAACGCCAGCAGGACGCCACCCCGGGCGGGCCCTGAGCCCTCAGCGCTCCAGTACCCCGTTATCCGGCCAGACCAGGCGCATCTGGCGGACGATCTCCGCCTCCGCCACCTCCGGAAAGGCCTCGGCAAAGATCTCACACAGCGTCCGCCGGGCAGGCTCGTCCAGCTTCGGGCATTTGCGCCGCACCACCAGACAGGCGTTGACCACCGCATCACGCCAGCGCTGCTCAGCCACCGGCATCCCCTGCGGGAAGTCCGCCAGGAACAACCGCTGCTCGATGCGCTCCGCCTCCAACTCCCGCCCCAGCAGGTCCCGCCGCAACGCCTCGGCGGACTCCTCCAGCCCGCGGGGTGGATGCTTTTTCAGGTGCCGCCGCAGGGCCCGCAGCGGCTCAATCACCTCCCGGTCCCACTCCTGGGCCCGGCGGATGGCGGCCTCCATCTCGGTGGCGCCGAGCCGCCCCCAGCCCTCGCGGCCGAACCACAGCGCCGCCAGCAGCAGGCTGACCGAGAGCCCGTAGCGGGCCTGCAGGCGCAGGCAGGCCGGCTCCACCCCGGGCAGGCGGTAGAAGCGCACGGAGAAATCCCAAAGATCATCAGCTTGGCTCATCGCGGCTCCCTTGGCTGAGGCCATAACGGGTTAGGGGCATTGGCAGGCGGCCTGCGCGGTCGACGCCGGCATCGAGCGCTATTGTCCCGGGCTTGCGCCCATAAGAAAAGGGCCGCCCCCGAAGGAGACGACCCTTGCGTGTACGCCCATGGTAAGGGCGTAATGCTTACATGGTCTTGACGGTCTGGATCATGCCGTTGACCACCTTCTGCGCGTCGCCGAAGACCATCCGGGTCTTCTCGTCGAAGAACAGATGGTTCTCGACGCCGGAGAAGCCGGCACCACGGCCACGCTTGACCACCAGGACGTTGTCGGCCTCGTCCACGTCCAGGATCGGCATGCCGTAGATCGGGCTGCTCTCGTCGGTCTTGGCGGCGGGGTTGACCACGTCGTTGGCGCCGATGATCAGCACCACATCGGTGCTGGCGAACTCGGCGTTGATCTCCTCCATGTCGAAGATCTTGTCGTAGGGCACCCCGGCCTCGGCCAGCAGGACGTTCATGTGGCCCGGCATACGGCCGGCCACCGGGTGGATGGCGAACTTCACCTCCACGCCCTGCTCTTCCAGCAACTCGACCATCTCCCAGACCTTGTGCTGGGCCTGGGCCACCGCCATGCCGTAGCCAGGCACGATGATGACCTTCTCGGCGAAGCCCATCATGTAGGCGGCGTCGTCCGGACCCACCTCCTTCATCTCGCCCTCGGGGCCTTCACCGCCGGCATCCGGCGACGCACCGAAGCCGCTGAACAGCACGTTAGTGATCGGGCGGTTCATGGCCTTGGCCATCAGGTGGGTCAGCAACATACCGGCGGCCCCCACCACGATACCGGCGATGATCAGGGCCGGGTTGCCCAGCACATAGCCCTTGAAGCCGACCGCGAGACCGGTGAGGGCGTTGAGCAGGGAGATGACCACGGGCATGTCGGCACCACCGATGGGCGTGGTGACGAATATGCCCACCAGGAAGGCGGCCACGAAGAACAGGAAGATCGGCCAGCCGGTGCCGGCGAAGAACACCCAGATGCCCAGTAGTACGGTGGCGATGGCCAGGGCGATATTGACCCACTGGTGGCCGCTGACCAGCTTGTTACGCTTCATGCGGCCATCGAGCTTGGCCCAAGCAATCACCGAGCCGGAGAAGGCCACGGTACCGATGACCGCACCCAACAGCGCCAGGATGGCCACATCAATGCCCATCCAGGCACCGATGCTGCCGGCGTCCACCAGCCGCAGCGCCGCGTCCATGGGCAGATTGTGGCTGGCCGCGACTGCCGCGGCCTCATCCTGCGCCACGGTGTGCAGCTCCCGCTGGGCCTTGGCCAGGGAGACCGCCGCGATCAGGCCGGCGGAGCCGCCGCCCAAACCGTTGTAGATGGCCACCATCTGCGGCATGTCCGTCATCGCCACCTTCTTGGCGGTGACGTAGGCGAAGGCGCCGCCGATGGCGATAGCCAACAGGATGAGCACGTAGTTGGTGGTGCCCACGATGACCGGCTCGAAGAAGGTGGCCACGGTGGCGATCACCATGCCCACGCCGGCCCAAATGATGCCCTTGCGGGCGGTCAGCGGCGAGGCCATGGCCTTCAGGCCAAGGATGAAGAGCAACGCCGCTGCAAAATAACTGAACTGGATCACGAGAGTCATTTACTTGGCTCCCTGCTTCTTGTCCTTGTCGCTGGTTTTGAACATCTCCAGCATGCGTTCGGTCACCACGTAACCGCCGACGGCGTTACCGGCGCCCAGTAGGACGGCCAGAAAGCCCAGGGCCTGCTCCAGCGGCGTCTGGGCCATACCCAGGGCCGCCATGGCACCCACCACAACGATGCCGTGCACGAAGTTCGAACCCGACATCAACGGGGTGTGGAGGATGACCGGCACCCGGCTGATGACCTCGTAACCGGCCACCGCCGAGAGCATGAAGACGTAGATGGCGATGACGCCCGTCATACCTTCGATCATGACTTCTCTCCTTCCAGACGCTCACGGGTGGGGCCGTGCTTGACCTCACCGCCGTGGGTCAGGCAGCTGTCGGCAATGACCTGGTCGTCCCAGTTCAGGTGCAGCTCCCCGTCCTTGATCAGCAGGGTCAGCAGGTTGTAGAGGTTGCGCGAGTACATCTCGCTGGCGTGGATGGCCACCGAGCTGGGCACGTTCTTGGGGCCAACGATGAGCACCCCGTTGTGGTCCACGTCCTTGCCGGCCTGGGTGAGTTCGCAATTGCCCCCGGTCTCGGCCGCCAGGTCGACGATGACCGCACCGCGCCCCATACGCTCCACCGTGGCCTTGTCGATGATCTTGGGCGCCGGACGGCCCGGAATGGCCGCGGTGGTAATCACCGCGTGGGACGCCGCGATATAGTCGGCGAGCACCTCGGCCTGCTTTTTCTTTTCCTCGGCGGTGAGTTCACGGGCGTAACCGCCCTCACCCTCGGCCTTGACGCCGGTGTCGACAAACTTAGCGCCCAGCGATTCCACCTGCTCAGCGGTGGCCGAGCGCACATCGTAGGCGTTGACCTGGGCCCCGAGCCGGCGGGCGGTGGCGATGGCCTGCAGCCCCGCCACCCCGGCGCCGATCACCAGCACCTTGGAGGGGCGGATGGTGCCCGCCGCCGTGGTCAGCATGGGGAAGAAGCGCGGGCTGCGCTCAGCCGCGATCAGCACCGCCTTGTAGCCGGAGATGGCCCCCTGCGAGGAGAGCGCGTCGATGGACTGAGCGCGGGAGATGCGGGGCACCAGCTCCATGGACAGGCTGGTAATCTTGCGCTTGCACAGCTCCTTGATGCGGCTGTCGCCCTCGTGCGGCGTCATGTAGCCCATCACGACGGTGCCCTCGCGCATCATGCCCACCTCCTTCTCGGTGGGCGGCTGCACCTTCAGGACCACATCGGCCTGGCCCAGCAGCTCCTCCTCGGAGTCCACCAGGGTGACGCCTTTGTAGTCCGCATCGTCAAAGCCGCTCTCGAGACCAGCTCCCTTCTGCATGAGGAGCTCTACCCCAAGTTTCTCGAACTGCCGTAGTGCCGCCGGGGCGAGTGCCACGCGCCGCTCACCCGGGCGGGTCTCCCTTGGCACGGCTACTTTTACTGCCATGGTTTATGCTCCCATTGGTTCCGCGCCACTGCGCGGTGTTCTGGTTCTAAGAGTTTGGTTTCCCCAACAATCTTTGTCGGACAGAACCGGAGATTTCAACTCTTGCCAGCGATGCCTGCCACTGCAATGTGGCATGCGGAACCGACGAATGCTAGCGGAAAGGCAACGCCATGTGAACCTTGGCCGCTGTCGCCGTCCGCGACACATCGTCACAACCTGGGCGATCCGCGGGCCCATACCCAGCATAGCCGGTGACCCGGGTGAGCCCCGCTGGCAACCCCCTGCCGATCCCGCCCCATCCGGATTCATCGGCCTGAAACACCGAGCCGGCAGAATCCCGGCAGGCGTCGTCCGGGGGCGAAAATCTTGAACCCGATCGTGATTTCTGCAATAAAGGGGCCAGGATGCGACGCTCAAGCCTGTAACCCGAGGGGGCTGGCGTGAACTTACTGGCGCACCGCATACTGCGCACCGATGTATCCGGCATGCCGCTGGAGTGGATCGACTACCAGGAGGCCGCGAGGCTTTACTACCTGGAACAGGTGGTGTATTCGGTCGGGCGCAGGCTGTATCGGATCTGGGGCGGTTTCAATGCCCGAAGCGGGCTGAGGAGCCACCTGGACCTGCACAGTATTGTCGCCACGGAAGGCACTCGGCAGGCTCACTTCAAAGGACGCCCCGGCTACATCCCCCCCCTCAACAACCAGACCCTCTTCCGCCGCGACGACCACTTCTGCCTCTACTGCGGCGACCGCTTCCCCGACAGCCTGCTCTCGCGCGATCACGTCACCCCGGTGGCCCAGGGCGGCGCGGACCACTGGAACAACCTGGTGACGGCCTGCAAACGCTGCAACAACCACAAGGGGGCCCGGACGCCGGAAGAGGCCGGGATGGAGCTGTTGGCGGTGCCGTTCACACCCACCCACGCCGAGTATGTCTATCTGCAGGGCCGGCGCATCCTAGCCGACCAGATGGAGTTCCTGCGGGCCCATTTTCCCCGCTCCAGCCCGTTGCGCGAGCGCTGGAGCCGCTACACCTGAGCCGTTCTCAGCCGCTCGCCCGCATGCGCAGCGTCTCGTAGCCGTTGTCCTCCAGGCGGGCGCGGATACGATCCAGCCGCTCGCCGTCGTCGAAGGGCCCGACCTGGACCCGGTGACGCACCTGGCCGCCGTCAAGTTCCACCCGCTGGATCCGGGCCTCCACCCCCAGCAGCGCCAGGTTGGCGCGCATCCGCTCGGCATCCGACGCCCGCCGGAAGGACCCCGCCTGCAGCAGGTAACGGTAACCCGGCTCCACCTCCGTGGGCCGACGGCTGACCTCCGGGGCCTCACCCGGCACCTCGCGGGCACGATCGGCCTCGGCCCGGCCCGCATCCGGGTGGTCCGCCTCCGGGACGGCCACCTCCTCCTCCGGCAGCAGGGTGTAGAACTCAAAGCGGGGCCGCTGCTGCGCCGGCTCTGGTTCCGGCTCAGCCACCGGGCCCCGGGGTTCACCGACCGCGCCGGTGTTATCAGGCTCACCGATGCTGATATTCAGCCGGCCGTCCTGATGCGCCTCCCAGGCCAGCACCAGCCCGGCACCCAGCACCACCCCCACCAGCAGCAACGCCCAACCGGGGGCGCCACCACCGCCAGCCGATCCGGTGGCCTTGCTACGGCGTCGCGGCGCCTGCGGCGTGGCCCCACGAGTCGACTTCTTGCGCGGCCGCTGTGCCATGGTCACATACGCTCCGGGGCCCTCACGCCCAACAACTCCAGCCCGTTCCGCAGCACCTGGCGGGTCGCGGCCACTAGGCAAAGGCGGGCGTCCCGCAGGGCCGCGTCCTCGACGATAAACTGATGGGCGTTGTAGTAGGTGTGCAGGGCATTGGCCAGGTCACGCAGGTAGGCGGCCACCTGGTGCGGCTCATGGGCCTGAGCGGCGGACTCGATGACCTCGGGGTAGCGCCCCAGCTCGGTGACCAACGCCTGCTCGTGATCCTCGCCCAGCCGGTCGAGGGCGTCCAGCCCCCGTGCCCGATCCCAGACCAGGCCCTTCTCATCCAACTGACGGAAGACGCTGCAGATGCGCGCATGGGCATACTGCAGATAGTAGACGGGATTGTCCGAGGACTCGGACTTGGCCAGCTCCAGGTCGAAATCCATGTGTTGCTCGGGCTTGCGCATCACATAGAAGAACCGGGCGGCATCGTCCCCCACCTCGGCGCGCAATTGGCGCAGGGTGACAAACTCACCGGAGCGGGTGGACATCTGCAACCGCTCCTGGCCCCGATAGAGGATGGCGAACTGCACCAGCCGCACGGACAGGCGCTGCTCGTCCTCACCAAAGGCCGCCAGCGCGGCCCGCACCCGCGGCACGTAGCCGTGGTGATCGGCGCCCCAGACATCCACCAGCTGGTCAAAGCCGCGCTGCAGCTTGTCCAGGTGGTAGGCCACGTCAGAGGCGAAATAGGTGGTCTGGCCATTCTCCCGGCGCAGCACCCGGTCCTTGTCATCGCCGAAGGCACTGGAGCGGAACCACAGGGCGCCGTCCTGCTGATAGGTGTGCCCCGCCTCGGTGAGCCGGGCCAGGGCCCGCTCCACCTGCCCCGACTCGGTCAGCGAGCGCTCCGAGTACCAATTCTGGTAGGTAACGCCGAAGCCCTCGAGGTCATCGCGGATATCAGCCAGGATACCGTTCAGGCCCTGCTCGAAGACCTGACGGTAGCCGGCCTCACCCAGCAACGCCCGGGCACGGCGCACCAGGGCGTCGATGTGCTGCTCCCTGTCCCCGCCCTGCGCCGCATCCGGCGGCAGGTCGGCCATCACCCGGTCGGCCGGGTGGCGCAGGGCATCGCCGACCTGCTCCGCCAGGCCGGTGGCGATCTCCCGCACGTAATCGCCCCGGTAGCCGTTGTCGGGGAACCGCACCGGCTCACCGCACGCCTCCAGGTAACGCAACCATACCGAGGCGGCCAGGATGTCCATCTGCCGCCCCGCGTCGTTGACGTAATATTCCCGATAGACGTCGTAACCGGCCGCCGCCAGCAGGTCGGCCAGCGCCGCGCCGAAGGCGGCGCCACGACCGTGCCCCACGTGCAGCGGGCCGGTGGGGTTGGCGGAGACAAACTCCACCATGACCCTGCGCCCCGCGCCCAGGTCGCTGCGGCCGTAGTCCCCCGCCTGGCTCAGGGCCTGACGCACCGGCGCCCAGGCAGCCTGGGGCGTTAGGATGAAGTTGATAAAGCCGGGGCCGGCGATCTCGGCCCGGTCGATGTACTCGGAGCCGGGCAGCGCGCCCACCAGCGCCTGGGCAATCTCCCGGGGCTTGCGCCGCGCCGCGCGCGCCAGCATCATCGCCGTGTTGGCCGCATAGTCGCCGTGGGCCCGGTCGCGGGCCCGTTCCACCTGGATGTCCACCTCGGTATCCGGGGGCAGGAACCCCTGTTCACACAGGCGGCTCACGGCCTGTTGCAGGCAATGGGCGATGTGCTTTTTCATGCGGCGAGTCCGTTGCTGGGCAGTTGAATCGAAAAGGATTGGCGGGCGCAGTCTAACCGGCCGTTGCCCGGCCATGAAGCACCCCGTCGTGGAAGCGCCCTACTATACCAGCCGGCGCCGCGTTGCGCCGCACCAGACACCCCGCCATGAGCCAACGCAAGATCATCCACGTGGACATGGATGCCTTCTACGCCTCGGTGGAGCAGCGCGACCGGCCCGGGTTGCGCGGCCGCCCGGTGGTGGTGGGCGGCGACCCCAACGGCCGCGGCGTGGTGGCCGCCGCCAGCTACGAGGCCCGCCGCCACGGCATCCACTCGGCCATGCCCGCCTGGCGTGCCGCCCGCCTCTGCCCGGACGCGGTCTTCCTGCGCCCACGGTTCGATGTCTACCGCTCGATCTCGGCGCAGATCCAGGCCCTGTTCCGGGAATACACCCCGCTGGTGGAGCCGCTGTCGCTGGATGAGGCCTATCTGGATGTCAGCGACTGCCCGCGGCGGGGCGGCTCGGCCACCCTGATCGCCCGGGAGATCCGCGCCCGCATCCACGAGCAGACGGGCCTGACCGCCTCCGCCGGGGTCTCCTGCAACAAGTTCCTGGCCAAGATCGCCTCCGATCTGGACAAACCGGACGGCCTCCACGTCATCCCCCCGGAGCAGGCCGAGGCCTTCGTGGCGGCGTTGCCGGTGGGGAAGATCCACGGCGTCGGCCAAGCGACCCGGCAGAGGATGGAGCGGATGGGGGTCCGCACCGGTGCCGACCTGCGGCGCTTGACCCTGCTGGAGCTGCAGCGCGCCTTCGGCAGCCGGGCACGCTTCTATTACGAGCTGGCTCGGGGACGGGATGAGCGGCCGGTACGCCCCCGCCGGGAACGCAAGTCGGTGGGCGCCGAAACCACCTTCGGCGAGGACCTCAACAACCCGGCGGAGATGCTGGAACGCATGGCCCCGCTCGCCGACAAGGTGGCCGCCAGCCTGCACCGCCGGGGGCTGGCCGGGCGCACGGTCACGCTGAAGGTGAAGTATCACGACTTCCGCCAGATCACCCGCAGCCTGAGCGGGCGCCCGGTGCAGTCCGCCGATGAGATCCGGGCCCGGCTCCCGGCCCTGTTGCAGGACACCGAGGCCGGCGACCGGCCGGTGCGGCTGCTGGGGGTGACGGTCTCGGGCCTGGTCACCGTTACCCCGGACCAGGCCCGTCAGCTGGCCCTATTCTGAGGCCGGCCGCCCGACGGAGGCATCGCGCCCGCGCAGCCAACCGCCCAGGTCCGCCAGCAGGCCGTACACCGTGCCCCCCACCACCATAACCACGAATACGAAGGCCGCGGTGATACCGACGCCCTCCCAGAAATGCTCACCGGTCATGAGACCGGCCGCCACCAGCAGCCAGCGCACCAGCAACAGCCCCAGCGCCGCGGCCACCATGCCCAGGCCGTAGAGCAGGGCGCCCTTGATCTCCTCGCTGCTGGAACCGGCCTCACCGCCCGGCTGCTGTTCGTCCGCCATCGCCCACCTCGCGCCGATGAACCACTATCTGAGGCCAGATTAGCACAGCGGGGACGGGCCCTTTACAATCCGTGGCAGGTGCCGGGCGCGGAGCCGGGGCGGCGAGTGCCGTCAGGCCGACTTTTGCGCACCGAGCAACGCAGGGAAAAATCGGATGAAGCGCGTGCCTGTTCGAGCGAAGCGAGTTCACGCGCGCCGATTTTTCCCGAGTAGCGCAGGGCACCCCGAAGGGGTGCGCAATCGGAGGCCTGACGGCACTCGCCGCCCCGGCTCCGCGCCCGGCACCTGCCACCCCACGAGGACACCACAGGCTCAGGGCAGCTATGAACGACCGCCTGATCACCCCGGACGCCTCCGGCGAGGACGAGGCCATCGACCGCGCCATCCGGCCGCGCCGGCTCACCGACTACATCGGCCAGCCGGTGGTGCGCGAACAGATGGAGATCTTCGTGCACGCCGCCCGTGGCCGCGGCGAGGCCCTGGACCACACCCTCATCTTCGGCCCCCCTGGCCTGGGCAAGACCACCCTGGCGCACATCATCGCCAACGAGATGGGGGTGAGCATGCGCCAGACCTCCGGCCCGGTGCTGGACAAGCCGGGCGACCTCGCCGCCCTGCTCACCAACCTGGAGCCCCACGACGTCCTCTTCGTGGACGAGATCCACCGCCTGTCCGCCGTGGTGGAGGAGGTCCTCTACCCCGCGATGGAGGACTTCCAGATCGACATCATGATCGGCGAGGGCCCGGCGGCCCGCTCAATCAAACTCGACCTCCCCCCCTTCACCCTGGTGGGCGCCACCACCCGCGCCGGCCTGCTCACCTCGCCCCTGCGCGACCGCTTCGGCATCGTCCAGCGGCTGGAGTACTACAACGTCGCCGACCTGTCCGGCATCGTGAAACGCTCGGCGCACCTGCTCAACCTCTCCATTGACGAGACCGGCTGCCAGGAGATCGCCGGCCGCGCCCGCGGCACCCCCCGCATCGCCAACCGCCTGCTTCGCCGGGTGCGCGACTATGCCGAGGTCCGCGCGGACGGCCACATCAGCGGCGAGGTGGCCCACGCCGCCATGGAACTGCTGAACGTGGACCGCAACGGCTTCGACGAGCAGGACCGCCGCCTGCTCCTGGCCATCATGGAGAAGTTCGATGGCGGACCGGTGGGCCTGGACAGCATCGCCGCCGCCATCGGCGAGGAGCGCGGCACCATCGAGGACGTGGTCGAGCCCTATTTGATCCAGCAGGGCTACCTCATGCGCACCCCGCGGGGGCGCATGGCCACCCGCAACGCCTGGCTGCACTTCGGCCTCAACCCGCCACGACAGCCGGACACCAGCCCCGACCTTTTCCAGGACGCGCCGCCTGTCGGCAGAGAACGATGAGCACCGCCGCCGAGCTCCTGGCCGCTGCCCGCCAACTCGAGGCCCTGGGTCTGAACCAGGGCACCGCCGGCAATCTCAGTGTGCGCAGCGGCGACGGCCTCTGGATCACCCCCTCAGCCCTGCCCTTGGAGGGCCTGGCCCCGGAGGACATGGTCTACCTGGGGCTCGACGGCCGGTCGCAAGGACGACACCGGCCCTCCTCGGAGTGGCGCTTCCATCGGGACATCCTGGCCGCCCGCCCCGAGGTCGGGGCGGTGGTCCACAGCCACGCCCCCTACGCCACCACCCTCGCCTGCCAGCGCCGGCCGGTACCGGCGTTCCACTACATGGTGGCGCTGGCAGGCGGCCACGACATCCGCTGCAGCGATTACGCCACCTTCGGCACCCAGGCCCTGTCCGAGGCCACCCTTCGGGCATTGGAGGGGCGCCGGGCCTGCCTGCTGGCCAATCACGGCATGATCGCGCTGGGCGCGGACCTGCCCGCCGCGCTGGACCTGGCGCGGGAGGTGGAATACCTCTGCCGGCTCTACCACCAGACCCTGCAGACCGGCCGCCCACGGCTGCTCGATCGCGAGGAGATGGACCGCGTGCAGGTGCGATTCCAGGACTACCGCCGGCACTGACCGCCAACCCGCCCACACCGTGCCGCACTGGGCTACTCTGAGAGACAGAGTGGCCCAACCAGACCACATCACAAAAAAACCAGCACGTTGGGAGGAAGCGGAATGGTCTACGCCGTCGACCGGGAGCACGAGGAACTCATCCAGGTAGTCGTCGACCAAGTGGAACAGCGCTGGCCCCGGGAGCGGGCAGACGATGTAGCCGCCTTCCTGCGCCTGTACTATGAGGACGCCTCCCCCGAGGACCTGACCCAGCGCAATCCTGCCGACCTCTACGGCGCCGCCATCTTCCATTGGCAGCTGGCACAGAAACGCCGCCCGGGCATCCCCCTCATCCAGGTCTATAACCCGTCACCGGAACGCCACGGCTGGGAGTCGACCCACACCATCGCCCAGGTGGTCACCGATGACATGCCTTTCCTGGTGGACTCCCTGTCCCTGGCGATGAACCGCCTGGGCCTCACCCTGCACCTGGTGATCCACCCGGTCATGGAGGCCACCCGCGACGGCAACGGCCGGCTCCAGGCCGTCCGGGCACTGGACCCGGACGCCCAGGCCGTTCAAGGCGCCGAGGCCTTCATGCACTTCGAGGTGGACCGCCAGTCCGGCGACGAGGCGTTGAACGCCCTGCGCGAAGAACTGGAAAAGGTCCTGCGAGCGGTTCGCCACGCCGTGGAGGACTGGCAACCCATGCGTGAGCGCATGCGCCGTTGCATCACCAATCTCAAACGCAATCCGCCGCCCGAGAACGACGACGACCTGAGCGAGGTCTGCGACTTCCTGGACTGGCTGTCGGACAACCACTTCACCTACCTGGGCTACCGCAAGTACGACCTGCGCGAGGAGCGCGGCGAACTGCAGCTGCGTCCCCAGCGGGAGACCGGCCTGGGCATTTTGCGCGACCGCGAGGGTGGCCGCTCCACCAGTTTCTCCACCCTGCCGGCAGCGGTCCGGCGCAAGGCGCTGGAGCCCTGCCCGTTGGTGATCACCAAGTCCAACTCCCGCTCCCTGGTCCACCGGCCGGGCTACATGGACTACATCGGCATCAAGCGCTACGACCGCAACGGTAAGGTCATCGGCGAACACCGATTCCTGGGGCTGTACACCTCCGCCGCCTACAACCGTAACCCGCGCGCCATCCCGCTGTTACGCCAGCGCATCCAGCGGGTGATCGACCGCTCCGGGCTGCACCCGCGCAGCCACGCGGGCAAGGCGCTGGTCAACATCATGGAGACCTACCCCCGCGACGAGTTGTTCCAGATCAGCACCGACACGCTCTACCGTACGGTGCTGGGTATCCTCCACCTGCAGGAACGCCAGCGGGTGCGGCTGTTCGCGCGCCACGACGACTACCAACGGTTTGTCTCCTGCCTGGTGTACGCCCCGCGCGAGCGCTACAACACCGAGGTGCGCGAGCAGATGCAGGCCATCCTGCAGGAGGAGCTGGGCGGCACCCGCAGTGAGTTCACCGTGCAGTTGTCCGAGTCGGTGCTGGCGCGCATCCACTTCATCATCCGCCTGGACCGCCCGGGCATCCCCGAGTACGACACCGCGGCGTTGGAGCGGCACCTGGCCGCCACCATGCGTTCCTGGCGCGACGACCTGCACGATGCGCTGGTGGAACACTTCGGCGAGGAGGTCGGCAACGCCCTGCACACCCGCTACGGGCGCGCCTTCAGCGCCGCCTACCGCGAGGACGTCTCGCCGCGCACCGCCGTGCTGGACGTTTCGCGCATGGAGCGCCTGGAGGCGGGCGATCTGGCCATGAGCCTCTACCGGGCGCTGGAGGCACCGCCGGACGAGCTGCGGCTCAAGCTGCTCAAGCTGGGCGACCCGATCGTGCTTTCCGACGCCCTGCCGGTGCTGGAGAACATGGGCGTCGAGGTGCTGGACGAGCGACCCTACGAGGTCCGTCCGGCGGATCGGCCCACCGGCTGGATGCACGACTTCGGTCTTCGCTACCCGGGCGCCGAGGACCTCAACCTCGATACCGTGCGTGAGCCCTTCCAGGAGGCCTTTATCCGCGTCTGGCACGGGGAACTCGAGGACGACGGCTTCAATCGCCTGATCCTGGCCGCCCGGCTCAAGCCCCGCGAGGTAGTGATCCTCCGCGCCTACTGCAAATACCTGCGCCAGGCCGGCACCCCCTTCAGCCAAAGCTATATCGAGGACACCCTCAGCCGTAACGCCGAGATCGCCCGGCTGCTGGTGCGGATGTTCCGCGCCCGCTTCCACCCGCGGTATCAGGACGCCCGACGCGAGGCCCGCCTGGCCACCGAGATCGACACCGCGCTGCGCGACGTGGCGAGCCTCGACGAGGACCGCATCCTGCGCCGCTACCTGGCCGCCATCCAGGCCACCCGCCGGACCAGCTACTACCGCGGCGTGGCGGCGGGCGAACCGGTAGAGCACATCGCCTTCAAACTCAGCCCCGAGACCATCCCCGGCGTGCCGAGGCCCCACCCCTGGGCGGAGATCTACGTCTACTCACCGCGGGTGGAGGGGGTGCACCTGCGGGGCGGGCCAGTGGCCCGGGGCGGGCTGCGCTGGTCGGACCGGCGTGAGGATTTCCGCAGTGAGATCCTGGGCCTGATGAAGGCGCAGACGGTGAAGAACGCGGTGATCGTACCGGTGGGCGCCAAGGGCGGGTTCGTAGTCAAACGCCATCTTCAGGACCGCGAGGCCATGGCCGACGAGGTACGCCGCTGCTACCAGGGCTTCATCCGCGCCCTGCTCGATGTCACCGACAACCGGGTGGCCGGCGAGCTGCAACCACCGCCGGAGGTGGTGCGCCATGACGCCGACGACCCCTACCTGGTGGTGGCGGCGGACAAGGGGACGGCCACCTTCTCCGACCTGGCCAATGCCATCGCCGCTGAGTACGACTTCTGGCTGGGCGATGCCTTCGCCTCCGGTGGTGCCCACGGCTACGATCACAAAAAGATGGGCATCACCGCCCGCGGTGCCTGGGAGGCGGTCAAGCGCCACTTCCGCGAACTGGGCCGGGATATCCAGAACGAGCCCTTCACGGTCGCCGGCATCGGCGACATGTCGGGCGATGTGTTCGGCAACGGCATGCTCCTCTCCCGCCACATCCGCCTGGTGGCGGCCTTCGACCACCGCCACATCTTCATCGACCCCGACCCCGATGCCGAAACCGGCTACGCGGAACGGGAGCGCCTGTTCCGCCTGCCCCGCTCCTCCTGGGCGGACTACGACAAGGCCCTCATCTCCGAGGGTGGCGGGGTATGGCCGCGCAGCGCCAAATCCATCCCCCTGACTCCGCAGGTCCGCCAGGTGCTGCAGATCGATGCCCAGCAGCTCACCCCAGCGGAGCTGATCCGCGCCATTCTCGCCGCCCCCCTGGACCTGCTCTGGAACGGCGGCATCGGCACCTATGTGAAGGCCAGCGCCGAGAGCCACACCGATGTGGGCGACCGCAGCACCGAGGACACCCGCATCGATGCCAGCGAGCTGCGGGTCAAGGTCTTCGGCGAAGGCGGCAACCTGGGGATCACCCAGCGCGGCCGCATCGAGTTCGCGCGCCGCGGCGGGCATATCAACACCGACGCCATCGACAACTCCGGTGGTGTCGACTGCTCCGACCACGAGGTCAACATCAAGATCCTGCTCAAGGAGGTGGTGGACGACGGCGACCTCACCGTCAAGCACCGCAACCAGTTGCTCGAGGACATGACCGAATCGGTGGCCGAGTTGGTGCTGGCGGACAACTACGCCCAGACCGGCGCCCTGTCACTGGCGGAAGCCGCCGCCCCGGAGTTGCTCAACGAGCAGGTCCGCTTCATCCGCCGGCTGGAGCGGGACGGTCGGCTGAACCGCCGACTGGAGGCACTACCCGACGAGGAAGAGCTGGCCGAGCGGGCCGCCGCCGCACAGGGCCTTACCCGGCCGGAGACAGCGGTGCTGCTGGCCTACGGCAAGATCGTCGCCCAGGAGGCCCTGGCCCACTCCGATCTGCCGGAGGAGGCCTGGCTGCAGGACGTGTTGCACGCCTACTTCCCCGCCCCGATCCGTGAACGCTGGGGTGACCGGATCGCCAGCCACCGGCTGCGCCGGGAGATCATCGCCACCCAGGTGGCCAACCTGTTGATCAACCGCCTGGGGCCCACCTTTTTCTTCCGCATGGGGGAGAAGGCCAGCGCCCCCGCCGACGCCGTGACCCGGGCGGCCTACGCGGCGATGGAGGTCTTCGCCCTGGACGGTCTGTGGCGGGCGGTCTGCGCCCTGGACACCCGGGTGGCGGCCAGCCACCAGCGGACGATGCTCAGCACCGTGCAGGCACTGCATGAGCGGGCCACGCTCTGGCTGCTGCGCAACCTGGGCACGCGACTGGACATCGGCGAGACCGTCCAGCGCATGCAACCCCAGGTGGCCAACCTGCAGCCCCGGCTGCTGGCCCTGCTACCAATACAGGACCGCGAGGAGCTGGAGGGCCGTGCCGGGACCCTGGCGTCCGGGGACGTCCCCGCGGAACTAGCGCGCCAGGCGGGCACCCTGGAGGCGCTCTACCCCGCGCTGGACCTGGTCAAGGTGGCCCAGGAGACGGACTGCGACCTGGAGCGGGTGGCCGCACTCTACTTCGGCCTGGCCCAGCAGCTGGGGCTGGATTGGCTACGCCGTGCCATCACCAGCTTCGTCCCGGCCGACGCCTGGCAGGAGCGGCTACGCCTGGGCCTGGAAGAGGACTACTACCAGCATCTGCGCGAGCTGACCCGCGACCTGGTGCGCGACAGCGACCCGGCGGCCGCACCAGAGGAGTGTCTGTCGCAGTTCCTCAGCGACTTCGGCCCGGCGGTGGACCGGGTCGAGCAGCTGCTCTCGGAGCTGCGCTCGGTGGGCCACGTGGAGCTGCCGATGCTGGCGGTGACCACCCAGGAGCTGAAGAACCTGGCCCAGGCCGGGGCGGCCTCCGGGCCTTGATGCGCCCCGTGCACCGGCACCCGCCCCGGTCACTCAAACGCAGTGTGCGGCCATCAGCGGCACTCGCATCTCCGCGCCGCTGGTGCCGCCATGCACCCCGATCTGGGAGAATGGCTCATCGCCGCTGAGCCGCTGGTGGATCACCCGGTTGTCACGCATCACCAGCACATAGTCGCCCAACCGCCCCGACAGCCGGGGGTGGGCCGGGCCAGGCCCCAGCCACCCCGCCTGCAGCAATTCCCCAGGGGTGTGGACATCACACCAGCCCGCAAGCGGCCCCTGCACGTAGTTGAGGAAGTCCTCCTCCCGCCCCGGGCGGACATAGCAATAGGCGGCCCGGGGCTCACCGCAGATGGGCAGCGCCAGGGTCTCCTCCAGCGCGGGATGGTCGGCCACCTCCAGCACCCCGTCCGGGGTGATGTCGATAAGCCCGTGGTCGGCGGTGACCAACAACAGGGTGTCGGTGCCGGCCAGCTCCCGGCGCAGCTCGTCGAAGGCGGCGTCCAGGGCGGCGAAGTGGGCCTGGACCTCGGTGCTGGCCATCCCGTATTGGTGGGCCAGGCTGTCCAGGCGGGGCCAATAGGCATAGATGTACTGGCGCCCGCCCGCCGACTGCACCAGCCCCGCCACCGTGTCGACATAGTCCGCCAGGTCCGCCACCCCGTGCCGCCAGGCCAGCCCCCCGGTGGCCAGGTTGTAGGTGGAGTCGGCGATCTCCGCCGGCATCACCAGGTGGGTCTCAGCGTCGAGCAGATTGGCCAGCGGCGGCTGCTCCAGCACCCGCACGGCGTCCGGATCCACCTCGGCGATGGACTCACGGGTGACCCGGTCGCGGAAGGGCAGTATGGTGCAGACCCGGCCCAGCTCCTCCAGGTACATGTGCCAGCCGGTGACCCCGTGCTGGCGCGGGGTCAAGCCGGTGGCAAAGCTGGTCACGGCGATGGCGGTGGCGGAGGGGAAGACCGAGGTGAGTTCGCCCAGCAGGTGTTGGCGCAGCAAGGCATCGCGATGCCCGGCCAGATACTCATAGCCCAGCCCGTCCAGCATCAGCAAAACCACGTGGCGGGCCCGGCCGATCTGATGCGCCGGCAGCAGTCGCGCCTCCGGGATGCCAATCCGCGGCGCCCCCAGGCCCCGGCTGATGCTGGCCATCAGATTGACGATGCTGCCGCCGCGATAATCGGGCAAGATCATACCTTCATCCCCTTCTGCCGCCACGGTGCCTACAGTGGCAGTATGTGACACATTCCGGTATCCACTGAATTTATGACTGAAATACTCAGACTAAACAAGACGGAACGCGGTGACGGCCCGCCGCTGCTGATCCTGCACGGCCTCTACGGCTCCAGCGCCAACTGGTCCCGGCACGCCCGCTGGCTGGCCGAGCGCCACCGGGTCATTCTGCCGGACCTGCGCAACCACGGTCGCTCACCCCACCACCCACGGATGGACTATCCGGCCATGGCCGCCGATCTGGTCCAGCTGCTGGACGACTGCGGCTGCGCACAGGCACTGGTGATGGGCCACAGCATGGGCGGCAAGGCCGCCATGGCCCTGGCCCTGGAGCATCCGGAGCGCGTCTCCGGGCTGGTGGTTGCCGATATCGCCCCGGTCGACTACGGCACCGAGGACCACGGCCACGACGGTATACTGGCCGCCATGGCCGGGGTGGACCTGGACGGCATCAGCCACCGTGAGCAGGTGGATACCGCCCTGGCTGAAGCGGTGGACAGCCCCATGGTGCGCCAGTTCCTGCTCACCAACCTGCAGCGGGGCGAGCAGGGCTGGGAGTGGCGCATCCCGGTGGCGATCCTGCGCCAGGCGCTGCCCACCCTGATGGGGTTCCCCGACTATGACGGCCAGTACGCCGGACCGGCGCTGTTTATCCACGGCGAGCGCTCGGGCTACGTGCAGGCGGCACAGACGGACGCCATCCGCCGTCTCTTCCCGCACGCCGAGATCACCGCCGTGGCCGGGGCCGGCCACTGGCTGCACGTGGAGCAACCGGAGCGCTTCGCCGAGGCCCTGGACGCCTGGCTGCGCCGACGCTGACCGGCGGGCGCCGGTCCGTACTCCGCAACCTGACGCTCACCCTCCGAGATCCGACAGGAACACCCGAAACCGATGAAACTCGCATCCTGGAACGTCAACTCACTGAAAGTCCGGCTGCCCCAGGTTCTCGATTGGCTGGAGAGCCGCCAGCCCGACCTGGTCGGCCTGCAGGAGACGAAACTGACCGATGAACGCTTCCCCGCCGAGGCCCTGAACGAGGCCGGCTACCAGGTGGCCTACGCCGGCCAGCCGACCTACAACGGGGTGGCCGTGCTCGCCCGCGGCCGGGCGCCGGAGGCCGTGATCCGCGACATCCCCGGTCTGGATGACCCGCAGCGCCGGGTCCTGGGCGTCACCGTGGGTGACCTGCGGTTCATCAATCTCTATGTCCCGAACGGTTCCGAGGTGGGCTCGGAGAAGTACGCCTACAAGCTCGACTGGCTGGCCCGGCTGGCCGACTGGCTGGCCGAGGAACGCCGCCGCCACGACAAGCTGGTGGTGGTCGGCGACTTCAACATCGCGCCCGACGACCGCGATGTGCACGACCCGGAGCTCTGGCGCGAGAAGGTCCTCTGCTCCACCCCAGAGCGTGAGGCCCTGCGCCGGCTCACCGGCGAGCTCGGGCTGACCGACACCTTCCGGTTGTTCGATCAGCCGGAGAAGGTCTGGTCCTGGTGGGACTACCGGATGAACAACTTCAAGCGCAATCGGGGCCTGCGCATCGACCTGGTGCTCGCCAGCCCGGCCCTGTACCAGGCCTGTACCTCCAGCTATGTGGATCGCGAGCCCCGCACCTGGGAGCGGCCGTCGGACCATGCCCCGGCGGTGGCCGAGTTCAACCTGGACTGACGCCCCATGCTGCGTACCCTGCTCAAAGGCCTGATCATCCTCTGGTGGCAGAAGTACTGGCTGCTGGGGACCGTGGCCGTGGTGCTGGGGGGCACCGGGGCCTACCACCTGATCAGTCAACCGGTCTACGAGAGCCAGGCGGTCATCAACACCGGGCTGCCGCCCGAGCTGAATGATTACGCCGAGGAAACCGACGCGCTGATCCAGCGTTTCCTGATCGCCGAGGGCCTGGAGGACGACCCCGCCCTGCACCGCCTGGAGGCCGGCGATGGGCGCGTGCGGCTGTGGGTCCGGGCCGGTGCACCCGACGAGGCGGCGGTGCTCGCTGAGGACCTGGCGAGGGGATTGCTGCGCGCGTTCCGGGGCCACCACCACGGGCAACGCACCCGGCTGGAGGAGGACCTGGAGAGCCTGGACCGCCGCATCAGCGACCTGCGCAGCAGCCTGCGCCGGCTCTCCGCCGAACGCCCGGAGGAGGCCGACAACCTCTACCTGGCCACCCGCGCCCTGGTGGAGGACAGCGGTCAGGCACGGCTGGGCCGACTGCAAGCGGAGCGGGAGGCGCTGGCCGGGCAATTGGCCCGCCTGGAGCAACCCGGCCCCGGCCTGCTACGGGCGCCGGAGCCGCCGCGCCGGCCCAGCCAGCCGGACTATGCGCAGCTCTGGCGGGTGGCCGGCACGCTGGCGGCGGTGCTGGGCCTGCTCAGCGTGGTGCTGGCCCAGCAACGGACCAACCGCCAGCAACACTGAGCCGGCGGGCCGGGGCCCGCCCCCGGTCAATCACCCTCCTCGTCGTAGTCCTCCCACTGCTTCGGGTTGGTCCGGGCCTCCCTCGGGTCCACCTCCGGCCTGTCGGGCCCCTCGTCCTGAGGCCTGTCGGCCCCCTCGCCCTGCGGCCGGGCGGAACCCTGGGCGGCGGCCGACGGCACCCCGCCGGCCGCCGCCAGCCCCCCCAGCAGCTTGACGTTGGCATTGACCGGCGGCGCGGCACCCTCCTTGTCCTCGCCGAAATAGAGCGTCAGATGGGGGAAGGGGATCTCGATGCCGGCGGCATCCAGATGGCGCTTCACCAGCCGGTTGTAGGCACGGCCCACCGCCCATTGCGCCCCACCCACGGTCTTGATGCGCACGCGGATGTTGATGGAGCTATCGGCCAGTGCGGTGACCCCATGCACCTCCAGCTCCGGTTCCAGGATATTCGGGCCGTGATCCGGATCCTCCAGCAGTTCGGCGAAGGCCGCCCGCAGGTGGCTGATAGTCTCATCGATGTCCTCGCGGTAGGCCACACCGTAGACGCCCACGTGATAGGCGTACTCCCGGTTGAAGTTGGAGACGCTGTCCACCGAGGAAAAGGGCACGATGTGGAAGGTCCCGGAGAGGTCCCGGATACCCACCGAACGGATGGTCAGCGTCTCCGCCGTGCCGGTGATGCCGGCGGCGGTAACCACGTCACCGGTGTTGATCGCATTCTCCAGTTGGATGAACACCCCGGTGATGATGTCCTGCACCAGCTTCTGTGCGCCGAAGCCGATGGCCAGGCCCAGCACACCGGCGCCGGCGATCAACGGGCCGATGTTGATACCGATCTCCGCCAGCACGATCATCAGCGTGATGGTGAGCAGCGCCACCGCGATGGCATTGCGGAAGATGGTGAGCAGGGTGCGCTCCCGCGCGCCCGGCTCGCCGACCCCGGTCTGCGGGTTCAGCCGGTGCTCGATCCAGCTGGCCACGGCGATCCACAGCAGCACGGATGCCGCCAGGATGATCGCCACGGTCACTGCCTTGAGCACCACCGCCCCGCCGGTATCCGACGCCAGCCAGGCGGTGAAGTTGAACACCGCCCAGGCGTCCAACACCATCGCCAGTACCACGAGGAGGATGGCGGCCCGCACCACCTTCAGCGAACTCGGCACGAAGGCATTGAGACGCGACTCCAGCAGCGGGAAACGCTCCCGGGTCTCGGCCGGCACCCGCACCCCGCGGCTGATCAGTTGGGTCAACACCACCGAGATCAACACCCCCACGCCGACCACCAGCAGGGTCTGCAGCGTCGCCTGGGCCATGAAAGGCAACGCGTCCTCCGGATGGGTGATGGTGACGATGGCGAGCGCCGCGAAGTAGGCGATGGCGAGCAGGTGCCAGAGCTCGGCCAGGGTGGAGAGCAGCACCTTAGTGAAACCCAGCTCCGCCCGGCGGGCCTGGGCCTGCACCCGATCATGCACCTGCTTGCGGTTCTGCAGGATGATCACCAGGGCATTGATGAAGGCGGCGAACATCACCAGGAGCCCCACGGCGCGGCCGATGCCCGGAGAGACGGCGATATTGACGATGGGCACCACCACCAGCATGCCGTAACCGATGAAGCCGGCCAGGCGCGCCAGCCAGGCGTTCCAGTAGGCCGCGTCCTCGGCGGCGATGGGCAGCAGGCGCAGGGCGTCGTTGCGTGCCGCGAACACCACCCGCAGCAGCGCCTTGAACACCTCCACCAGCAGGAAAGCGTTGAGGAACAGGGAGTGGCGGGTGTCCATAACCCCGGCGTCGCCGAACACGAACAGCGACAGGCTGTAGCCCGCCACCCAGGCCACCAGGATCACCAGCAGGTCGATGGCCGCCGCCACCACGATGGCCACGGCCCGCCAGAGCATGCCCACCAGGCTGACGAAGCGCGACCCGGCCTGGCGCTGATATTGCTCCGCCTCTTGTTTCGCGGCCCAGGCGCTGATCCAGTCAAACAACGGCCGGGCCAGGCGGCGCATCAGCAGGAACGCCGCCACCGTGGCGACAATGAGCAGGAGCAGGTCCAGCAGCCCCTCGCCCAGTTGCGACAGCGCCGGCCCCAGGCCCTCATCGGCGATCCCGGCAAAGGCCTGGCCGGCCCCGCGGAACTCCGCCACGGCGCTCTGGGCAAAGCCCTGGGTCAGCTCGGCTACCTGCCGGGCCAGGGAGATTGGCGCCGGCACATCCGCCTCCGGGGCCTCCTCGCGGGCGGTATCCAGGCCCCGCAGTTCCTCAATAAGGCGGGCGCGCGCCTCGTCATCCTCAAGGATCTCGGCCAGCCGCGCACTCGGTGACTCCCCCGGCTCACTGGCAGGCGCAGGATGGACCACCAATAGCAGAGACAACAGCAGGCCGAAGAGCAGCGGCCAAGAGAACATATGGCGGCACAGGGGGATTCGAGTCACGGGCCACTCCGCATTGTTGTTGGAGATTCGGGGCGGCGCGGAAGCGCGCCGCCCGGAGCCACTCCGTGAAGGCTATGGGCTTTCCGGTGAATCCGCAACGATGGCCGCGCCCGCGGGCCCTATTCGGCCTGTCGGGCCCTAGCGCCCTCCAAACCCACCGCCACCCCGTCCCAGGCGGCATTGATACGCTTCTGCTGCTTCTGCAACGCACGGGAGAGCACCACCTCCCCGGTCTTGACGAAGCGTTCGTGGTTCTCCTCCACGGCCTCGGCGATATAGCGGTAGTTCACCATCATGCCGTAGGAGGCCTGTAGCCGCGTCGCTGAATGATCGGAAAAGGCGTTGACCTGCTCCAACCGCGCGCCGTTGCTGAGGTGGAAGCGCGCCACCGGATCGGCCACGGTATCGTTGCGGCGCACACGGGTGAGATAGGCCTGCACCAGGCGGCGCATGGGTGCGGCCAGCACGTCAGCATGGACCAGTGGCGCCTCCAGCAACCGGTACAGGGCAGCCACCGGATCGGAGACCCCCGCCGCGTCGGTGAGCGCCTCGGCGTCCTCCTGAAGCAGCGCGGCGATCCGCTCGCGGGTAAAGCCGTCGGCGTAATCCCCCTCCATGCGCAGCGCCCGGGAGAACCCGGGGATGGGGGAAAGCGTGGCATAGCGCTCCACATGGGGAAACTCGCTGATGAGCTCGCCCATCACCTGCTTGAGGAGGAAGTTGCCGAAGGAGACCCCCCTCAGTCCCACCTGACAGTTGCTGATGGAGAAGAAGATGGCGGTGTCCGCCTCACGGGTGTCCACCACCGGGGCATCCGGCGCCAGCAGCGGCGCAGTGTGGGTGGCCAGGCCCTGTACCAGGGCCACCTCCACGAAGATCAGGGGCTCATCCGGCAACGCTGGGTGAAAGAAGCCGAAGCAGCGGCGGTCGGCCGCCAGGCGCCGGCGCAGGTCATCCCAGCCCTGGATGGCGTGCACCGACTCATACTGGATCAGCTTTTCCATCAGGCGCGCGGGGCTGCGATCCCAGCTGATCCGCTGCAACTGCAGAAAACCGGGGTTGAACCAGGACTTCAGCAGGTGCTGGAAGTCCGTGTTCACCGGCCCCAGGTCCGGGTTGTCTTTCAGCTGGCGGAGCAGGGTCTCGCGCAGCCGGACCAAGACCCGGGTGCCGTCCGGGGCCCCGTTCAGACGCCGGAAGACCTCCTGGCGCGGCGGCTCCACCACCCGCAACAGCTCCTGCAGGTCCGCCGGCTCGTCGCTCTCACGGAAGCGTTCTGCCGCCGCCAACACCGCCTCCCGGTCG
This sequence comes from Alkalilimnicola ehrlichii MLHE-1, assembly GCF_000014785.1. NCBI lineage: Bacteria > Pseudomonadati > Pseudomonadota > Gammaproteobacteria > Chromatiales > Ectothiorhodospiraceae > Alkalilimnicola > Alkalilimnicola ehrlichii. Next base: position 3,168,538 of record NC_008340.1, read on the forward strand.
GGGCCGAAGCGATGGGCCAGCAGCTTAAGGAAGCGGGTCTTGCCCGCCTCATCCAGGCTGTCCACCGCCCGCACCACCTCACGCGCCAAAGCCACCCCGGAGGCCTCGCCGCGGCTGGTCAGCAGCGCGCGGCAGTTCTCCTCCAGCCGTTCCATGATATCCGGGCTCTGGTTCAGCCGGGACAGGCCCAGCCCCCGGTCCGCCACCTGGTCCACCAGGCGATTCCACCATCGGTTTCTCATTGTGTTGGTCCCATCAGCATGTCGGGCAGGCCCGTGGCGATCCACGGGAAGAAGCAAAGGATGACGATGGACAGGAGCATCAGCAGCATGAACGGCAGAGAGCCCCAGAGAATCCGGGACAGTTTCACGTCCGGCGCGATGCCCTTGAGCACATAGAGATTGAGCCCCACCGGTGGTGTGATCAGACCGATCTCGAGGTTGATGGTCATGATCACGCCGAACCAGATGGGATCGAATCCCGCCTCCAGGATGATCGGCAGCAGGATGGGCGCTGTCATCGGGATCACCGCCACCGGCGGCAGAAACAGCCCGGCCAGCAGCAGGAAGACGTTGATCAGCGCCATCATCACCCAGGGGTTCACGTCCAGTCCGCCGACGGTCTCGGCCACGGCCTGGGTGATGTAGAGCTGCGAGAGCATGAACCCGAACAGCCCGGCACACCCGATGATCATCATGATCATCACCGACTCCTTGGTCGTGGTGCGCAGGACGCGCCACAGAGCCCGGGGCTGCCACACCTTGTAAATGGCGATGACCAGCAGCACGCAGAACACCGCGCCTACCCCGGCCGCCTCGGAAGGCGTCGCCACACCGCCGTACAATGCCCACATGATGAAGACGATGACGGCGAAAAAGGGCAGCAGCTTGGGCACCATGGATAGCCGCTCGGCCCAGCTGAAGTGGGTGTTTATGTCCATCCGTGAGAGGGCCCCGTCGCGCCAGGCGTAGAAGATGGCCCAGGCCGAGAACAGCAGGATCAGCAGGATCCCCGGCCCCACCCCGGCGAGGAACAATCGGCCGATGGAGGTCTCGGTACTCACCCCGTAGATGATCATCGTCACACTGGGCGGGATCAGGATCCCCAATGTCGAGCCGGCGCCAATGGCCCCGCAGGTGAGCCCCTCCGGATAGCCGCGGCGGCGTAGTTCGGGAATACCCATCTTGCCGATCCCGGCACAGGTGGCCGGCGAGGAGCCGTTTAACGCGGAGAACAGACCGCAGGCACCGATGTTGGAGACCAGCAATCCCCCCGGCAGCTTGTACAACCAACGGTGCAGGGCCTCATAGAGGTCCGCCCCGGCCCGGGATGAGGCGATAGCCGCCCCCATGAGGATGAACATGGGGATGGACAGCAGGGTGAACTTATTCATCGAGGCATAAAGCATCTCCCCGACCATCTCAAGGGCAAAGATTCCCTCGAAGAGAAAGAGAAAAAGGACCGCTGTGGCGCCCAAGGCAAAGGCCACGGGGGTGCCCAGCAGCAGAATGGCCATCAGCACCGCCAGGATGACCAAAGCGAGCATGAACTCATTCATGGTTGACTCCCCCGTGCGCCTGGGCCGTCCGGGCCTGTTTTGCCTCCGGCATTGACCCACCGGGCTGCTCCGATTGAGACTCCGACTGCTCCTTGAGCAGCTGTTCTGCCTCCATGCTGAACGGCTCCTCGACCCCCATCACAATGGCGGCCGTCTGGGCAATGTACTGCAGGGCCAGCAGGATCATGCCCAGGGGGAGGAAGGTCATCGGGATCCACAGCCGCGGCGCCCAGACGCTGTAGGAGCGCCAGCCGGTCTCGTAATACTCGAGCCAGAGCATGAAACCGGTGTAGGCCACGATGACAATGAAGGCGAAGGCGATAAAGTTGCCGATCACGGCAAGCGCGATCCTGCCCTTGGGCCCGAGCAGCATGGGCAGCAGGTCCACATTGACGTGGCCGCGCTCGTGCAGGACGTAGGGGCTAGCCAGCAGAGTGGCACCGATCAGCATGAAGGTGACGAACTCGGTCTGCCAGTATGTGGACTCTCCCAGCACATAACGCATGAACACCATCTGGCAGACCACCAGGGCCCCCACGACGATCATCAGCGAGGCGACCGCTGCCGCGATCCGGGAAAGAGCTGTAACCCCGCGAATAAACCAAAGCATCATTCTCACTCCCGATGGCGGGTGCCACGCGAGCGCAACAACCCGGCTTGCTTACCTTTAGACTCCCGCGCCGAGCATTCCGCCCGGCGCGGGCCGTTGGGGAGTGAATCGCGTTATTCTACTTCCAGGGCCATATCGAGCAGTTCCTGGCCGCCCTCCACATCGCGCACGAAGTTGGCGTAAGAGCTGCGCTCGGCGATCTCACGCCAGGCATTGAAGTCGTCCTCGGTCATGTAAACCACCTGCCGGCCGTGCTCCTCGTAGACCTCGGCGAAGCGCTTATCGGCCTCAATGGCGGCATGATAGGCGAACTCTTCGGCTTCCTGGCCCGCCTCCAGCAACACAGCCTGCTGCTCTTCGTCGAGGCGATCCCAGATGCGGGTGGAGACCAAAATCGGCTGGTACATGAACCACAGGGCGTAGTCACCCGGCGGGGTCACGCACTCCAGCTGCTCGTAGAGGCGGAAGGAGACAAAGCTTGCGGAGCTGGTGTTGGCGGAGTCCAGCACCCCGGTCTGCAGCCCGGTATAGATATCGGAGCTGGGCATGGAGGCGATGGATGCCCCGGCCTCGGCCAGCATCTGCTCGAAGGCGGCGCCGGCGGCACGGATGTTGATGCCGTCCACGTCGTCCGGATGCAGGATGCACTGCTTAGTGGAGCCAAAACCCCCGGCCAGCCAGGTATGTGCCAGCACCTTCACGCCGTGCTCGAGCATGATCTCTTCCAGCCGCTCCATGAAGGGCGACTCGTTAATCCGCCGCGCGTGATCGTGATTGCGGACCAGGCCCGGCATCAGGGTCAGGTTCACCTCCGGCACACGGCCACCGACATAGGCCAGCGGCAACGCAGTGATGGCCAGCCGGCCACGGGACAGTGCCGGCCACTGCTCACGGGGCTGGTACAGGGAAGCGCCGGGGTAGACGCGCACCTGCAGGCCCACATCGGCCTCCTCCGCTCGGTTCGCGATGATCTGGACCATCTCGTCACGGACGTCACCCTGACCGCCTGGCCACTGGTGGGAGGCGTCCAGCCGCATCTGCGCTTGCGCACTCATGGGCCAGACGAGCGCCGCAGCCAGGGCACACATCGTGACGGTAACTGCAAATGCCCAACGGGGGCGATAGGTTTTTTTTGACGACATCAGTACTTCCTCCTGGTCTTCCTCTCGTTTAACCGGCCGTGGGCGGAATAGTTATGAGGTGTCCCGCGGCAACGGTTGCTTGGTGCTGCATTTTTCGCTGCTTCTTATCGCACGGCCTTCTCGCGGGCCGTTCTCTGTCCGTGCCCGCCCGGGGCCGGCACGGAGGTCCGAATAATTCATCAACGGCTCGCCGGCCGTCTCTGGTGGGGGCGTCTTCAGTGGCGGGCGGCCTCCTTTTCCATCAGCGTCCGGCCCTGCTCCAGCAGGTGGTGCTTCATCTGCGCATCGGCGGCTTCGGCATCGCCCTTACGGAAGGCCGCCATTAGGTCGCGGTGCTCCTGCAGCGAGTCCTGTAGGCGGCCGGGGGCCTTGAGCTGGCGGTGGCGGGCGAGAATCAGAATCCGCCGCAGGTCGGCGGCCACCCGCTGCAGGTAGGGGTTGCCACACAACTCCTGAAGGCGGGTGTGAAACTCGTAGTTGTGCTCGTAGTAACGGTCGATGTCGCCCTCCGCGGCGGCGTCCTCCAGGTTCTGGTGGATACGCTCCAGGTTCGCCATCTCCTTCCCGTCGGTGCGCTTCACCGCCTCGCCGGCAATCAGCCCCTCCAGTACCGCCATGACCGGAAACAACTGCTCCAGGTCCTTGTGCTCCAGCACCCGGACCCGACAGCCGCGACGCGGCTCAAGGATGACCAGCCCATCGGCATCCAGGATCTTCAACGCCTCGCGGACCGGCGTGCGGCTCACGCCCAGTTCCTCGGCCAGGGTCACCTCATCGATGCGATCCCCCGGGCGCAGCTCCTGCTGGAAGATACGTTTCCGCACCAGGTCCGCGACCTGGCTGTACAACGCTGGTGATTTGAGTGTTCCCACCATCTCGGCTGCCCTCCTGCAGACCTTTTCCGGGGAGGATGCTTGTCGCTTGTAATTACGAATGTATAATTCATAATGCAAGACGTCAAGAACAACAGACCGCCGTCCCCGAAGCCCGCAGGGCCCATCTCAGAAGAAGCGGGACGCCCGATTGACACGTTAATGGAGGAACCCTATGACCGCCCCACAGCCCAATGAGCAGGCGCCGGAGAACCTCTACGGCCTGCTCCAGAGCCGCAGTCAGGACCGCGACGAACAGGTGTTCCTGGAGGTACCGAACGGCCGGAACTGGACTTATGGCCAGGCCCACCAACACGCCGCCCGGCTCGCCGGCCTGCTCCGCCAGCTGGGCGTCCAGCCCGGGGACCGGGTGGCCGTGCAGGTGGACAAGAGCCCCGAGGCCATCTGCCTCTACCTGGCCTGTCTGCGGGCGGGGGCTGTGTTCCTGCCGTTGAACACCGCTTACATGCGCACGGAGCTGGAGTACTTTCTGCACGATGCAGAGCCGAGTCTGGCGGTGGTGCGGCCGGCCGGCGAGGAGACCCTGCGGGAGCTGGCCGAGGCGAAGGGCGGCACCCGGGTGGAGACCCTGGATGCCAACGGCGGCGGCAGCCTGATGCGCACCCTGTCGGAACAGGCCCCCGAGCCGCTCCCGCCCCACCCGGTCAGCCGCGATGACCTGGCCTGCATCCTCTACACCTCGGGGACCACCGGCCGGCCCAAGGGCGCGATGCTCTCCCACGGCAACCTGGCGGCCAACGCCCTGGCGCTAGAGGAGGCCTGGGGCTGGCGGCAGGATGACGTGCTGATTCACGCCCTGCCCATCTTCCATGTGCACGGGCTGTTCGTGGCCATGCACTGCGCCATGATGGGCGCCTCCAAGGTCTATTTCCTGCCCCGCTTCGATGCCGATCAGGTGCTGCAACTGCTCCCGCGGGCAACCGTGCTGATGGGTGTGCCCACCTTCTACACCCGTTTGCTGCAGCAGCCGGAACTGAACCCGGAGCTGTGCCGCAACATGCGTCTGTTCATCTCCGGCTCCGCACCACTGCTGGAGGAGACCTTCCAGCAGTGGTACGAGCGCACCGGGCACCCCATCCTGGAGCGCTACGGCATGACCGAGACCGGCATGAACATCTCCAATCCGCTGGAGGGTGAACGTCGCCCGGGCACCGTGGGCTTCCCCCTGCCCGGTGTAGAGGTCCGCATCGTCGACACCGAGGGCCACGAGTTGCCCCCCGGCGAGGTAGGCTCACTCCAGGTGAAAGGCCCCAACGTCTTTTCCGGCTACTGGCGCCTGCCCGAGAAGACCGCCGAGGAGTTCACCGACGACGGCTATTTCATCACCGGCGACATGGCCACCGTCAGCGAGGACGGCTACTACGCCATCGTCGGCCGGGCCAAAGACCTGGTCATCACCGGCGGCTACAACGTCTACCCCAAGGAGGTGGAGGGCTTCATCGACGGCCTGGACGGAGTGCGGGAGTCCGCGGTGATCGGCCTGCCCCACCCGGACTTCGGCGAACAGGTGGCGGCGGTGGTGGTTCCCGAGAAGGCCGGTCCCAAGTTGGACGAAGCGGCGGTCATCCACCAGCTCAAGGGCGAACTGGCGGGCTACAAGGTCCCGAAGGCGGTGTTCTTCGTGGACGAGTTGCCCCGCAACGCCATGGGCAAGGTACAGAAGAACGTCCTGCGCGAGCAGTACACCCGCTGAGGCCGGGCGATCGGGCGCGCCCGGGGCAACCCCGGGGTGCGCCTGCGGCCGGCTCCCGTTGTACAATAGCGCGCAAAAGCCACCGAGCTGGGTAAGATGCGCGCAAGACCAAGGGCCCAGCCCACACCAGGGAGTACGCACCGTGCCTGATCCTCAGACCCACGACCGCACCGATCTCATCGAGCCCAACGCCGCCAACCGCTACGAGATCACGCAGGACGACTTGCCGCTCTCCTGCCCCATGCCGGGTATGTACCTGTGGAACTCCCACCCCAAGGTTTACCTGCCGATCCATGAGACGGGCGAGGAGATCTGCCCCTACTGCGGCGCCCACTATGTGCTGAAGGACCCGGTCGGCGACCTCACCACCCTCCGCAAAGGGCGGCGGCAGTCCGAGAAGTAAGCCCATCGCCATCATGTTGCCTCAGTGCCCGCATCCATCTGCGGCGGCCCCGGCCGCCTGCCCGCCGTGGTAGCCGCCGGCAACGACACCCCGCAGGGTGCGGTGCTGGTGGTCGGCCCCGCCTGGGTGGGCGACATGGTGATGGCTCAGAGCCTGTTCATCACCCTGCGCCAGCGTCGGCCCGGCCCGGAGGTCGATGTCATCGCCCCGGCATGGAGCCTGCCGCTGCTGGAACGCATGCCGGAGGTGCGGCGCGCCATCCCGCTGCCGGTGGCCCATGGCGAGCTGGCCCTGGGCAAGCGCTGGCGGCTGGGGCGCTCATTGCGCCAGCGCGGCTACCAGCAGGCCATCGTGCTGCCGCGCTCGGCCAAGGCGGCGCTCCCGGTGCTGGCCGCCGGCGTCCCCCGACGTACCGGCTACAAGGGCGAGCACCGCTACGGGCTGTTGAACGACATCCGGCCGCTGGACCGCAAGGCGCTCTACCGGACCGTGGACCGGTTCGTCGCGCTGGGCCACGAGGCCGATGCGCCATTGCCACCACCGATCCCCGAACCGCGCCTGGCCGTCACCGCTGACGGGCGCCGGCAGGCGCGCTCGGAACTGGGCCTGGCCAGCGACGATGCCCCGGTGCTGGCCCTCTGCCCCGGCGCCGAGTACGGTCCGGCCAAACGCTGGCCGCCGGAGTACTTCGCCGAGGTGGCGCGGGAGCGGCTGGCAGCGGGCTGGCAGGTCTGGCTGTTCGGCTCGGACAAGGACCAACCCATCACCGGCGGGATCGCCAAGGCCGCGCCGGGGTGCACGGACCTGGCCGGCCGCACGACGTTGGCACAGGCCATCGACCTGCTCGCATCGGCGGCTGTGGTGGTCAGCAACGATTCCGGCCTGATGCACGTGGCCGCGGCCACCGGCCGGCCGGTGGTGGCCCTGTACGGCTCCTCCGACCCGGGATATACCCCGCCGCTCAGCGCCCGCGCCCGCGTTCTTTACCTGGGCCTGGACTGTAGCCCCTGCTTCCAGCGCGAATGCCCGCTGGGGCATCTCAACTGCCTGCGGCAGATGCACCCGGCCCGGGTGCTGGAGGCGATCACCGCCCTGCACCGGGAGGCGAGCTGATGCACCTGGCCTTCGCCCTGTTCAAGTACTTCCCCCACGGCGGCCTGCAGCGCAACTTCCGGCGCATCACCGAGCTGGCGCTGGAGCGCGGCCATCGGGTCGATGTCTACACCCTGGCCTGGAGTGGCTGGACGCCGGAACATCCGAACCTGACGGTGGAGGTGGTGAAGGTGCCCGGCTGGCGCAACCACACCCGCTACCGCCGCTTTGGTACCCACGTGCAGAAACGCCTGGCGGACAACCCGCCCGACCGGGTGGTGGGCTTCAACAAGATGCCGGGGCTCGATGTCTACTACAACGCCGACCCCTGCTTCGTGGAGCGGGCGCAGGCGCGCCACCCGCTCTACCGCTGGTCGGGGCGCTACCGCCAGCACGCCGCCTTTGAGCAGGCCGTCTTCCGCGCCGACGCCCGCAACCACATCCTGCTGCTATCCGAAGCGGAGAAGCCGCTCTTCCAGCGCTGGTACGCCACCCCCGACGACCGTTTCCACCTGATGCCGCCCTACGTCTCCACCGACCGCTTCGCCGGCCCCGAGGCCCCGCACATCGGCGCCGGCCTGCGCCGGGAGCTGGGCCTGGGCGAGGCGGACCGCATGCTGCTGATGGTGGGCTCCGACTTCCGTCGCAAGGGGGTGGATCGCAGCATCCGTGCACTGGCCGCCCTGCCCGAATCGCCGCGGCGACGCACCCATCTCTATGTGCTGGGCAAGGGTCGTGCGGCAACCCAGGAAGCCCTGGCCCGGGGGCTCGGCGTGGCGGACCAGGTGCACTTCCTGCAGGGCCGGGACGACGTGGCACGCTTCCTCTTCGCCGCCGACCTGCTGCTCCACCCGGCCTACCAGGAGAACACCGGCACCGCCATTGTCGAGGCCATCGCCGCCGGGTTGCCCGCACTGGTGACCGGGAATTGCGGCTACGCCTTCCACATTGAGCGCGCCGGCAGCGGCCGGGTCCTGCCACCGCCCTTCACCCAGGCGGCCATGGACGAGGCCCTGGCTTCGATGATCGACAGCCCCGAGCAACCCCGCTGGCGCGAATACGCCCGGACCTACGCCCGCCGGACCGAACTGGGCAGCCGCGCCGAGCACGCCCTGCGGGTCATCGAAGGCCCCCGCTACGGGGAGCATGGGTGAGTCCATGAGCCTGCGGCGAAACGAACTGGTGCTCGACCCGGGCTTCCAGGCCGACCTGCGGGCGACCTTCGGCCCCGGCGACCCCTTCGAGCAGGTGATGGCCCTGGACGGCGAGGTGGTGCGCGCCGTGGACGGGCGTCGCACCTTCCGCTTCGAGCTGGCCGGCCGGGCCTATTTCGCCAAGCTGCACACCGGCATGCCCTGGCCCCGCATCCTGCGCAAGCTCTCACAGTTTCGGGTCCCGGTGCTCGGGGCCGAGCCGGAGTGGCGGGCCATCCACCGGCTGCAGGCGCTGGGCGTGGCCACCACCCCGCCGGTGGCCTTTGGCGTGCGGCGGGGTCTGAACCCGGCGCGGGAGCGCTCCTTCGTCATCACCCGGGATCTGGGCCACACCCACACGCTGGAACAGGAATGCCTGCGCTGGCCGGAGGCGCCACCGGCCTATACATTCCGGGTGAAACTGATCCGGGAGGTGGCCCGCATCGCCCGCACGCTCCACGCTGACGGCATGAACCACCGGGACTTCTACCTCTGCCACTTCCGCCTGGACCTCAACGACGACCCGCCGGCAGTGCTGGCGGGCAGGCACTCGCCACGGCTCTATCTGATGGACCTGCACCGGGTTCAGCGCCATCAGTCACTGCCCGAGCGGGCCCGGGTGAAGGATATCGGCGGGCTGTATTTCTCGGCCCTGGATATCGGCCTGACCCGACGCGATCTCCTCCGCTTCATGCGCGCCTACCGGGGCACCACCCTGCGCCGGACACTGGCGGCGGATCGCACCTTCTGGCAGCAGGTGGCCGAGCGCGCGCGCTGGCAGTACCGTCGCGAGCACGGGCACGGGCCCGAGGGGCTCCCGCTATGAGGGGATATCGCCTCCTGCAATGGCTCGGCCTGGCCCCCCGACTGCTCCCCAGCGCTGGCGACCACCCGGCCCTGCGGGGTTGCTCGCTGGCCGTGGCGCGGGGTGAACCGCCCGCCGGCTGGACCCTCTTGGGCAGTTCCGCGCAGGCGCGGGTGGCCCGCGGCGAATGGCAAGGGGCCCCTGTCTTTCTCAAGGTACTGCTGCCCCGTCATCGCCTGGAGGAGCTGAAGGCCCTGGGCCGCGGGAGCCGTGGCGCCCGCGCCGTGGACCGCTCCATCCAGATGAGCCGGGACGGCTTCCCCACCCCGCCGGTACTGGCCTACGGCCGGGTCGAGGCCCGCCTGGAGTTTGTCCTCACCCAGGCTGTCCCCTATCCCGCCATGGTGGAGCTGGTCACCCGCACCTCAGGACCGGCACGCCTTAACCTGGCCGACCGGCGGTGCCTGCTCCGGCGATTCGGGGCGGAGATCGCCCGCCTGCACCGGGCCGGATGGGTACATGGCGACCTGCGCCTGGGCAACGTCCTGTGCGATCTGCAACAGGGGCCGGAGGCAGCGGAATTCTGGTACCTGGACAATGAGGGGAGCCACCGCAGCACAAAACCGCAGGACCGCCACCGCAACCTCATCCAACTGGCCATGACCCGGCGGGACCATCAAAGCCGTACGGATCAGGTCCGCATGCTGAAGGGCTATGCTGAGGGCATGGGTATCGATAGTGGCGACTTCCGGCAATTGGCCAGGACTGTGGAGAGTGCCCGCGCACGCCGTTGGGCCCGCCGTATGGCCCGCGGCGGACCCAAGCCGCGCTTTCATCCGGAGCGGGAGGCGGAACGCCGGTGAGCATCGTGCAGGGCCACGACAGCGGACTCCGCTATGCCTGCCAGGCCACCTCTCCCCTTCGCCGGATGCTGGAGGCCGGGGCGTGGCCGCCGGACCCTGCTCAGCTGACCATCATCAAGCAGAACACCAAGGTCTCCAGCGGTTTTCTGCGCATCGGGGAGACCGGGCAACTTTTCTTCAAACGCTTTCCCGTCCGGGCGTGGCGGGCGCGCCTGCAACGGTGGCGCGGGCAGGACAGGGCGGCCAGCAACTGGCGGATCAGCCTCTGGCTCAGGGCGCAGCGGGTGGCCATCCCCCACCCCCATGCGGTCATCTGGTCAGACGATTCATCCTGGTTCATCACCGATGCGCTGGATAATGCCGCCACACTGCAGGACGCCGTTGCCACGGCGGGCCCAGCGGGTGCCTCGGCAGCCCTTTGCCACCAGGCCGTGGCGGAGGTCAGCCGGATGCACGATGCCGGCGTCGTGCACGGCGACCTGAAGTGGGGCAATCTGCTGGTGGTTGGCGACCGGGTCATGATCTCGGATCTGGACAGTGCCCGGCGCGTCCGCTCCGTCGGCCCCAGAGCGGCCGCACCGGATCTGGCGCGATTCCTCGTCAGCGGCCTGGAGCAGGGCCTCGACCAATCCTGGGCCCACGACACCCTGGCCCGTTACACCACGGCGCGCCGCCTTAAACCGACTAAACTGATCGGTCCGGTAAGACGACGGGTCCGTCATATCAGCCGCACCCACCAACGGCGCTACCAGCGGCCACCTGTCGCCCTGACCCGACCGCACAGGTCCGCACCATAAGACTAACCAACACCAAGAAAATCGTGACGCACCAAAAACCCGCTATTCTGGTCATGCTGGATCGCCACCTGGGTAACTTTCTGGTCGCCAGCCCTGTCCTCGCCCACATCGCCCGGCACAATCCCACTAGATCCGTAATCAACGACTCGTTCCAGGCACTGGCCCGACGCATTCCCGGGTTTCCTGAGCCCTGTGCCCGCTTTCCTTCAAGGGCGGCCCCCCGGTGGCAACGGGCCACGGCCTTTCTGTCGGCATTGCGCACCATCCGTGCCCACCAGCCGGAGTGGCTGGCCGACTTCGGCGGCAGTAACTCCGGCGCCCTGCTCAGCGGCCTGTCCGGCGCCCCGATGCGCATCTGCCGTAAGCGCGCACCGCGCGCATGGCTCTACAACCGGCTCGCCGATTTCCCACCCCCCGAGGCCCACCGCATCGCCTACTACGGTGCGTTGGCGGAGGCCGCCGGGTTCGAGGGGCCCTGGGGCAGACCGGAGGTCGTGGCCACGGCGGAGGATCTGCACCGGTTCGAACAACTGCGCCTGCCCGACCTCGCACAGATCGTCTGCCTCCACGTGGCCGGCGGCAAATCGTACAAACACTGGCCGGTGGAGCGCTATGCCGCGCTCAGCGACTGGCTGAGCGACCAGGGGCTGAGCCCGGCGCTGGTGGGGGCCGCGCCGGATCGCGCGGCGGCCGACCGGATGCTGGCACACTGCACCCGGCCACCGTTGGATCTGGTTGCGCGGCTGGAACTGGGCCCACTGATTGCGCTCTTCCAGCGTTGCGGGCTGTTCGTGGGCAACGACAGCGGCCCCATGCATCTGGCCGCCGCAGCCGGGGCCCCGATCGTAGCCCTCTTCGGCCCCACGGACCCTCGCCGGTGGGGGCCCCTCTCGGAGCGGGCGGTGATTGTCCGCGGCACCGAGCCTGTGCCCCCGGGCGAGGGCAAGAAATCCTTTGCCGATGGCCGGCGCATGGACAGCATCACTGTCGAGCAAGTACGCTCCGCGGTCGTTGAACAGTTGACGCTCGCACCTGGAGGCCGGTGAACGTAACCATGAATGACCTGCCACTAGCAGGCCGCCGTATCGGTTTTCTTCTCGAGCACCCCGTGACCGTGGGCGCGGACGTCCAGGAACAGATGGCGGCCTGCCGGCGGCTGGGTGCCCATGTCACCGCCTGCTTTTTGTCCGGGACACCCTCCGAGTTCCCCGGCCACGGCTCAAGCGCTGATGACTTGACGGGCCTGAATCTGCCCGTGGAGGCGATCTCTGGCCATCGTATCGGCGCAGCGCGACGACTGCGCCATCTGCTCAGGAAACGGCCGCTCGACACCCTCGTTTGCGATCAGTACAAGGCCATCAGCACCGCAGCATTGGCCACGTTCTTCCCACACGCCGAGGCACCCGCCATTGTTGCTCTCCTTCGCGGCTATCACGCGGTGTCCTCACCCAGCCGGCGGCGGTTCTACCGGCTGTTCGGGCGGCACATCCGCGCTTTTATCACGCTCAGCGCAGCGCAACAGCAACAAATCCGGAACCTGCTGACCTGGTTCCCCCCGGATCGCATCCACGTCGTCCCGGTCCACCTCGACCTGGACCGGCTGGCCGGTGCCATGTTGCCGGCGAACGAGGCCCGCCGACAACTGTGCCTGCCCGGGTCGGCCGTGCTATTCGGCTGCATTTCGCGCCTGCACCCCAGTAAGCGGGTCATGGACCTCGTTGAGGCCACCAGGCTATTGCGGGAACGAGGCGTGGAATTCCACTTGGTCATTATCGGTGGCGGTAAGCAGGAGGATGCGCTGAGAAAACGCATCGCGGAAGCCGACCTTGACGGCACCGTCCGGCTGACCGGGCGCCTGGAGTCGGCGCACCGCTATATGCCCGCCTTTGATGCCTTCATCCTGCCCTCCCCCTGCGAATCCTTCGGACGGGTGTTCCTGGAGGCCCACGCCGCCAAGACCCCCATTATCGCGGCCGATGGTGCTGCCGCTCCCGAGGTGGCCGGTCCCGCCGCGCTCCTCTTTCAGCCCACGAATGCGGCAGACCTCGCCGACAGGATGCTCGAATTCATGGCGCAAGGGCCTGAGGAGCAACTGAACGCAGGACAGATTGGGGAGGAGTACGCCAGGCGGCATTTCAGCCAGGAAGCTCTGGACCGGCATTTGCAAAAGGCCCTGGAAAAAAAAGGATTACTGGCGGAATCCCGAGACCCTGGCGCTCATCGGTGAATTCAGGGACGTTCCGGTATCAGGGCGATGAGCCGGTCCACCGCCTCGGGCGTGCCATTGGCGTAAGCCCGTTCCGCCCCATTGGCCAAGATCCGGGCTTGGCGGTCGGGGTCGGCATGCAGTGCCTCCACGGCACTCGCGATGCCCTCGTCGTCCGCGTCCGCCGGCACGATCCGGCCTTGCGCCGCCAGGTTTTCGATGCGCTGGGGCTGGTCGTTGCCGCCAGCGGCCACCCCCACACAGGGCACCCGGGCCGACAACACCTGCTGAATCATGCTGCCCCCGCCACTCACCGCCAACCGGGCACGGGCCACCAGGGCCACGAACACCTCCGAGGGCACCGACCGCAATTCCAACCGACCCGGCTGATCACTCAGGCGGTGAGAACTGAGGGGCCCGGCCACAAACACGACAGGCACTCCGGTCCGGGCGTGGAACAGACGCGCCGCCCGCTGGAAGATCTCGCTGGACGGTCGTCCGCCCACGGAGGTCCCGCCACCGCCGGAACAAAAAAAGACATACCCGTCCGCCCCGGGCGCCAGGCGCCGGAGCAGGGTATCCGCGGCCTGCTGGTCGGGCAGCGGCATCAGGGCTGAGAAGAACCGGATCGCCGTGCGGCTCCCCGCCGCCATGAGCCGGCAACGCTCACCGAACGTCAGGCGCAGGTCTCCGGGATCGCCCACCAGCCAGTGTTCATCCAGCAAACGCAAGTGCTTGCGGGCAAAACCCAGCCGGCGCGTGCGCGGGCGCCAGCTGACATAGACGGTGCGGGCGCCCACAGACCGCGCCGCCCTAAGCATCCAAGGCCTCAGGGTGCTGTCGAACACCACGACCTGCGGCCGCAACTGCTGGATAAGGTTGCTGAGCCGGTTCGGATTCCGCTTGGGCGTCCCCTCGAGCTCATGGACGCGGATAAAGGCGGGGCGCTCCACCCGGGCGCTCCGGTTGACCACGAACTGCAGCGACCAATCCGGGCACCGTTGCGACAGGCCCTTCGCAAGGGTCAACAGCCGGTAATACTCACCGGAGCCCTCGCGCCCACTGATCGGCACGAACAGGACGACCGGACTCGCTACTTCCTCAACCATGACACCTCGAATTCATCCAGAGCGGGATCGACTCACCCTGGCACCCGGGCCTTCCGTCTGCCCCCTTTGCCGCTGCAGAAGTTCCCGACCGGCGAGCGCACCCATGGGCAACCACAAGGCCACCCAGATATGCGGATGGATACGGGTAATGATCTGGTGGCCATCGACGCCCAGCGGCACCAGGCCCGCCACCAGCAGGGCAACAGCCAGGATGGCACCAGGCGAGCGGTCATCGCGGTCCCAGTACGCGATCCGGAGCGCCAACCCATACAGGGCCACCAGCAGGGCACCCCCCAGTACTCCACCCGCCATTAGGGTCATCAACCACAGATTGTGCGGGCTGATATGGATTCGGTCACCATAGGTGATGGAGGTGTCACTGGCCAGGCCCGCCCCGAACCAGGGCGCCTCGGCGATGCGCGCCAGGGCGACCTGCCAGATCCCGATACGTTGGGCATCCGCGCGTTCGATCAACCCGCGCCCTCCCCATTCCACCGTCTCGACCGCCACCAGAGCGGCCGAGGCGACCACCAGGAAAAGCGCCAGGGTTTTCCAGTAACGGAGGCGCAAGAGCAGGAAGACTGACACCAACGCGGCCCCCAGAATCAGCCCGCGGCTCTGGGCCAACAGCAGGAACGCCCCGGCACACATCAGAGGCACCGCGGCGACAACCCGCCAGCGGGGTGATCGGTCCGACAACACAAAGCACAGGGCGAAGGTGAACGCCAGCAGGAATCCAACCGCGTCCGGGTTCGGATTGGTGTGGTAATAGACGAGGTTCGACAGCCGCGCAGCGGGAAACGGATGCGCCTGATAATAATGGTAAACAGAGTAGAAAAAGACGATGCAGGCAGCCAGGCCTAAAAACCAGAAAAGGCGCTCCGCCCATTGCTCATCGCGGGCCACCATGTAAGCCGTGGCCAGGACCGCTGCGAAAATAATGAGCCCGTAGCGCAACTTGCTACCAAAGAGCGCCCACGACGCATCCGGACTCCAGCTCACCGATAACAACAGATAGCCCAGGAACAACCCCAGACACTGGATAACCCGGCTGCTGAGCAGCCACTGAAACTGCTGCCGGCCCAGGACCATAAGGAAGGGCAGAAAGACGAGAAAATACAGGCTGTCCCGGTGCACCCGGGTGCTCCAGGCAAAAATAAACCCTGCCCAGAACAGAGCGAGCCCCCAGGAGACCCAATGGGTCTCCTTCGCAAGCCGGCGCCACCGCTGACCGTCAAAGAAAACCTGGAGGCGATGGACGGGCAGGCTCAGAACCGCCATCAGACCTGATCGCTGCGGGCACACACGGATGCAGGCCGGTCCGCGTCAGCTATCCAGCGTGGCGTCATCTCGTAACGCCTTCACCCAGGGCTTACTGAACAGGTCATGCACCCTGCGCTCCGCCTTGTCCTCATGCTTGGAACCCGTCCTCGGCCGCCGCGCCGCCACCGCCGCGGTACCATGAGCGATGTGCACCACGTTGCGGTACATCTCGGGCACCGGGATCATGCGCACATTCAGGCCCGCGTCCCAGATCTGCTTTGCCGTGGAATAGCCGCCCCCCTGACCGTGGATGGCCCGAAAGGTGATGTCGTGGTCCAGGATCAGCCGGCGGCGAAACATGGCGCAGTAGTCGCGGGGGTAATCCCCCTGGCGCCAGCGGTAGACCTTCTTGCTGCCGAACAGGGACTTGATGCGGGTGCGGATGACATGGCCCACCTTCTTCTGGAAGGTGTAGAGCGGATGCTCCAGGTTCAGCTTCCAGGCCCCCACCCCGGCCGTACGCTCATCGCCCTTGTCGAACTCCCGGAAGAAGGGATCGAGCCAACGGTCGCTCTTCACGAAGACGTCCGAGTGCATGACCATGAAGTAATCGCCCGTCGCCTCGCGGATACCCAGATCCCAGGATGTAAAAACATTGTCCGGGAAGTTGTGGAAGCCCTCCTCCGGACGCTCGATCAGGCGGATCCAGGGCAGCGAGCGCAGCCAGTCCAGGCTGTCGTCCTTGGAGCCGTTGTCGACGACGATGACCTCGAGATTGTAGCCCTGCGAGTGCTTGCGGATGGAGCGCAGGCAGATCTGCATCAGCTCTTTGACTTCCCAGTGAGGGATACAGAGGGTCACCTTGCGGTCGGCGTAGGGTTGTGTCATCGGTGGTCTCGATCTCGCTCCGGTTCTGCAGGCTGTCAACGCGACAGCAGTTGGTCGAAATACTCGATGGTCCGGCGCAGGCCCTCATCCAGCGCCGTTACCGGGGCCCAGTCGAGTTCGGCACGGGCGCGGCTGATGTCCGGGCAGCGCTGGCGCGGATCGTCCTGGGGCAGTGGCCGGAAGACCAGCCGGGACTTTGAGCCCGTGAGCTCAATCACCCGCTCGGCCAGCGCCCGGATGGTGAACTCCACCGGATTGCCCAGATTGATGGGACCGGTCACCTCGGGTGGGGTGGCCATGAGCCGGGCCAGGCCGTCCACCAGGTCGTCCACGTAACAGAATGAGCGGCTTTGCCGACCTTCTCCGTAGACGGTGATCGGTTCGCCGCTCAGGGCCTGCACGATGAAATTGGAGACCACCCGGCCGTCATGCGGGTGCATACGCGGCCCGTAGGTATTGAAGATCCGGGCCACCTTGATCTCCAGCGCATGCTGTTTGTAGTAGTCGAAAAACAGCGTCTCTGCACAGCGCTTGCCTTCATCGTAGCAGGAACGCGGCCCGATCGGATTAACGCTGCCGACGTAGGACTCCGGCTGCGGGTGCACGCTGGGGTCGCCATACACCTCGCTGGTGGAGGCCTGCAGGATCCGCGCCTTGAGCCGTTTGGCCAGGCCCAACATATTGATGGCGCCATGGACGCTGGTCTTGGTGGTCTGCACCGGATCGTGCTGATAGTGCACCGGTGAGGCCGGACAGGCGAGGTTGTAGATCTCCTCCACCTCCAGATAGAGAGGGAAGGTGATATCGTGCCGGATCGCCTCGAACTCCGGGTAATCCCGCAGGTGGGCGATGGACTGCTTGGTGCCGGTGAAAAAGTTGTCGACACACAGTACCTCATGCCCCTCCGCGAGCAACCGCTCGCACAGATGCGAACCGATAAAGCCAGCGCCCCCTGTGACCAATACCCGCTTGCGCAATGGGTCTCTCATGCGCCGCCCTCCCTCCAATCGATACCGGCGATCGTGCGCCCCGCCCGGGGTCTGCAAAGGGACCGGCGCCTTGGGCTGACGGACAACGCGATCCCGCGCGGATGTTATCATGGCGCGCGCGGCGGACGCCGCGCGACGCCGGCGGACTGCGGCAGGTCTCACACAACCGCCACCGACAAGGATCACCCATGCACTCAGGCACCACTCCCAAGCGCGGGGCCGCGCGGTCATGAGCAAAGGGCACAGCGACCATCCCAGCGCCGGCGAGTCCTGGCACCTGTATAAGCGCATTTTCGGCTTTATCAAGCCCTACTGGCGGCTGGGCGTGCTGGCCATCGTCTGTATGGTGCTGGCGGCGGCCGGTCAGGCGGCCTTTGCCTGGATCATCCAGCCGCTGGTGGACGGCACCTTCATCGAGCAGGACCCAGGCGCCCGGCTCTGGGTACCGGCGACCCTGGTCGGCATCTTCCTCTTCCACGGCGTCACCACCTTCGCCTCCGACTATACCGTGGCCTGGGTCGGCCGGCGGGTGGTCAAGGACGTGCGCCAGGCGGTCTTCGAGCAGTACCTTCGGCTGCCCACCAGCTATTTCGACAAGAACTCCCCCGGCACCCTGCTGGCCAAACTGACCTATAACGTCAATCAGATCAGTGCGGCGGCCTCCAAGGCGGTGGTCGTACTGGTGCGCGACACCTTCACGGTGATCTTCCTGCTGGCCTATATGACCTACCTCAGCGGCTGGCTGGTGATGATCGTCTTCGGTTTGGGCCCGCTGGTGGCCGTGGTGGTGACCGCAGCCAACAAGCGCTTCCGCAAGCTGAGCCGGCGCATGCAGGCCTCGGTGGGGGAGTACGCCCAGATCGCCGAGGACGGGATCCGCGGACAGGCTGAGGTCAAGATCTTCGGTGGCCAGCGTTACGAGGCGGAGCGCTTCGACCGGACCAACACCCGCCACCACCGGCAGCTCATGCGCTACAAGGCGGTGCAGGCGGCCAGCCAGCCGCTGGCGCAACTGGGCGCAGTGATCGCCCTGGCCATTATCCTCTACCTGGCGACCATGGACGTGATCCTGGAGACCATCAGCCCCGGGGGCATGATCTCGTTCATCGCCGCCATGCTGCTGATGCTGCCGCCGCTGAAACGGGTGATCGGGGTGAACGCCGAGATCCAGAAAGCGTTGGCCGCCGGGGAGAGCGTCTTCGAGGTGCTGGACGCCCCGCCGGAACCCGACCACGGGCAGCGCCCGCTGGAGCGGGCCCGGGGCCTGATCGAGTTCGACCGGGTGGCCTTCCGCTACCCGGAATCCGAGGACTGGGTGCTTCGGGACATCAACCTGTCCATCCAGCCCGGCGAGACGGTGGCCCTGGTGGGCCGCTCGGGCAGCGGTAAGACCACCCTGGCCAGCCTGCTGCCGCGCTTTTACGACCCGCAGCGGGGCGAGATCCGACTGGACGGCCACCCGCTGGCGGAATACCGGCTGCAGGCGCTGCGCTCGCAGATGTCTCTGGTCAACCAGCAGGTGGTGCTGTTCAACGACTCCCTGGCCAACAACATCGCCTACGGCCTGAGCGAGCGGCCGACAGCGGCGCAACTGCAGGCCGCGGCCCGTGCCGCCAATGCCCTGGAGTTCATCGAGGAGCTGCCGGAGGGCTTCGACACCGTCATTGGCGAGAACGGCGTCATGCTCTCCGGGGGGCAGCGCCAGCGCATCGCCATCGCCCGGGCCCTGCTCAAGGATGCGCCCATTCTGATCCTCGACGAGGCGACCTCCGCCCTGGACTCGGAATCGGAAAAGCGCATCCAGGAGGCGCTGGAGAAACTGATGCGCGGCCGGACCACCCTGGTCATCGCCCACCGGCTGTCCACCATCGAGGACGCCGACCGAATCGTGGTGCTCGATGCCGGCCGGGTGGTGGAGACCGGGACCCACCGGGAGCTGCTGGACCACAACGGGCACTACGCCTCGTTGCACCGTGTCCAGTTCAACGGTCCGTCCTGAGGGGCGGATCCGCCCTTCACACCGGTCGGCTACGGGCGCCAGTCCCGCGGCAGGGTCTGCTCAATGGCCGCCGCAGTGATGAACAGCCGTCGCAGGTCCTTACTGGTGTGGCGGAACAGGCGCCCGGGCCGGCGCTCGATGGCGCGCAGGGTCGCCTGGGCCCGCACCAGGCACGCCACCATACGCTCATCGGGTGCATGGCCGGCGAGGTAGGCCTCCAGGGCATGCCGGCAAAGTCCGGTGGTCTCCCCTGCGCTCAGCTGTCGGAAGGCCGTGATCGAGTGGATAAGCAGGTAGAGATCGATCACTTGGCGGGCGGCCAATGGCATGACCTCGTCCAGCGGCTCTTCGAAGTCGATCCGGACCAGCCGCTCCCCCTCCCCGGCCAGCAGGTAATTCCGCAACTGTGCCCCACCGTGCCAGTGACCGGCACCATGAAAGCGACCCAGGTCCCCGGCGACCCGGGCGATTACCGGTCGAAGCGCGTCAAGGCCCGCATGGCGGATGCGCCGCCACAAGGGCGCGCCCCCGTCTTCCAACACCAGGAAACCCTCGCCGACCTGCGCTACCGCCGGTACCACCTCCCCCGCCCGGTGCAGGCGCTGAAGACGGCCGGCCTCGTAGTGGAGCTGGCGATCACCACCGATCCGCAGGGGCGTCCGCGGCAGCCAGTAACCGAGCAGGATTCGTCCCAGCAGTGCACCGCCCCAGGCCCGAGCGCGCCCGCGACCTGGGACTGCCTGTTTGACCACCCAGCGACGCCCGCCCTGCTGGACAGAAAAGACCCGCCCCCGCGCCCTCCTCGCCGCCGCCCGGAGGTGGTCAAGGGTGGGTACGGCTTCGAAAGTGGGGGCGATTCCTGACATCGGCATAACGGGGCTGTGACCGTATTATGAACGTCCGAGTCTATCTCATGCGGCCCACCGTCACAGCCCCTGATGCGCCGCCGCTGGTATACTTGCGCGCCTGAACCGCAATCCCCGTTGGCATGGCAAAACAACGCAACGACAATCCGGCCCATCCCGGCAACTGGGGCCACGCCCTGGGCCTGGCACTGCTCTGGCTGATCGGCCGTATGCCGCCCCGACTGGCCCTGGGGCTGGGCGCCGGGCTCGGCGCCCTGGGCTATCGCCTGGCCCGGGCACGGAGGCTGATCGTCCGCCGCAACCTGGAGCTCTGCTTTCCGGAGCAGGACCCGGCGCCCCGAGAGGCGCTGGTGCGGGCCAATTTCCGCTACACCGGGCGCGGCCTGGCGGAGTTGGCCCTGTCCTGGTTCGGCGGCCCCCGGGTGGACCGGCTACCACTGGCCGTGGAGGGCCTGGAGCACCTGCGCGCGGCGCAGGCTGATGGCTCGCCGGTGATCCTCCTCTCGGGCCACTTCACCACCGTGGAGATCTGCGGCCGACTCCTGCGCCGGCACTCGGAGATGGCGGTGATCTACAAACCCATGGACAAGCGCCCGCTGGCGGACCGCACCATGCGTGAGGGCAGAGAGCGGGCCATCGGCCCCGCGCTCTCTAAGGACGACCTGCGCGGCATCGTGCGCACCCTGCGCAAAGGGCTACCCGTCTGGTACGCCGGCGACCAGAACTACCGCAGCCGCCAGAATGTCTTCGCGCCCTTTTTCGGCATTCCCGCCGCCACCGTCACCGGGCTCTCCCGGCTGGCGCGGTTGAGCAAGGCGCGGGTGGTGCCGGTCTTCTACCACGCCCGCGAGGACGGCCCCGGCTACCGGGTGGTCTTCAAGCCGGCGCTGGAAGGGTTCCCGTCGGGGGATGACCAGGCCGATGCGGAGCGGATGAACCGCATCATCGAGGAGGCGGTGCGCGCCCACCCGGCACAGTACTTCTGGGCCCACCGCCGCTTCAAGAGCCAGCCCGATGGCGACGTGGACATGTACCCGGGCGTCAAAGACCACCGCCGCGAGCGACGCCGCCGTCGCGCCCGCCAGCAGCAACAGTGAACCCGCCATGGCCCGAGCCGAACTGCCGCTGACCACACCGCCCCGCTCGCTCTGCATCCTGCGCTTTTCCGCGCTGGGGGACGTCACCCACATGACCCCGGTGGTGCGTACCCTGCAGCGGGAATGGCCGGAGACCCGCCTGACCTGGATCGTCGGCAAGGCCGAACACACCCTGGTGGGGGATATCCCCGGTGTGGACTTCGCGGTCTTCGACAAGGCCGCTGGCTGGGCCGGTTATCGGGACCTGTGGCGGCAACTGCGCGGACAGCGGTTCGACGTGCTGCTGCACAACCAGTTCGCCCTGCGGGCCAATATCGCCAGCCTGGGCATCCGCGCGGACCTGCGGCTGGGTTACGACCGGGCCCGCTCCCGGGACCTGCACGGGCTGTTCATCAACGCCCGCATCCCGCCCCACCCGGGCCAGCACGTCATCGACATCTACTTCAGTTTCATCGAAACCCTGGGGCTCCGGCGCCGGCACATGGTCTGGGACATTCCCGTGCCGGAGGCGGCCGAGGCCCGTGCCCGGGCACTGACCCCGGACGACACCCCCACGCTCGTGATCAGCCCCTGCTCCAGCCACGCCCTGCGCAACTGGACGGTGGCGGGCTGCGCCCGGGTCGCGGATCACGCCGCACGCCGCCACGGACTGCGCGTGCTGATCACCGGCGGCCCCTCTGAGGTGGAGCGGGAGACGGGCGCGGCCATCGCCGCGCAGGCAGAAACGGCGCCGGAGAACCTGGTGGGCCAGACCTCCATCAAGGAGATGCTCGCCCTGTTGGGCCGCGCCACGGCGGTGGTGAGCCCCGATTCCGGCCCGGCGCACATGGCCAACGCCATGGGCACGCCCGTGATCGGGCTCTACGCCTGCACTAACCCCGGTCGGGCGCGGCCCTATTACAGCGGCCAGTGGTGCGTTGATCGCTATGACGAGGCCTCAAGGCGGGAGCTGGGCAGGCCCGCCAGCGAGATCCGCTGGGGCACCAAGATCGAGCGCCCGGGTGTGATGGCGCTGATCACCCCGGAGGACGTGATCGAACGGCTGGATGCCCTGATGGCCGCCGGTGCCCCGCGCGCCATTCCGCCGGAGACCTGAGGGCGGGCCGCTATCGAGGACGGGCACCCTCGTAGCCGGCCAGCAGTGCCGAGAAGCAGGCCTCGGAATAGACCCAACGCTCGCGGATGCGCAGGCGTTTCTCCAGGTCCCGTTTTAACCGCTGCAGGTTGGCCTGGCGCCAGTCGGTCGCGGACTCCGGCCGGTGCTCGCCCCGGTCCCAGTCGATGATCCAGACCTCGCCCTTGGGGTCGATGAGGATGTTGCGGCTGTTCAGATCCGGATGCCAGTGGCCGGCGTCGTGGAAGCGGCGGATACAGGCCCCCACCGCCCGCCAAGTGGCCTCGCTGACCCCTTGCCCGCCCAGGTTCTCATCCAGCGACCGGGCGCCGGGCACCCGGACGGTGATCAGGTCCGCGGTGTAGGTGGGCCCCAGCCGCACCACTCGCCCGGCCACGGGGCGTGGCACCGGCAGGCCCTCGTCATAGAGGCGGGCGGTGTAGTGCCACTCCTGCCAGGGCCGGGTCTCCTGCAGGCCCTGCCAGAGGTAGCGATCCCCCAGGGCCCGGGCAATAGTCCCGCCCCGCAAGTAGTGGCGCAGCACCCATTGCGGCGGCTCATCGCGCGAGCCTTCCCCGGGCCGTCCTCCGGCGGCGTCAGGCACACGGAAGAAGACCACGCTGCCCCGCCCGCCACCGCGGCCGGTCACCAGGCTGCGCCGTTCCAGCTCCGCCGGGTCGAACCACCAGTGGGCGGGCGGCTGCGCCAGGGCCGTATCGTGGAGCACGCGGACCCGGCCCTCGCGCCAGTGCCGCCCCTCCATCAGGCGGCCTGGCCGGCCTGCTCCAGCACCTGCCAGGGGGAGCGCTCGGGCAGGTGACAGGCCTCCGGCTTAACGTAGTAGGTGGCCACCAGCGCATGCTGACCGGCAAGCGCCGCGTGGCTCACCAGGTCGGTGAACACACACCAGCTGTGGAAGGGCTCGAAGGCCAACTGCACGCCCCGATCGGGGTCATTCTGGTAGTCGTCGCTGTCCTTCATCCAGTTATGCATCCGGCGCATGGCCCGGTCGTAGGGCGAGGTGTCGCCCACCACCTGAAGCTGCGGCAGGCCCAGGGCGGACAGCCCGCGCAGGGCACCGCTCCAGGCCCGCTCGGCCACGCCCTGGCGCAGCGAGGGGGCCGGCGCAATGCCGGCGGCCCCACCGTAGGCCTGGTAGAGCTCACGGAATTGCTCGGCGATCCGCCAGATGCGCGCCTCGTCCGGGTTGATGTTGGTGAAAAAGCGCAGCGGCCGCCAGCCGTGGGTGGCACCGGCCGGAAAGGCGTCCACGTGCAGCAGCTCGTTGTTGGAGTGGCGCTTGATCACCCGGCCCTTCTCCTGCACCGGCCGGAAGTTGACCTTGCGCGGGCTCCAGCTGGTGGCATAGCCGGGCAGCATCCGACCCAGGAAGGCGTTCACCGTACGGCTGTGCTCGCGCAGGATGCGCAGCACCTGCTCGCCGGCATCACCCTCGTTCTTCATGCCGCTGATGTAGTCACCGTGGGGGTGATAGCTGATGTTCTTCAGCTTGATCAGCCGGCCCACCTCGCTGCGCAGGAAGTGCAGGTCCTCCTCGCTGGGCAGGGGCAGCCGCCCCGGCTCGAACAGCAGGATGTTGCCCTCCTCCAGGGTCCGCTCCAGGCGGTCGCCGGGGTGCTCGTACTCCTCGGCGGTGACGCGATGCAGGGGCTGGTCGCTCATGGCTTGTTCTCCGGATCAGCTGGGCATGACCGCGGGGGCGTCCGCCACCGCGTCCAGGTAGTTGCGCACGCCGGTCTCGATATCGTTGAAGGCCAGGTCACAGCCGGCGGCACGCAGCTGGCTGAGGTCGGCCTGGGTATAGCTCTGGTAGCGCCCCTTCAGGTGTTCCGGGAAGGGGATGTACTCGATCTCGCCGTGACCGAACCAGTCGATCACGGCATGGGCCATGGCGTTGAAGGTGCGTGCCCGCCCGGTACCGCAGTTGTAGATCCCGCTGACCTCCGGGTGGTCCAGCAGCCAGAGCTTGAGCCGCACGCAGTCGCTCACGTCGACGAAGTCCCGGCGCTGCTCGCCGTCGGCGTACCCGTCACTGCCCTCGAACAGCCGCACCTGGCCGCTCTCCCGCAGCTGCCGGCTGAAGTGGTGGACCACACTGGCCATGCCCCCCTTGTGCTGCTCGCGCGGCCCGTAGACGTTGAAATAACGCAGGCCCACCACCTGGGCGGACAGGTCGTCCAGGTACCGCCGCAGGTACTGGTCGAAGGCCAACTTAGAGTAGCCGTAGACGTTCAACGGCCGCTCGTGCTCCGGGTGTTCGGTGAACACCGAGTTGCCGCCATAGACCGCCGCCGAGGAGGCGTAGATGAAGGGGATGCGCCGGTCCTGGCACCAGTGGAACAGCGCCCGGGAGTACTCGAAGTTGTTGCGCATCATGTAGCGCCCATCCCACTCGGTGGTGGCGGAACAGGCCCCCAGGTGGAAGACGGCCTCCACCGGCCCCAGGCCTTCGTCGGCCTCGATCAGGGTGATGAAGTCGTCCTTGTCGTAGTAGTCGGCGATCACGCAGTCGGCCAGGTTGAGCGCCTTCTCGCCCCGGGTGAGGTTGTCCACCACGATGACGTCGGTGCGCCCACGCCGGTTGAGCTCGTGGACCAGATTGCTGCCGATGAAGCCGGCTCCGCCGGTAACGATGATCACTGTACTGCTCCTGCCATTGGGATATTGAAGGCATTGTAAGCGGGGTACCCGGCGGGGAAAAGCAGCCGCCGGGGCCGGCGCTCAGGTGTCGGGGGCGGACTGCATGCGCTCGATCATCGCCGAGGTGGAGCAGCCGTCGAGGAAGTCGAGGATCTCCACCCGGCCGCCGTGGGCCACCACGGCATCGTGGCCGGCGATCGCCTCGGGTTGGTAGTCGCCCCCCTTGACCAGCACATCGGGCAGCACCGCGCCGATCACCCGCGCCGGGGTGTCCTCGCTGAAGGGCACCACCCAGTCCACCGAGGCCAGCCCGGCCAATACCGCCATGCGCTGTTGCACGGGGTTGATCGGGCGCCCCTCGCCCTTCAACCGGCGCACCGAGGCGTCGTCGTTCACCGCCACAATGAGCCGGTCGCCCCGGCTGCGCGCCTGCTCCAGGTAGGCCACATGGCCGGCGTGGAGTAGATCGAAGCAGCCGTTGGTCATGACGATACGCTCGCCGTGGGCGCGGGCATCGGCCACCGCGTGCAGCAGCTCCGGCTCGGTGAGCACGCCGCGCCCGCTCTGCTCCTGCTCCTGCAGCGCCCGGCGCAGTTCCGCCACGCTGACCGTGGCGGTGCCCAACTTGCCCACCACGATGCCGGCGGCGAGATTGGCCAGCGCCATGGCCTGGGGCAGGGCGAGCCCGGTGGCCAGGCCGGTGGCCAGGGTCGCGATCACCGTATCGCCGGCGCCGGTGACATCGAAGACTTCCCGCGCCCGCGCCGCCAGGTGTACCGGCGCCTCGCCCGGGCGCACCAGGCTCATGCCGTCCTCGCCGCGGGTGACCAGCAGCGCCTCGATGCCACACTCCCGGGCCAGGGCCTCGCCGCGCCGGACCAGGGTGTCCTCGTCCGCGCAGCGGCCGACCACCGCCTCGAACTCCGCCAGGTTGGGGGTGATCAGGGTGGCGCCGCGGTAGATGGAGAAATCCCGCCCCTTGGGGTCGGCCAGCACCGGCACCCCGGCCTCGCGTGCCGCCTCGATCAGCGGCCGGGGGTCGCGCAACGCCCCCTTGGCGTAATCCGAGAGCACCACCGCACCGCAACCGGCGAGCAACGGGCGGTACTGGGGCAACAGGTCGCGGGCGTGGGCCCCTGGGAAACCATCCTCGAAGTCCAGCCGGATAAGCTGCTGGTGGCGGCTGATCACCCGCAGCTTGGTGATGGTGGCCGCCCCGGGCTGGCGGCGGAAGTGGCAGGCCACCCCGGCGTTCTCGAGCAGGGAGGCCAGTTCGTTGGCGGCCTCGTCCTGGCCGGTGATGCCCACCAGCTCGGGCTGCCCGCCCAGGGCGGCCACGTTGAGCGCCACGTTGCCGGCGCCACCGGGGCGCTGCTCGATATCGCGCACGTGCACCACCGGCACCGGCGCCTCGGGGGAGATGCGGTCGGTACCGCCGTGCCAGTAGCGGTCCAGCATCAGGTCACCGGCCACCAGCACGCGGGCCTGGTCGAAGGGAGGGAGGGTGATTTTCATGGATCGCCAATAATAGCCTGCCTCTGCGTGGACAGGCAGTATAACGGCATTGGGCGGGGGTTAGGGACGGTTTACGGTCGCCCGTCAGGCCGCCGCCGTCTCCTGGCTCTCGGCCCGCGAGGCCACCAGTACCGTGGCCTCGCCCACCACCACCACGCGCCCCTTCACCGTGCAGACGGTCTCCAGCGTCGCCCGGCGGCGTTCGACGTCCAGGGCGCGCACGGTGGCGGTGGCCTTAACGGTGTCACCGATACGCACCGGCGCCTTGAACTTGATGAACTGGTCCAGGTAAATCGCCCCCGGTCCCGGCAGGCGGGTGCCGAGCACGCAGGAGATAAGCCCCGCCAGGAACATCCCATGCACGATGCGGCCGCGGGCGAAGGTGTTGGAGGCGAACTCCTCGTTGATATGCACCGGGTTGTTGTCACCCGACAGGCCGGCGTAGAGCACCACATCGGTCTCGGTGACCGTCTTGGCGTAGGAGCCGGACATGCCCTCTTCCAGGTCCTCGATGTAGTAACCCTGATACTCGTCCAACATCATCTCAGGCACCTCAGAATGCGTGGTAAGACCAACGGTCATGATGCACTGCACAATGCACCATGGCGTCAGTCTTTGCAAGGCCCGCACGGTGCCCGGCGCGCCCCCGATCAGCCATCCGGGCTCAGACCGAGCCAGGGGCGGAGCCGGGCCAGGTCCAGATGCCGCCCGCAGGTCTCGGCAAGGCGGTCCAGGTCCGCCTCGCGGCGGCTGTCGTAACTCACCGCTCTGCCCCGCGCGCGCCAGCCCATGGCTGCCAGCAGCGCACGGCGGGCGTCGGGCTCGTCCAACAGCCCGTGCACATAGCTGCCCATCACCTGGCCGTCCGCCGACACGGCACCCTCCGCGCGCCCATCCGGTTCCACCCGCAGCAGCGGACGGGCACAACCGGGACCGGCGGTGACGCCGTTGTGAATCTCGTAACCCCGCCAGCGCGCCTGCGGGTTCCCGACCAGATCACCTGCCACCTGGCGGAGCTGCTTGTCCGGCGCAAGCACGGTGTCCACATCCAGCCACCCCAAACCCCGTAGACTGCCGGCCGGGCCCTCCACGCCGCCAGGATCGGCGATCCGCCGGCCCAGCATCTGATAGCCGCCGCACAGCCCCAGCACGTGACCGCCATAGCGCAGGTGCCGGGAGATGACCTCCGCCCAGCCCTGCTCGCGCAGCCAGGCAAGGTCGGCGCGCACGCTTTTGCTGCCCGGCAGCACGATCAGGTCCGCCGGGGGCGGCGGCTGCCCGGGCCCGACGAAGGTCACCGACACCCCCGGCTCCAGGCGCAGGGGGTCCAGATCGTTGTGGTTGCTGATCCGGGGCAGGGCCGGCACCACCACGTGAAACCCTGTGCCTCCCGCGCCGCCCCCATCGCCGGGCGCAATGCTGTCCTCCGCATCCAGCAATAGCCCCCGCACCCAGGGCAGCACCCCGAACACCGGCTTTCCGGTGCGCCGTTCCAGCCAGTCCAGGCCCGGCTGCAGTAACGCCGAATCACCCCGGAAGCGGTTGATGATAAAGCCGCAGACCCGCGCCCGCTCACTCTCCGAGAGCAGCGCCAGCGTGCCGACAATCTGCGCGAAGACCCCGCCACGGTCGATGTCCGCCACCAGGATGACGGGGCAGTCCACCGCCTCGGCGAACCCCATGTTGGCGATATCGCCCTCGCGCAGGTTGATCTCCGCCGGTGAGCCCGCGCCCTCGGCCAGCACCAGGGCGTGGCGGGCGGCCAGCCGGGCATGGGCCCCAAGCGCCGCCTCCCGGGCCACCGCCTTGTAGCGCTGATAGCCAACGGCATCCCGGTGGCCGATGGCCCGGCCATTGACGATCACCTGCGCCCCCCGGTCGCTCTCCGGCTTGAGCAGCACCGGATTCATGTCGGTATGGGGCGCCAGGCCGCAGGCGCGGGCCTGGAGGGCCTGGGAGCGGCCGATCTCGCCGCCGTCGTCAGTCACTGCCGCGTTCAGCGCCATGTTCTGCGGCTTGAAGGGGGCCACGTCCACCCCCCGCCGGTGCAGCAGCCGGCACAGCCCCGCGACCACCGTGGTCTTGCCGGCGTCCGAGGTGGTGCCCTGGATCATCACGGTGTGCCCCGAGACCGGGCTGTCCGTCGCGGCCGGTCCGGCCGGGCCAGCGCCCCCGTCAGTCATTGCACCGGCCCCCCGAGCAGTTCCGCCGTGGCCTCGGGACTGGAGGGGAAGTAGTGATGCTGGTAGCCGGCCACCACGCTGCCCCGGCGGTAGACCGCCTCGCCCTTCCCGCCGCGCAGCCGCTCGCAGTGAAACCAGGGGGTGAGCGCCACCTCCGCCTGGCTGTGGTGGAAGGTGTGACCGCGCAGCCCACCGGACGGGTAGTCGGCGCGCTGCAGGCCCAGGGCCGTCAGTCGCGGGCGCATCCAGGCGCGGCCCGGCAGCAGTCCGGCCATGGGCGCGGCGTGACCCTCCCCATCCACCAGTTCCTCCAGCAGATAGAGAAAGCCGCCGCACTCGGCCAGCAGCGGTCGCTCCGCCGCCACGTGGACGGCCAGTGCCCGATGCATGGCGTGGTTGCGCGACAGCGCCTCCAGGTGCAGCTCCGGATAGCCGCCAGGCAGCCAGACGGCGTCCACCGCCGGCAGCGCCTCGTCGTGCAGGGGCGAAAACCAGGTCACCTCCGCCCCCAGGGCCCGCAGGCCGTCCACATTGGCCGGATAGATGAAGGAGAAGGCCTCGTCCCGGGCGATGCCGATGCGCCGGCCGGCCAACAGCCCCGGTGTGGGCACCTCCGGCTCGGGTCGGAAGGCCACGGGGGGCGGCAACGCCCCGGCCCCGGTCTTACCCATGGCCGCGGCCACCTCGTCCAGCCGGCCGTCCAGGTCGTCCACCTCCTCCGGCTGGCAAAGGCCGAGGTGGCGGTCGGGGAACTGCGCCGCGGGCGAGCGCGGCAGGGCACCGAACCAGGTCATGCCCGCGGGCAGGCTCTCCCGCAGCAGCCGGGTGTGGCCCTCGCCGGCCACCCGGTTGGCCAGGACCCCTGCCACCGTCACGTCGGCCCGATATTCCGCCAGCCCGTAGGCCACCGCGCCGAAGGTCTGACCCATGGCCGAGGCGTCGATCAGCAGGCAGACGGGCACACCGAAGGCCTCGGCCAGGTCGGCGCTGGAGGGCACGCCGTCGTAGAGGCCCATGCTGCCCTCAATGAGAATCAGGTCCGCCTCGGCGGCCGCCTGGTAGAGCTGGCGACGGCTCTCCTGGCGCCCCACCATCCAGAGATCGATCTGGCGCACCGGGGCGCCGCTGGCGCGGGTGAGCATCAGCGGGTCGAGGAAATCCGGCCCCGTCTTGAAGACCCGCACCGTGCGGCCCTGATTGCGGTGATAGCGGGCCAGAGCTGCACAGACGGTGGTCTTGCCCTGGCCGGAGGCCGGGGCAGTGACCAGCATCGCGGGGCAATGGCGGGTCACAGCTCCACTCCCTTCTGGGCGCGGATGCCGGCCTCGAAGGCGTGTTTGACCCGCCCCATCTCGGTGACCGTATCGGCCGCATCCAGCAGGGCCGGCGGGGCATCACGGCCGGTGACCAGCACGTGCTGACGGGCCGGCCGGTCAGCCAGGTCGGCCAGCACCTGCTGAAGATCGAGGTACTCCCGTTTGAGCGCAATATTCAGCTCATCCAATAGCACCAGATCCACATCCGGATCGGAGAGCAGGTCCCGGCTCACGGCCCAGGCCGCCTCCGCGGCGCGGATATCGCGTGCCCGGTCCTGCGTCTCCCAGGTGAACCCCTCGCCCATCACGTGGTAGCGCACCCCCGGCTGCCGCCGGAAGAAGCGCTCCTCCCCGGTCTTGAACCGGCCCTTGATGAACTGCACCACGCCCACTTGCATGCCGTGGCCCAGGGCACGGGCGAGCATGCCGAAGCCGGAACTGGACTTGCCCTTGCCCGGCCCGGTGAGCACGAGCAGCACCCCCTTGCGCTTCCGGGCGGCCTTGATGCGGGCGTCCACCGCCTGCTTTTTCTCCGCCATACGGCGGGCGTGATCGCGGTTACTGGGATTGTCGGTCATCGCGGGTCTCGACGCCTGTGCCATTGGCATCACTGGGCGTAGTGGATGGAGACAAAGACGGCACGATCCGGTTGGTTATAGTCCACCTCGTTGGAACCGTCCCGGGCCGTCGCGTAATCCTTGTCCAGGGCATTGTCCAGCTTGGCCCGGACGGTCCAATGCGGATCGATGGCATAGCTGGCGCGCAGATGAAGGAGCCCATGACCGGCCAGGCGGTCATCGTTGGCCTTGTCGTTGAAGCTGCGCCCCCGGGCCAGGGCGGTGGCACCGAAGGCCCAGGCACCCAACTCCCGGTCCACGTCCAGCCGCACGGTGTGGTTGGGGCGGCGACGCAACTCCCGACCGGTGCCCTTGTCCTCTGTATCCAGAAAGGTGCCGGAGGCGCGCAGCCGCCAGGGCCCCTGGTGATAGCCGCCCTCCAGCTCCAGGCCTGTAATCCGGGCCTCGTCGACGTTGTCCGGCATCCATTGGCCGTTCACCGGCGCCCACTCGATGAGGTCGTCCACCTCGGTGCGGAACAGGGCGGCATCCCAGTAGAACGCTCCGCCGGCGTAACGCAACCCGGCCTCTGCGGTGGCGGACTCCTCCGGTTGCAGATCGGGGTTGCCCGAACCCGGCCAATAAAGATCGTTCAGGGTGGGGGCGTTGAAGGCGGTGCCGTAGGACAGCCGGCCCTGAAGGCGGTCATCGATCTCATAGCCCCAGGCCAACTGCCCGGTGGTGTGGCTGCCGTAGGCCTGGTTGTCGTCATAACGCAGACTGCCGGACACGTTGTGGCGCCCGAATCGGCCGGCCAGCACCTGGTAGGCCGCCTGGTTGTAGCGGCTGGTCTCGTCGTAATCGGTGGTGCCCGAGACGCGCTCCTCCTGCCAGTCCAGGCCGGCAGTCCAGGTGATGGTGCGGGTCAACACGAAGTCGTTCAGCCAGTGCGCCTGATCCCGCTTGGTGTCGTGGCGCGCGTCTAGCTCGCCCTCGTAGTAGGTGTCCTGTTCATCCCGGGCATGGGCGATGCTCAGTTCGGTGTGCCAGCGGTCGGTCACGTCGCCGCGGGCACCGATTCGTGTGGCCTGATGCACGAAATCGTGATGGGCGGACTCATCGTTGCCGAAAAAGTCCCGCCGATCGAACTCCGAACGCCCCTCGGAGCGCAGCCCGTTGGCGAACAGCTCCCAGCCGTTGGACAGCCGATGGCTGACCTTTCCGGAGAGGGAGCTGTTGCGGTACCCGTCGTCGTCGTCATCGCCGACGCCGTCCTGAACATCAATGCCGTCGGTGTGGAAATGACTACCGGAGAGGCGGTACCGGGTATCGGCGGTCCCACCGGCCACGCCCGCGCCGTATTCGTGGGTGCCGAAGCTACCGGCGCCGGCAAAGGCGTTCACCCGGGGCGGCCCCTCCCGCCCCTCACGGGTGAAGATCTGCACCACACCGCCGATGGCGTCGGCGCCGTAGATCGCCGAGCGCGGGCCGCGCACCACCTCGACCCGCTCGATCTCCGAGAGCGGCAGCACCTGCCAACTCGCCCCCCCCAAAGTGGCGGAGCCCATGCGCACCCCGTCGATCAGCAACACCGTGTGCCCCGAATCCGCCCCGCGGAGCCGCACGCTGCTGGCCTTGCCGAAGGGACCGTTGCTGCTCACGGTCACCCCCGCACGCCCGGCGAGCAGATCGGTGAACTGCTTGGGTTGCTGCCGATCGATTTCCTCACGGTCGATGACTGTGACCGAGGAGAGCGACTCATTCACCGTCTGCGCAGTGCGCGCCGGCGTCACCACGATGGGTGATAGCGGCCGCGCCTCCGCCGAGTCGGCCTGGGCGATGGCGGGAACGAGGGTTGCAACGACAAACAGGCTGGCGGCAGTGGCCACCAAAGGGGCGTATCGCGACATGGTTGAGCGGCTCCAGCTTCGGCCGTCCCGGTGGACGGACCATGACCTTCGGCCGCATCCCCCGCACGGCCACGGGTGCACACCGGCAGTCAGGTGGAGCAGGACAGGAGCGACAGGCGGGCGAGGCGAAGGGTACCGGCATCGGCCACGACTGCCCTCGGTCGCCCACCGCGACCCGGCATGCGCGACAGGCCGGTCTCCGGGCTGATGAGCCGGAGCGACGGGCGGTTGGCCCGGGGCTCAGAAGCGGCCGCCTTCCCATGCCCGAAGCGGTACGCTGGGGGACACAGTGGCGAGGGTGGCCGTTTGCGCTCAATCACCGTTGCGGGGGCAGCGCCGGAATGGGGACTGACAGGGCAGTCACCGCACCGGCTTCCCGTTTCATCCCGGGCGCGGATCGCGCTCCGGAACACCTGTCGCAGGGTCGATAAGCCTAGCGAGTCGCCCGGCGGGAGTCAAAACCGGGGCGGCATCAGCCAGCGCTGTTCGCGAGCACCGCCAGTAGCCCCAACAGGGCCGCCAGTTCCGCCACCTCGACGAGGGCACCGGCGGTATCGCCGGTGAAGCCATCGAGGCGGCGCATCATCAGGTGCTGGGCCCACACCCCCACCGCCACCACCCCCAGCACGGCCGCCAGCCCCGCCCAGCCGGCCAGCGCGGTAACGAAAAGCAGCGCACCCAGCGCCGTGAGCCCGATCCA
Source organism: Alkalilimnicola ehrlichii MLHE-1 (assembly GCF_000014785.1). Lineage (NCBI taxonomy): Bacteria > Pseudomonadati > Pseudomonadota > Gammaproteobacteria > Chromatiales > Ectothiorhodospiraceae > Alkalilimnicola > Alkalilimnicola ehrlichii. The sequence goes on from NC_008340.1 coordinate 3,201,960, forward strand.
CCTTGTGGCGGGCGCCTCGGCGAGCGGTCCGGCTAGCCCCTGCTTGCGGGCGTAGGGCGTGCCCGCGATCAGCAACGCGGCCGCGGCACGCCCCAGCACCGGCGCGATCAACAGCGCGGCCAGCGCCGCATCCAGGCGCAGCAGGGCCGCCAGCGCCGCCACCTTGACCACCAGCGCCAGCGTGATCACCGCCACCGCCGCCGGTCCGCTGCGCGGGTCTTTCATGATCTCCAGGCTGCGCAGCCGGTCACCGTGGCCGCCCAACCAGGCGTCGGCGCTGTCACCCAAGCCGTCCAGATGCAGCAGGCCGGTAACCAGCGCCCAGGCAGCCACCAGCAGGGCCGCCTGAACCACGAACTGATCCGGAAAGAACCATTGCAGCAGGGCGTATAGGGCCAGCAGCAGGATGCCCAGAATCAGACCCACCACCGGATAGGCGGGCAGCGAGGCGGCGTGATCCTCACGCCGGGGCGGGCCCAGCCACCAAACCGGCAGCCGGGTGAGGAAGGCCAGGGCCAGCAGCAGGCCGCGCACCGCCGTGGTCATGGTCTCACCCCTCGTCCACCGCACAGCCGTGGGCCAGCAGGGTGGCGACCGGGTTGCCGTCGATCCAGTCCACCCGCAGGCGGGTCAGACAGGCGTAGGGCACGTGAATACGGCCGAGCAGGGGGGCCGGATCGAGACCCAGTGCCTCGGCCAGCAGCACCCGGATGGCCCCGCCATGGCAGACCACCAGCAGCCGTTCCCCCGGCGGCTCGTCCAGCCACCGGCGCCACCCCCTCGCCAGACGCCCATGCAGCGCATCCAGGGTCTCACCCCCCGGCGGTGGATGGCGGCGCGGGTCGCGCCAGAAGGCGGTGAGGCGGTCGCCCTGGGCCTCGAACAGGGCCGCGGGCTCCCAACCCTCCCATTCGCCGAAGTCGATCTCTCGGAAATCGGGCTCCAGGTACAACGGCAGGCCCTGGTGGGTGCTGTAGTCGCGGGCAAAGTCGGCACAGCGGCACAGCGGCGAGCTGATCACCGCATCCCAGGGGCCGGCAACAGCCACCGCCCGGCGCAGCTGCCGCCACCCGGTCGCGGACAGCGGATCGTCCAGGCGGCCGCGATACTTCCGGCCCCCTTCCGGCTCGCCGTGGCGCAGCAGGTCCACGAACAAGGGTTGCTGGTGCAAGGTCGTGCTCCCGGTCAGCAGGTTGGGCGCATAGGATACACTGCGGCCCATGCTCCAGACCGCCCCCATCCCCGATCCCCTGGCTGCCCTGCTGTTGGCGGTGGTGCTGGACCGCCTGCTGGGCGAGCCGCGCCGCTGGCACCCGCTGGTGGGCTTCGGGCGCGTTGCCGTCGCGCTGGAGCGGGGCCTGAACCGGGGCGGTGCGCGCCAGGTCAAGGGCGCGCTGGCCCTGGCGCTGCTGGTGCTGCCCCTGACCACGGCCCTGGCCTGGCTGGCCCAGGGGTCCTGGCTGATCAGCGCCGGCCTCCTTTACCTGGCGCTGGGGCTGCGCAGCCTGGACGAGCACGCCCGGGCCATACAGGCCCCACTGGAGGACGATCGGCTGGCATCGGCGCGGGAGGCGCTGGCGGGCGTGGTGAGCCGCGACACCGGGACGCTGGATGCGACCGGGGCCTCCGGCGCAGCGGTGGAGTCGGCGCTGGAGAACGGCGCCGACGCCGGTTTTGCCAGCCTGTTCTGGTTTCTGCTCGCCGGACCGGCCGGCGCGGTGGCCCATCGGCTGATCAACACCCTGGATGCCATGTGGGGTTACCGTACCGCCCGGTTCAACGCCTTCGGATGGACGGCGGCGCGCCTGGATGACCTGCTCAACTGGGTCCCCGCCCGGCTCACCGCGGCGGGGTACGCCCTGTGCGGCGACACCCGCCGGGCCCTGCACTGCTGGCGCGAGCAGGCCGGCCGCTGGGAGAGCCCCAACGCCGGCCCGGTGATGGCCGCGGGGGCTGGCGCCCTGGGGCTGCGGCTGGGTGGCCCCAGCCGTTACCGGGGCCGGCTGAAGGCGCGCCCGGTGCTGGGCCAAGGGCGGCCCGCCAACCCCGGCGACATCCGCCGCGCCACCCGCCTCGTGCAACGCACGCTGGTGCTCTGGCTGGTCCTGATCACCCTGGGAGGTATGGCATGGCACCTGACCACGGCGGCGGGCTGAGGGCGGCGGCGAGCGCGTGGGGCCGCCCCCCGGCCGACTGGCTGGATCTCTCCACCGGCATCAGCCCCTGGTCGTGGCCGGTCCCTGCGATACCCACCCCCGTCTGGCAGCGGTTGCCGGAGCCCGACGGGTTGCCGGACATTGCCCGCACCTGGGCCGGCGCGCCGGAGCAGGCCGGCTGCCTGCCGGTCCCCGGCACCCAGGCGGTCATTCAACGCCTGCCCCACTGCCTGCCGCCATCGCGGGTGGGCGTGCCGCACCCCGGCTACGCCGAACACGCCCATTGTTGGCGGCAGGCCGGCCACCACGTCATCCCCCTACCCCACGATTCGGTGGCACCGCCACTGGAGACGCTGGACGTGCTGGTCTGGATCAACCCCAACAACCCCACCGGCCGGCGCACCCCGGCGGGACGATTGGCGGCCTGGCACCGGCAACTGGCGGCCCGTAGCGGGTTGCTGGTGGTGGACGAGGCCTTCATCGATACCGAGCCAGTAGCCAGCCTGGCCACCCTCACCGGCTCGGAGGGCCTGCTGGTGCTGCGCTCGCTCGGCAAGTTCTTCGGTCTGGCCGGCCTGCGCGCCGGACTGGTCTTCGGCCCCCGCGCCCTCTGCGCCCGGCTGGACGCCGAGCTGGGCCCCTGGGCCGTCAGCCACCCCGCCCGCTGGGTGATGGCCCGCGCCCTGGCGGACCGGCCATGGCAGGTGGCACAGCGTTACCGTCTGGCCGGGGCGGCCCAACGGCTGGCCGATTGCCTGGCCCACCATGGCCTGCCGCCGGCGGGCGGCACCGGGCTGTTCCAGTACTGCCCCCACCCCCGGGCCGCCACCCTGCACGGGGCCCTGGCCGCCCGGGGCATCCTCACCCGACACTTCGCCGAGCCCTCGGCGCTCCGCTTCGGACTCCCCGGCCAGAGCCACGACTGGCGGCGGCTGGAGGCGGCGCTGCGGGCCGCCAGCCCGGACCGGGAAGGGGGCGAGCCCCTGCACCACGTTGACGGCCCCCGCGGCGATTGCTAGCGTCTGCGCTCCCGCCCCAGGTTTCCCGGCCCCTGCGCCGGGATGAAACGGGAAGTCGGTGCCAGTCCGACGCTGCCCCCGCAACGGTGATTGAGCGGAAACGGCCACCACGCCACTGTGCCCCGGCACGGGAAGGCGGCCGCTTCGGGGTCCCCACCACCCCGGCTCATCAGCCCGGAGACCGGCCTGGGTGCGCCATACCACGCGTCGCGGAGGGCGACGCCGAGGGAGCCCGAGTCATGCCCGATACCGCCACACCCGCACGTCGCCGCCGCCTGCCCGGACTGCTGGCCGGCCTGGCCCTCTTGCTATGGGCGGCCACTGGCGCAGCGCAAGGGCCCGCTGCCGAACCCCGCTGCGTACGCGACGACCTGGAGCGGGAGATCTGTGTCCAGGCCGCCGAGCCCCGCATCATCAGCCTGGCCCCCCACATCACCGAACAGCTCTTTGCCGTCGGCGCCGGGGCACTCATCGTCGGCACGGTCAACTTCAGCGATTACCCGCCGGAGGCCGAGGCCATCCCCCGGGTGGGCGGTTACAACCGCATCGACGTGGAGCGCGTGCTCGCCAAGGCGCCCGACCTGGTGGTGGCCTGGCGCAGCGGCAACCCCCGCGCCCACGTGGAACGCCTGGAGGCCCTCGGGCTGACGGTCTACGTCAGCGAACCGCGCCGCTTCGAGGACGTGGCCCGGGCCCTGGAGCGCCTGGGCCGGCTCGCCGGCCGGGAACAGGCCGGGGCGGAGGCGGCCGACGGGTTTCGGGATGAGGTGGCGGCGCTGCGCCGGCAGTATGCTGACCGCGACCGGGTCTCGCTCTACTACCAGATCTGGGATCAGCCGCTGATGACCGTGAACGACGAGCACCTGATTGGCGAGGCCATCGCCCTCTGCGGCGGGTGGAATGTCTTTGGCGACAGTGACCGCCTGACCCCCAAGGTGGACCGCGAGAGCGTGCTCGGCGCTGACCCGGAGGCCATCCTGGCCAGCGGCATGGGCGAGGAGCGCGAGGACTGGGTGGACGAGTGGCGGGCCTGGCCGGCGAGTACGGCGGTACAGCGCGACAACCTCTTCTTCATCCCCCCCTCGCTGCTCCAGCGCCACACGCCGCGCATCCTCGAGGGCACGCGGCTGCTCTGCGAGGCGCTGGAGACCGCCCGTGGGCGCCGGCCGGAGTAGCTGGCAGTGACCCGACTGCCCGCCATCGTGGCCGTCCTGGGGTGCGCCGGCCTGGCCAGCCTGTTGCTGGCCATCGCGGTGGGCAGCGTGGCGTTGACGCCGGCCGAGGTCTGGGCCGGGCTGCGCGGCGAGGGGCTGCCGCTGCACAACACCCTGGTTCGGGAACTGCGCCTGCCCCGCGCCCTGGCCGCCTTCGCCACCGGCGGCCTGCTGGCAGTGGCCGGGGCGTTGATGCAGGTGCTGCTGCGCAACCCGCTGGCCGACCCCTATGTCCTGGGCCTTTCCGGTGGCGCGGCCGTGGGCGCCCTGCTGGCCATGCTGGCCGGCCTCGGCATGGCGCTGGTCTCCGGCGCCGCCTTCGCCGGTGCACTGGCCTCCACCCTGCTGGTCTTCGGGCTCGCTCACGGCACCGGCAGCTGGACCCCCACCCGCTTGTTGCTGACCGGCGTGGTGGTGGCCGCCGGCTGGGGCGCCAGCATCAATTTCATCCTCGCCCTCAGCCCCACCCAGGAGCTGCCCGGCATGCTTTTCTGGCTGATGGGCGACCTCTCCCACGCCCGCGATCCCCGGGTGCCCCTGGGGGTGCTGGTGTTCGCCCTGCTCTGCGCCTGGCCGCTGGGCCGCAGCCTCAACGTGCTCGCCCGGGGCAGCCTGCAGGCGGCCGCCCTGGGCGTGCGGGTCCGCCCCCTGGAGTGGACGGTCTACCTGGCCGCCTCCCTGCTCACGGCCACCGCCGTCACCGTGGCCGGCAGCGTCGGCTTTGTGGGCCTGATCGTCCCGCACATGCTGCGCCTGGTGCTGGGCAACGACCAGCGGATCATCCTCCCGGCGTCGGCCCTGGCCGGGGGCATACTGCTCACCCTGGCCGACACCCTGGCGCGCACCCTCATCGCCCCGGAGCAACTGCCGGTGGGGGTGATCACCGCGATGCTCGGTGTACCTGTCTTCCTCTACCTGCTGCACCGGAGCCGCTGACATGGCCACGCCGCTGCTGAGCCTGCACGATCTGGTCATCCACATCCCCGAGCGCGAGTCGGGCGAACCGCTGGACCTGGCCGTGCACCCCGGTCAGTGCTGGGGGATCCTCGGCCCCAACGGGGTCGGCAAGACCACACTGCTGCACACCCTGGCCGGGCTGCGCGCGCCGCGCCGGGGCAGCGTACGCCTGGCGGGCACCCGGCTGGCCGAGCTGGGCCGTCAGGCCGTGGCCCGGCGGATGGCCCTGGTCTTCCAGGACCACCACGACGGCTTTCCCGCCACGGTGCTGGAGACGGCGCTGATCGGCCGTCATCCCTACCTGCGTGCCTGGGATGTGGAATCCCCCGAGGACCTGGCCATCGCCCGCGGGGCGCTGGCGCGGGTGGACCTGGCGCACCTGGAGCACCGGCTGATCGCCACCCTCTCCGGCGGTGAACGCCAGCGCCTGGCCATCGCCACCGCCCTCACCCAGACCCCGGAGCTCTACCTGCTGGACGAACCCACCAACCACCTGGATCTGCACCACCAGTCCCGGGTGCTGGCCCTGATCCACGAGGAAGTGGCCCGGGACGGCGCCGCCGTGCTCTCCCTGCACGACGTCAACCTGGCCGCCCGCCACTGCGACCACCTGCTGCTCCTCTACCCCGATGGCCAGGCCTGCTGGGGCGCCACCGACCGTATGCTGGTCCCGGAGGCGCTGGAACGGCTTTACGGCCAGCGCCTGGCCCGCGGCCAGGTGGGCGGTGTGCCCATCTTCATACCCCACTGAAGGAGTCCACAGCGCAATGAGCGACACGCCCTGGTGGCACACCCCACCGCCACGACCCGACACCGCCCTGGCGGCGCGCGCCCGGCGCCGGCTGGACACCCTGATCAAGCCGCCCGGCTCGCTGGGCCGGCTGGAGGCGCTAGCCGCAACGCTGGCTGCCCAGCAGGGCCGGCCCGAACCCCAGGTGGAGCGGGTCCATATCAGCGTCTTCGCCGCCGACCACGGCGTCTGCGCCGAGGCAATCTCCAGCGTCCCGCAGGCCGTGACCGCGGGTATGGTACGGCGCTTCTCCGCCGGCGATGCGGCCATCGCCGTGCTGGCGCGCCAACTGGGGGCGGGGCTGGAGGTCATCAACCTCGGCACCCTCGAACCCCTGCCCGCCCTGCCGGCCGTGGTGGACGCCCGACTGGCGCGCGGCACGGCGAACATGCGAACCGGGCCGGCGATGGACCGGGAGACCGTCGCCGCGGCTCTGGAGGAGGGGCGGCGGGCCTTCCGGCGGGCCGGCGACTGCGACCTGTTCATTGGCGGCGAGATGGGAATCGGCAACACCACGGCGGCCGCCGCGCTGGGCGGGGCCCTGCTGGGGCTGGGCAGCGAGCTGGCCGGCCCGGGCACCGGGCTGGACGCGGCGGGGGTGGAGCGGAAGCGGGCGGTCATCGATCAGGCCCTGCACCGGCATGGGCCCCACCTGGCGTCGCCGCTGGAGGCCCTGCGCCGGGTGGGCGGGCTGGAGATCGCCGGCCTCACCGGTGCCTTCATCGCCGCGGCCCAGGCCCGCAGCCCCGTGCTGGTGGACGGGTTTATCGCCACGGTGGCGGCGCTGACGGCGGTGCGGCTGAACCCGGGCGTGCGGGACTGGCTGCATTTTGGCCACCACTCCGCCGAACCCGGCCACACCCGCCTGCTCCAGACGCTGGCGGCCGAGGGGCTGCTCGACCTGGGGATGCGCCTGGGCGAGGGCACCGGGGCTGCGGCCGCCGTCCCGCTGCTGCGCATGGCCTGCGCGCTCTACCGGGAGATGGCCACCTTCCAGGAGGCCGGGTTTACTTAATGGTCAGGGGCTGGCCCGCCACCGTGAACACCACCTGTTCGCAGCGGGCCGCAACCGCCTGATTGAGCTCCCCCAGGGCATCACAGAAGCGCCGGCCCAGGGGGTTGGGGGGGACCAGGCCCATGCCCACCTCGTTGCTGACCAGGATGATCCGGCCCGGCAGCGTGGGCAGCACCTCCAGCAGCCGCGCCTGCTCGGTGGCCAAGCGCGCCTCGCCGGCCAGCAGCAGGTTGGAGACCCACAGGTTCAGGCAGTCCACCAGCAGGCAACGCCCTTCGCCGGCGGCCTGGCCAAGGCCCTCGGCCAGCGCCTCCGGCACTTCCAGGGAGCGCCACTCGGGGGGGCGGCGCTCCCGGTGGCGGCGGATCCGCTCGGCCATCTCGGTATCATCGCTCTGGCGGGCGGTGGCCAGGTAGGTCACCGGCCACCCGCAGCCCCGGGCCAGCTGCTCGGCGTAGCGGCTCTTTCCCGAGCGGATGCCGCCGGTGATCAGGGTGCGCATCACTCGGGCCGCAACGCCGCAATCACCGGTGCGCTCTCCGGACGCACCCCGCGCCAGATCAGAAAGGACTCCGCAGCCTGCTCGACCAGCATGCCCAGGCCATCCACCGCCATTGCGGCGCCGTGCGCCCGGGCCCAGCGCACGAAGGGGGTGGGCTGATCCCCGTAGACCATGTCGTAGCAGGTGGCGCCCGGCGCCAGCAGATCGTCGGGCAGCGGCGGCAGCTCACCGGCCAGCCCGGCGGAGGTGCCGTTGATCACCACGTCGAAAGGCCCTTGCAGGCGGTCGAACCCCACCGCGGACAACCGGCCCTGGTCGGCGAAGAGCTCCACCAGGGCCTCCGCCCGCGCCACCGTGCGGTTGGCGATCACCACCTCACCGGGCGCCTCGGGCAGCAGGGCCGGCAGCACCCCGCGCACCGCACCGCCCGCGCCAATGACCAGCACCCGCCGTCCCTGCAGCGCGGCACCGTGGTTCACGGTCAGATCCCGCACCAGACCGGTGCCGTCGGTGTTGTCCCCCACCAGCCGGCCGGCCTCCGCCAGCAGGGTGTTCACTGCCCCGGCCCGCTCGGCACGGGGCGCGCGCCGGTCGACCAGGACCCAAGCCTGCTCCTTGAAGGGGACGGTGATGTTCAGCCCCTTCCCGCCGCTGGCGAAGAAGGCGCGCACCGCCGGCTCGAAGCCCTCCAGCGGCACCCGCATCCGCTCGTAGGCGATGGCCTGGCCGGTCTGCTCGGCGAACATCCGGTGGATCTCGGGCGACTTGCTGTGCTCGATGGGGTTGCCCATCACGGCATAACGGTCCGTCATAACCACTCCCGGGCTGGCATAGTTGCGCCAGGGATTGTAACCGGACCGCGGCCGCGATGCGCCAGTGGCCAGGACAGGCCCCGGGTCAGCCGCCAAAGGCCAGCATCAGCAGATAGAAGAAGAAGACCGCCAGGATGCCGCCCGCCGGCAGGGTCACCAGCCAGGACATGAACACACCACCCACCACGCGCAGGTTCAGCGCCGCAATACCGCGGGCGAGGCCGATACCGAGCACCGCGCCCACCAGGGTCTGGGTGGTGGAGATGGGCAGGCCGAAACCGGAGGCGAAGACCACCGTGCCGGCGGTGGCCAGACCGCAGGCGAAGCCCCGGCTGGGGGTGAGCTGGGTGATATTGCTGCCCACCGTGGCGATCACGTGGTGGCCCAGCATAAACAGGCCGGCGACGATGCCACCACCGCCCAGCAGCAGGATCCACAGGGGCAGCTCGGCCTGGGCCGTTACGTCGCCATCACTGGTCACCACACTGACCACCGCCGCCACCGGCCCGATGGCGTTGGCGACATCGTTGGAGCCGTGGGCGAAGGCCATGGCACAGGCCACCACCACCATCAGCACACCGAAGACCCGCTCCACCGAGGCGAAGTGGAAATCCCGATCGGCGCTGGGGTCGACCCCGATGCGCGCCACCAAGCCCTTGCCCACCAGCCACAGTGCCACGGCGAAGAACAGTGAGTAGCCATAGCTCTGCGCCTCGCTGATCTCCAGCCCCAGATGACCCAGGCCCTTGAGCAGGGTGACCGAGGCGATGACAAAGCCCGTCAGGCCGATGTAGACCGGCACCCAGACGCGGGCCGCGCGGAGCGGATCGGGGGTGTCAAAGACCAGGTACTGGACACTGCGGAAGAGCAGGAAACTGGCGATACCCGCCAGCACCGGCGACACCACCCAACTCGCCACCACGGTGCCCACCACCCCCCACTGCACGGCGCTCCAGCCGACAGCGGCGATGGCGAAACCGACCAGCGCGCCGATGATCGAGTGGGTGGTGGAGACCGGCCAGCCCTTCTTCGAGGCCACCAGCAGCCAGGTACCGGCGGCCGCCAGGGCCGCCAGCATGCCGAAGACCAGCACCTCCGGCGAGTCCTCCATCAGGCCGGCGTCGACAATGCCGCTGCGCACCGTGGCGGTGACTTCACCCCCGGCCAGGACGGCCCCCGCGAACTCGAAGATCGCCGCCACCACCACCGCCTGGCGGATAGTGAGCACCTTCGAGCCCACGGAGGGCGCCATGGCGTTGGCCACATCGTTCGCCCCGATGCCCCAGGCCATGAACAGCCCGAAGGCGGCGGCCAACACCAGGTATACGACACCGTATTCCATGCGTGGCTGGCGCTCCCTCAGCGGGCCATCAGGATTTGCAGTCGGCTTCCGGTCTGCTGGGCCCGGTCCGCCAGGGTCCCCACCCGTTCGATCAGTTGGTAGAGGAACATGACATCGACGGGGGGGATGCGTGGCTCCAGCTTCTGCAGCAGGCTGCGCAGCTGGACCTGCATACGGTCGGTGTCATGCTCGATGGCGTCCAGCTTGTCGAGCATTTCCTGCACCACCTCCACCTCGGCGCCGCGGAAACCGGTCTCCACCAGCTCGTCCAGCTGGTCCACGGTGTTCTTGGCCTGGCGGGAGGCATCGATGGCGCGGTTGAGAAAATCCATGAAGGGATCGACCAGCGGCTCCGGGAGCTGCATTTTGCGACCCAGCACCAGGCCGGCGATGTCCTTGGCCTTGTTGGCGATGCGGTCCTGGGCACGCAGCAGTTCGAGGAAGTCGGCTCGGTCGAAAGGCATGAACATGCTGTGGGGCAGTTTGTTGCGCAGTTCCTTCTTAAGGGCGTCGGCCTCGCGTTCAAGGTCGGTGACCCGCTGCTGGGCCGTGGCCACGGCGTTGTAGTCGCCCTCGGAGACCGCCTTGAAAAGGGGCACCAGCGCCTCGGCACAATCCAGCACCTTGGCCATATGGTGCTGCAGGGGGCTGACAGGCGAGCGCCCAAAGATGGATGAGAAGTAGCTTTTCATGGGCCCGGATTCCGGGTGTCTGCCGGGCCTTGAATACTACAGCAGGGGAAAGCGCTTGATAAAGTAGAGCTTGGGCTGATCGCCGCTAAGCCCCCTTCTGCAACCAGCGCGCCGCCGCCTCCGCATGGTAGGTAAGGATACCGTGGGCACCGGCGCGCACGAGGCTGGTCAATGCCTCGAGCACACAGGCCCGCTCGTCCAGCCAGCCGTTCTGTGCCGCGGCCTTGAGCATGGCGTACTCGCCGCTCACCTGGTAGGCCAGGGTCGGCACCCCGAACTCATCCCGCACCCGGCGGATGATATCCAGATAGGGCAGCCCCGGCTTGATCATCACCATATCGGCGCCCTCATCCAGATCCAGGGCCACCTCGTGCAGGGCCTCGTCGCTGTTGGCCGGATCCATCTGATAGGTCTGCTTGCCCGCACCCTTCAGCGCCGAGGCCGAGCCCACGGCATCCCGGAAGGGGCCGTAGAAGCTGGAGGCATACTTGGCGGCGTAGGACAGGATGCGCACATTGCGGTGCTCATGCGCCTCCAGCGCGTCGCGGATGGCGCCGATGCGTCCGTCCATCATATCGGAGGGCGCCACCACGTCGGCACCGGCATCGGCATGGCAGAGCGCCTGGCGGACCAGCACCTCCACCGTCTCGTCGTTGAGGACGTAGCCCTCCTCGTCGATCAGCCCGTCCTGACCGTGGCTGGTGTAGGGGTCTAGGGCGACGTCGGTGATCACACCGAGCTCGGGGAAGTGCTCCTTGATGGCGCGCACGGCCCGCGGAGCCAGGCCCACCGGATTGGCCGCCTCACGGGCATCCTCACTCTTGTGCTCCGGCGGGATGACCGGGAACAGCGCCACCGCCGGGATCCCCAACCCGACGATCTCCTCCAGGTGGCGCAGGGTCAGGTCGATGGAGCGCCGCTCCACCCCGGGCATGGAGGCCACCGCCTCGCGACGATCGTCACCCTCGAGCACGAACAGCGGCAGGATCAACTGATCCACACTCAGCCGTGTCTCCCGCACCAGCCGGCGGGAGAAGGCGTCGGCGCGCAGCCGCCGCATGCGGGTCCGGGGATAAGCGCTCATGCATCCACCCCCCCGGCCTCACGGGCGCGGCGCACGGCCCGCTCATGCTCGGCCTTGATCCGTGCCACTTCCTCGCCCCACTCGGCGAGCTTCTCCTCGTACAGATCCATGATGCAGGGGATACAGCCGCTGCCACAGCACTCGGAGGGGTCGGGCTTCTCCGGCTGCGGCGGCAGCGAGGGTTCGGGCGGCAGCTTGGTCACGGGTCAACTCCTGTTCATCTTCAGTCGCTATTCTCCCACAAGCCCCCCCTGTGGCTGAAGTCATCCATTCGGATGGCGCGGCGGTAAACCGCGCTCTCAAGTACTTTTTTCGCCGACCGAATCCCGCTACGTTGTGGCGGAATGGTTAACCAGGAGCCCCGCTGATGACACCTCCCACCCGCGTACTCAACTGGATGGCCCTATTCATTGTGGCGGTGGGCGCCGTCTGTGCGCTGCTCTGGGTCCCGTTGCTGGATGCCTTGCTCGCCAACCCGGTGTTCAACGGCATGATCCTGATGGCCCTCTTGGTGGGGTTGGCCATCAACGTGCGCCAAGTGGTCATCCTGGCCCCCGAGGCCCGCTGGGTGGACGGCATGCGTCAGGGCTATTCGGACCAGGGTCCGGGCCCGCGCGCCAGCCCGTTGCAGGCCCTGCGCCACACCATGAGCCGGCGCGGGGAGCGGCCACGGCTCTCCACGCTGGCTGCGCGCACCCTGCTGGACGGCGTGCGTGGCCGCCTGGACGACAGCCGCGACCTCTCCCGCTACTTCATCGGGCTGCTGATCTTTCTCGGTCTGCTGGGCACCTTCTGGGGCCTGCTCGACACCCTGGGGGCCATCGGCTCGGTACTCGCCGGGCTGTCGCCGGAGGGCCAGGAGGCGGCGTCCCTGTTTGCCGCGCTGCGCGATGGTCTGCAGGAGCCGCTTGCCGGCATGGGCACCGCCTTCAGCTCCTCGCTGTTCGGGCTCGGCGGCGCCCTGGTGCTCGGCTTTGTCGACCTGCAGACCGGCCACGCCCAGAACCGCTTCTACAACGAGTTGGAGGAGTGGCTCTCCGGCTACGTCAGCACCGGTGGCACGGTGGCCGACGGCGAGCAGGCAGTCCCGGCCTACATCGAGGCCCTGCTGGAGCAGACCGCCGACAGCCTGGACAAGCTGCAGCGGACCATGCAACGCGCTGAGGACCAGCGCCACGGCCACGTCGATGAGACGCTCATGCACCACCTGCGCAACATGGACACCTGCCTGATGCGGCTGCTGGAGGACATGCCCACCCACCGCACCCAACTGACCGATGAGCTGCGCAGCGAGATCCGGCTGCTGGCTCGCACCCTGGCCGGCAGCCGCGGGGCCGGAGGCCGCGATGCTTGAGGACACCCGCCGCCGACGCCGGGGGCTGAACATCTGGCCGGGCTACGTGGACGCCCTGGCCACCCTGCTGCTGCTGTTCGTCTTCGTGCTGTCGCTGTTCATGGTGGCCCAGTACGTCCTCAGCGACGCCCTGTCCGGGCGCGAGGCGGCGTTGGCACGGCTGCAGGCCGATATCGACGCCCTCACCGAGATCATCGCCCTGGAACGGGAGGAGCGTGCCGGGGTGGAGGAGGAGCTGGCCGAGCTGGAGGCCCGGCTGGTCGCCACCCTCGCCGAGCGCGATCAGGCACGCGCCCGGGTCAGCACCCTGGAGGCACAGCAGGCCGCCCTCGAGGACAGTCTGGCCGATCAGGAGGAGGCCCTGGACGAGGCGGCGGCGCGCCGCGCGGAGCTTCGGGACCGGCTGGCCGGCCGCGAGGCGGACCTGGCCCGCGAGCGCGCCCTCACCGACGAACAGGCCGCCCGCATCGACCGGCTGCACCGGCAGATCATCGCCCTGAGAGAGCAGCTCACCGCCCTGTCCGAGGCACTCGACCTCAGCGAGGCCACCGCCGCGGCCCAGCGCGCCGAGATCCGCGATCTCGGCCAGCGCCTCAATCTGGCGCTGGCGGAGCGGGTGCAGGAACTGGCCCGCTATCGCTCGGAGTTCTTTGGTCGGCTGCGCGAGGTACTGGGTGATCACCCGGACATCCGGATTGAGGGCGACCGCTTTCTGTTCCAGTCCGAGCTGCTGTTCGCTACCGCCTCGGCGGATCTCGGTGGCGAGGGCCGGGAGCAGCTCGAGGGGCTGGCCACCACCCTGCACGAATTGCGCGGGCGCATCCCGGACGACCTGGACTGGGTCCTGCAAGTGGAGGGCCACACCGATCGCCGCCCCATCCGCACCGCCGAGTTCCCGTCCAACTGGGAGCTCTCCACCGCCCGCGCCCAGACCATCGTGCGCTACCTGATGGACCAGGGCATCCCGCCGGAACGGCTGGCCGCCGCCGGCTTCGCCGAATACCATCCGGTGGACGACCGCGACACCCCGGAGGCCTGGGCCCGCAACCGGCGCATCGAACTGCGATTGACCAACCGCTAGCGGCCGGACGATGGGTGCCGGGGCGGCCCACGGGACTTGGAGGAAGGCATGGCATCATCCCCACCCACGGTATTCTTCGCCCACGGCAAGGAATCCGGCCCCTGGGGCCGCAAGATCACCGCCCTGGCGGAGGTGGCCCGCGCCGCCGGCTTCCAGGTGGAAAGCCCCGACTACAGCCACACCCATGACCCCGATGAGCGGGTGCGCCAGCTACTGGCACTGGCACCGCAGGCGCGGTCCCGGCCGCTGGTGCTGGTCGGCTCCAGCATGGGCGGTTATGTCTCGGCCGTGGCCGCCGCCACCATCCCCGTGGACGGGCTGTTCCTGCTGGCCCCCGCCCTCTACCTGCCGGGCTACCCGGCGCAGCCCCACTGCCAGGCCCGGCAGATGACCGTGGTCCACGGCTGGAATGACGACATCGTGCCGGTGGACAACGGCATTCGGCTGGCACGGGAACACCGGGCCCGGCTGCATGTGCTGAATGCCGGGCACGATCTCAACGAGACCATCCCCTGGCTCTGCGCCTGTTTCGACCGCTTTCTCGGTGAGGTCCAGGCCCGATAACGCAAACGGCCCGCCATGATGACGGGCCGCCTGCCATGACCTGCCAGCGCCACAATCAGGTCAGGCGGGTGCGTCGCTCCACCAGATCGTGGATGATGGGGGTGAGGATCAGCTCCATGGCGAACCCCATCTTGCCCCCCGGCACCACGATGGTGTTGCGCCGAGACATGAAGGAGTCCTTGATCATGTTCAGCAGGTAGGGGAAGTCGATCCCGAACTTCTCCGGCTTGCGGAAGCGGATCACCACGAAACTCTCATCGTGCGTGGGGATATCCCGCGCGATGAAGGGGTTGGAGGTGTCCACCGTGGGCACGCGCTGGAAGTTGATGTCGGTGCGCGAGAACTGCGGCGTCAGGCAGGTGACATAGTCCTCCATCCGGCGCAGGATGGTGTCCACGGTCTTCTCCGCCGCGTAGCCCCGCTCCGCCTGGTCGCGGTGGATCTTCTGGATCCACTCGAGGTTGACGATAGGCACCACCCCGATCAGCAAGTCCACCCACCGGGCCACATCCACCTCCTCGGTGACGACCCCGCCGTGCAGCCCCTCGTAGAAGAGCAGATCGGTACCCGATTCCACCCGCTCCCAGGCGGTGAACTCGCCCGGGGCCACCCCGCGGTGCTCGGCCTCCTCGTCATTGTGCACATAGTAGCGCCGCTCACAGCTGCCGGTCTCCGAGTACTCGCGGAAGGTGGACTCGAGCTTGTCGAACAGGTTCGCTTCCGGGCCAAAATGGCTGAGATTGCGCCCATCTTCGTTGGCCTGCTTGATCGCCTGCTTCATCTCCTGCCGGTTATACCGGTGAAAACTGTCACCCTCGACGATGCAGGGTGCCACATGCTCACGATGGAAGATGTGCTCGAACGCATCCTTGACAGTACTGGTCCCCGCTCCCGAGGACCCGGTCACGGCGATGATGGGATATTTTCTGGACATGCTTGACTCCTCCTGACGCCGGGGCGCGCCGCCTCTACGGAACGGTCACACCCGGTCTGGTTTATGAGGCGGTGGGCCCGGGCCGCTCGGCCTGGGCCAGTTCCGCCCGCATGCTTTCGATGGTTTTCCGGTAATCGTCCGTCCCGAAGATCGCTGAGCCGGCCACGAAGGTATCGGCCCCCGCCTCGGCCACCGCGCGGATGTTGTCCACCTTCACCCCGCCATCCACCTCCAGGCGGATGTCCCGGCCCGAGGCATCAATCAGTGCCCGCGCCTCGCGCAGTTTGTCCAGGGTGCCCGGGATAAACTTCTGCCCGCCAAAGCCCGGGTTCACCGACATCAGCAGCACCATATCCACCTTCTCCATCACGTATTTCAGGACATCGAGCGGCGTGGCCGGGTTGAACACCAGTCCGGCCTTGCAGCCGCAATCGCGCACCAGTTGCAGACTACGGTCGACATGCTCGCTGGCCTCCGGGTGGAACGTGATGTAATTAGCACCCGCCTCGGCAAAATCGGGGATGATCCGGTCCACCGGCTTGATCATCAGGTGGACGTCGATGGGCGCGGTCACCCCGTGCTTGCGCAGCGCTTCGCAGACCAGCGGCCCGATGGTGAGGTTGGGGACATAATGATTGTCCATGACATCGAAATGCACCATGTCGGCCCCGGCGGACAGGACGTTATCCACCTCCTCCCCCAGGCGGGCAAAATCGGCGGACAGAATGGACGGTGCGATCTTATAATCAGTCATGGCTCTCTCCTCATGCTTCCGGGTCGCGAATACCGGCGCGGCCCCGGAATCGGTTGGCCCGATTATGCGGACAGCGGCGCGCCGGGATTCAATTAAGGATTGGTTATCATAACGATAAAGGGCCCTCCCGGGAGACCCCGGAGACCTTCCCGGGGACGGGTAAAAAAACCTTTCTATCAATAGCTTGGCCGGCCGCGGCAGACCTGCCGGCTGGAGGCATTATCGCAGCCCCCAGCGGAAGCCGGGTGCGGCAATTGGTCCCGGGGTGGCGCCGCTCAGGCGCTGCTATCGGTGGGCTGCTGGGGCAACTGCCAGTGGTCCTCGGCCTCTTCCAGGACGAAACGGCGGAACTCCGCGGCCACCGGCGAGAGGCGCTTGCCCGCCCGATGCACCACGTACCACTGGCGCTGGATCGGGAATCCGACCACGTCCAGGATCGCCAGGCAGCCGAGACTCAACTCCATGGCCAGGGTGTGTTGCGAGACCAGACCCAGGCCCAGCCCGGCCTGCACCGCCTGCTTCAGGGCCTCGTTGCTGCTCATCTCCATCTCGGACTGCAGCTGCACCCCCTGGCGGGCGAAGAACCGCTCCATGGCCACCCGCGTACCAGAGCCGCGCTCACGCACCACGAAAAGTTCGTTTTGCAAGCGCTCGGGCGGGATGTCGTGCTCCCGGGTCAAGGGATGGTCGGGATTGGCGATGACCACCAGGGGGTTGGCCATGAAGGCATCCGCCACCAGCTCCTGCCCCTCCGGCGGCTGCCCCATGATCACCACGTCACGCTCATTCTCCATGAGCAGGCGCAACAGCCCCTCGCGGTTGGTGACATCCAGGCTGAAACTGACCCCGGGATTGCGACGGGAGAAGGCCGCCAACAGATGGGTGGCGAAGTAGTTCGCCGTGGTAGCCACGGCCACGCCCAGGCGCCCCCGGTTCAGCCCCTGCAGCTCCTCCATCACCAGTTGCGCCTCGCGCAGCTCGCGCATGATCCGCCGGGCGAAGCCCACCAACTCACGGCCGGCCTCGGTGAGATAGATGCGCTTGCCCAACTGTTCGAACAGCGGCAGCCCGACTTGGCTTTCCAACTGTTTGATTTGCATGGAGACGGCCGGCTGGGTGAGGAACAGCTCCTCACTGGCCCGGGTGAAACTCAGGTGCCGGGCCACCGATTCGAAGACGCGCAGCTGTCGAAGTGTGACGTTCATGGGGTCAATTTATAAGACTTTCCTTATGCCCTCAATCAGAAGGATTGAGTTTTCTTTTGGTTTGCCCGGGTTATCCTGCCATGGACGCGGGAAAACGGGATCGCCCGGACCGCAACCGCAAGAACCCTGGAGGAGAACCGGCAATGTCCAGCAAAAGCTATTCAGCAGGCGTCAAAGATTATCGCGATACCTATTGGGAGCCCGACTACCAGGTCAAGGACAGTGACTTCCTGGCCTGTTTCAAGGTCGTGCCGCAGGCCGGCGTGCCCCGTGAGGAGGCCGCCGCCGCCGTGGCCGCCGAGTCCTCCACCGGCACCTGGACCACCGTGTGGACGGACCTGCTGACGGACCTGGATTATTACAAGGGCCGTGCCTACAAGATCGAGGACGTGCCCGGCGACGACGAAGCCTTCTACGCCTTTATTGCCTACCCCATCGACCTGTTCGAAGAGAGCTCGGTGGTCAATGTCTTCACCTCCCTGGTGGGCAACGTCTTCGGCTTCAAGGCCGTGCGCAGCCTGCGCCTGGAGGACGTGCGCATCCCGCTGGCCTATGTGATGACCTGCAACGGCCCGCCCCACGGCATCCAGGTGGAGCGGGACAAGATGGACAAGTACGGCCGCGGCCTGCTCGGCTGCACCATCAAGCCCAAGCTCGGTCTGTCCGCCAAGAACTATGGCCGTGCGGTCTACGAGTGCCTGCGCGGTGGCCTGGACTTCACCAAGGACGACGAAAACGTCAACTCCCAGCCCTTCATGCGCTGGCGCGACCGCTTCCTGTTCGTCCAGGAGGCCACCGAGAAGGCGCAGCAGGAGACCGGCGAGCGCAAGGGCCACTACCTGAACGTCACCGCCCCCTCGCCTGAGGAGATGTACGAGCGCGCGGAGTTCGCCAAGGAGATCGGTGCCCCGATCATCATGCACGACTTCCTCACCGGCGGCTTCTGCGCCAACACCGGCCTCGCCCGCTGGTGCCGCAAGAACGGCATGCTGCTGCACATCCACCGCGCCATGCACGCGGTGATGGACCGCAACCCGCGCCACGGCATCCACTTCCGGGTCCTGGCCAAGGCCCTGCGCCTGAGCGGCGGCGACCACCTGCACACCGGCACCGTGGTGGGCAAGCTGGAGGGCGACCGCGCCGCCACCGAGGGCTGGATCGACCTGCTGCGTGAACGCTTTATCCCCGAGGACCGGGCCCGCGGCATCTTCTTCGATCAGGACTGG
Source organism: Alkalilimnicola ehrlichii MLHE-1 (assembly GCF_000014785.1). Taxonomy (NCBI): domain Bacteria; kingdom Pseudomonadati; phylum Pseudomonadota; class Gammaproteobacteria; order Chromatiales; family Ectothiorhodospiraceae; genus Alkalilimnicola; species Alkalilimnicola ehrlichii. The sequence continues at coordinate 3,220,661 of NC_008340.1, forward strand.
GGCGCCATGCCCGGCGTCTTCGCGGTGGCCTCCGGTGGTATCCACGTCTGGCACATGCCGGCGCTGGTCTCCATCTTCGGCGACGATGCCGTCTTCCAGTTCGGCGGCGGCACCCTGGGCCACCCTTGGGGCAACGCGGCCGGCGCCGCGGCCAACCGGGTGGCGCTCGAGGCCTGCGTCAAGGCGCGCAACGAGGGCCGCAACTTGGAGCGGGAAGGCAAGGAGATCCTGCAGGCCGCTGCCCAGCACAGCCCCGAGCTGAAGATCGCCATGGAGACCTGGAAGGAGATCAAGTTCGAATTCGAGACGGTGGACAAGCTGGACACGACGCACCGCTAAGCCGCCGATACCCAACAGTACGCAAACAGCGACCGATTACTTGGAGGAGAACCCCATGAGTCAGGTTCAAGACTATCCGTCCAGCCTCTCCGATCCGACCAGCCGCAAGCTGGGTACCTTTTCGTACCTGCCGCCGATGACCGATGACGAACTGCGCCGGCAGGTGGAGTACATTATCGAGAAGGGCTGGAACCCGGCCATTGAGCACAGCGAGCCGGAGAACGCGCACATGTACTTCTGGTATATGTGGAAGCTGCCGATGTTCGGCGAAACCGACGTGGACCGGGTGCTGGCGGAGGCCGAGGCGTGCCACAAGGCGCACCCCAACAACCATGTCCGCCTGATCGGCTACGACAACTACGCCCAGTCCCAGGGCGCCGCCATGACCGTTTACCGCGCCACGCCGCGGTAAACGGTCATGCCCTGCGGGTCCCTCAGGCCCTCCCCCTGGAGCGGAACGCCCGGCTGACCGTCGGCGCATTGCCCCACGGGGAGGGCCCGGGACCTGCACCAGGCGCGGGGGCCCACCCCGCCCTGTCCCTCCCCGCCACGCCGGCCTGAAGAACGGGTAGACCGCCATGACCGATACCGATCAATACGCCGTCAAGCAAGAACCCTATTACCGCCCGGTGGGCGACGAGACCGAGTTGTTCGAGGCGGCGCACGCCGCGCGGATGCCGGTCATGCTCAAGGGCCCCACCGGTTGCGGTAAGTCACGGTTCGTCTCCTGGATGGCCTGGCGGCTGCAGCGGCCGCTGGTCACCGTGGCCTGCAACGAGGACATGACCGCCGCCGATCTGGTGGGCCGTTACCTGCTGGATGCCGACGGCACCCGCTGGCAGGACGGGCCGCTGACCCTGGCCGCCCGCATTGGCGCCATCTGCTACCTGGACGAGGTGGTGGAGGCCCGTCAGGACACCACGGTGGTGATCCACCCGCTCACCGACCATCGGCGGGTGCTGCCCCTGGAGAAGAAGGGCGAGCTGGTGGAGGCCCATCCGGACTTCCATCTCGTCATCTCCTACAACCCGGGCTATCAGAACCTGATGAAGGACCTGAAGCCCTCCACCAAACAACGCTTCGGTGCCCTGCACTTCGATTTCCCGGAGGCGGAGACCGAGGCGGAGATCCTGGTGCACGAAGCGGGGGTGGACCGGACCACCGCCGAGCGCCTGGTGCAGGTGGGCCAGCGCGGACGCAACCTCAAGGGCCACGGCCTGGACGAGGGCATCTCCACCCGGCTGCTGGTCTACGCCGGCCAACTCATCGCCCGCGGCATCGCCCCCGGGGCTGCCTGCCGCATGGCGCTGGTGCACCCGATCACCGACGATCCCGACCTGCGGGATACCCTGGAAGCGGCGGTGGACACGCACTTTCCGGACTGAGGAGCAGGGATGCCGGCACTGGAAGAGACATCGGCCCCTGTTGGGGCGGTGCCGGCGAATCCCACGGGTGCTGAAAGGTGCAGGTCTATGTCGGCTGGTCCTTCGGTAACCCTTGTACAGGCGCCCTTTGGGGCGGGAGGTTGCGGTCATGGGTACGCTGCAAGTACGTCCCTGTAAGCTCGTAGCCGGCCATCCATGGCCGGCTACGCCCCATGACCGCAACCTCCCGCCCCAAAGGGCTAGCCATGCCCCGACCCCGATCACGACTCCGGCGCAATCGGGTGTCCAATGGGTCATTGTTAACTGCCCGGACAATCCGCGGATTAATCCGCAAAGCGGGTTCAACGGTCTGCTCTCCCTGCGCGTTGAGGTGCAGGCTAGGGCACCGGAGATCGCTACCACCCAGTTACGGATTAGGGCCGGCGCCGTGGAATGGCACGCGGTCTCTGCCGGGCCCAACCCACCCAGCCCCAGGAGGCCGTCATGAACGCCGAAATCCAAGCCTTGGCGGATGAACTGCGCGGCACCCACCGCGAGGTGGCCGAGGTGCTCGACGCCTGCCTCGCCGAAGCAACCCGGGTGATGTCCGCCGACACCCAGGCCCGTTATCTGGAGGCCGCCCTGGCCCTGAACCGCCTGGGCCGCGGCCACGAGATCGTCATCACTTGGCTCGAGGCCATGCCCCCGGTGGCGCGCGAGGCCGGCGAGGCCATCGTCCCCGACACCGCCAGCGCCGCGCTCAAACTGGCCTCCATGGTCAGCGGCGAAGTCGTCGGCCTACTCTTCGACAGCCTGCCCACCGCCGCCCGACGGCTGGGCGACGACGACCTGCTGCGCCAATACCTGGCCCTGATCCACCAACTCTCCGGCCGCGCCCCGCGCGCCCTGCGCCCGCTGTTCACCCACCTCGACCAGCTGCTGGCCGTGCTCACCCTCAGCGGTCTTCGCCGCTGGGCACTCTGGGGCGTGCAGGCCTACGCCCGGGACTACGACCGCCTGGCCGCCTACTTCGCGCTGGAATCGGCCGACAGTCAGCAGGTCCTGCAACAGGAGCGCCGCGGCGTGCTCTTCGTGGACGTCCAGCGCCGGCTGGGCTTCTATTTGCGCGCCCTTTGGGGCCGCGACTTCTTCCTGCGCCCCAACGCCGCCGAACCGGGCAGCCCCGAGGCCCGCCCCTTCATCGAGGCTGGCACCCTGCACCTGCCCGACGCCATGGACGATGTGGGCAGTGTCCGCGGCCTGGAGGTCTACCGCGCCCAGTGCGCCCACGCCGCCGCCCACATCGGCTTCGGCGAGGGCGCGCCGATGCAGGCCGAGGCGCTGAGCCCCGCCCAGCGTTACCTGATGGCCCTGATCGAAGATGCCCGGGTAGAGGCCCTAAGCGTGGCCACCTTTCCCGGCCTCTTCCCCCTCTGGCGCCGGCTGCTCAGCGAGGCCCCCCGCGCCGAGGACCCCACCCTGGCGCTGCTCCAGCGGCTCGCCCTCGCGCTGCTCGACCCCCAGTGGCAGGACGACCACCCGGTTGTAGCGCAACTGGCCGGCCGCTTCCACCAGCGCATCCAGGCCGGCGACCACGGCTGGGAGCTGTCCGCGGAGCTCGGCCTCGACCTCATTGGCCACCTTCAGGACGCCGGCCCGCTGCCGCCCCTGAGCCGCCTGGAAACCCTGCCGCTGGCCTACCGCGACGACAACCGCTACCTCTGGGCCGAGCCGGAGGAGGCCGAACTGGCGCGGCAGGCGCCCGCCAAGGAGGCCCAGGTACGGCGCCGGCCTAGCGTCATCGAGATGGTCAATGAACTGGACTGCGAGCTGGCCGGGGACGATGCCCAGGAGATCTGGATCCTCGACACCGAGTTCTACCGCGACGGCGATCCGGAGGGGGTCAGTATCAATGAGCTGGAGGGCAAGCCCGCCACCAGTCCCCCCTTCCATTACCAGGAGTGGGACTACAAGGCGCAACTGCACCGGCCCGACTGGGTCACGCTTATGGAACGCCGCCAGCCGGCCGGTGACCCGGACGACCTCAAGGCAATCATGGACGAATACCGCCCCGTGGCCCGACGGCTGCAGCGGGTGATCGACAGCCTGATCCCCCAGGGGCTGGTGCGCGAGCGCCGGCAGGAGGATGGCGACGAGATCGACCTGGACGCCGCCATCCGCGCCCGCATCGACCAGAAAACCGGCCACACGCCCGACCACCGGGTGAGCATCCGCTACCACCGCCAGGAGCGGGACCTGGCGGTCCTGCTGCTGCTCGACCTGTCGGAATCGGCCAATGACACCCTGCCCGGCTCCGACCGCCCGCTCATCCAGCTCACCCGCGAGGCCACCACGCTGCTGGCCTGGGCGGCCGACAGCATCGGCGACCCCTTCGCCGTGCACGGATTCGCCTCGGAGACCCGGCACGATGTCCACTACCACCGCTTCAAGGACTTCGACCAGCCCTGGGACGATGCCGCCCAAGCTCGGGTGGCGGGTCTGGAGGCGGGGCTCTCCACCCGCATGGGTGCGGCATTACGTCACGCCGGGCACTATATGACCCGCCGCCCGGAGCGCCACCGACTGATCCTGCTGCTCTCTGACGGTGCCCCCTCCGACATCGACGCGCCGGACCCGCAGTACCTGCGCCAGGACACCCGCAAGGCGGTGGAGGCGCTCCAGGCCCGTGGCGTTCACGCCCACTGCCTGACCCTGGACCCGGGCGCGGATCAGTACGTCCAGCAGCTCTTCGGCCCCCGCGGCTATACCGTGCTGGACCACCCCCAGCGGCTGCCTGAGAAGCTGCCCACCCTGTTCGCCAGCCTCACCCGCTGACCCGCCTTACTCCACCAGCGACCGCGGCCGGCCGGGTGCCAACCCGCCCGGCCGCGACAATGCTGCACCTGCACGCCCTAGAAAGGCTTATGCTTTCATCAGCAAGCCTTAATTTCCTTCAGCGTGTTGGTTTTGTCAGCATGACGACCAACCACAACACCCGTGCGGCGGTCGCCGCCACGGCGAAACAGAAACCATAAGCCAGGGGGAAGACAACAATGGCGATCAAAGTTGCAATCAACGGTTACGGGCGCATTGGCCGCAACGTGCTCCGCGCCCTTTACGAAGCCGGCCGCACGGACGAGATCCAGGTGGTGGCCATCAACGACCTGGGCAACGCCGAGACCAATGCCCACCTCACCCGCTTCGACAGCGTTCACGGCCGCTTCAACGGCGAGGTGCAGGTGGAGGGCGACAGCATGATCGTCAATGGTGACCGGGTGCGGGTGCTCGCGGAGCGGGATCCGGCCCGGCTGCCCTGGGGCGAGCTGGGCGTGGACCTGGTGATGGAGTGCACCGGGCTGTTCACCACCCGGGAGAAGGCCAGCGCCCACCTGCAGGCCGGCGCCAAGAAGGTGCTGATTTCCGCCCCCGGCGGTAAGGACGTGGACAACACCGTGGTCTTCGGCGTCAACCACGACACCCTCACGCCCGAGCACACCGTGGTCTCCAACGCCTCCTGCACCACCAACTGCCTGGCCCCGCTGGTCAAGCCGCTGCACGAGGCTATCGGTGTGGAGCGTGGCCTGATGACCACCATTCACGCCTACACCAACGACCAGGTCCTCAACGACGTCCACCATAAGGACCTGCGCCGGGCCCGTTCCGCCACCATGAGCCAGATCCCGACCAGCACCGGCGCCGCCGCTGCCGTCGGCCTGGTACTGCCGGAGCTGAACGGCAAGCTGGACGGCTATGCGATCCGCGTGCCCACGGTGAACGTCTCCATCGTGGACCTGACCTTCACCGCCGCCCGCGAGACCTCGGTGGAGGAGATCAACCAGATCGTGCGTGGTGCCGCCGAGGGGCCGCTGAAGGGCATCCTCGCCTACAACGACGCCCCGCTGGTCTCCATCGACTTCAACCACGACCCGGCCTCCAGCACCTACGATGCCAGCCTGACCAAGGTCAACGGCAACCTGGTGAAGGTCACGGCCTGGTACGACAACGAGTGGGGCTTCTCCAACCGCATGCTGGATACCGCCCTGGCCATGGCCCAGGCCGGCTGACACCACGCTGACCGTTGGCAAAGGCGGGCTTATGCCATCCATAAAAAGGCCTGAATTTTCATGGCCACCCGCCTTTGCCACTATGTATGCAACACGAAAGGCGAACCGATTACACGAATCGCCGAAGACCGGCCAGACCCCGCCAAGAGGGTCGCCGGCTGAACAAGCAGGAGGAGAGCCGAGCATGACCCAACCGCCATGCCCGCAGTCTTTCCTGGCGCAACAGTGGCTTTTCCGCTTCGCGCGCCACCTCAATGAACAGCACTCGGCCCGTGCAGACCGCCCGTCGGAGCGGCCACGGTCCGTTGCTCACCGAGTCGGGTGACGGGCTTCTTTCCCTCGTGAAGCCCTTTCCGGCGGGGTTGACAGCCCGCCGGTTTCTTACACCAGACGGCATGGCGTCTGCGCCAGCCGTCGCCACATGACCGACGGGGCGCGCCAACCGCGTGCGCCCCGTCCCCAGCCCAGGGAGATCACCCTCATGCCCACACGCCGAGATCTGGCCAACGCCATCCGAGCCCTGTCCATGGACGCGGTCCAGCGCGCCCATTCCGGTCACCCGGGCGCGCCCATGGGCATGGCGGACATCGCCGAAGTGCTGTGGAACGACTATCTGCGCCACAACCCGGCCAACCCCCACTGGTGGGACCGGGACCGGTTTGTGCTCTCCAACGGTCACGGCTCGATGCTGCTTTACAGCCTGCTGCACCTGTCGGGCTATGAGCTGGGCATTGACGATCTGAAGGCCTTCCGCCAACTGCACTCCAGGACCCCCGGTCACCCGGAGTACGGCTACACCGCGGGGGTGGAGACCACCACCGGGCCGCTGGGCCAGGGGCTGGCCAACGCGGTGGGGCTGGCGCTGGCCGAGCGCACCCTGGCCGCGCAGTTCAACCGCCCGGGCCACGAGCTGGTGGATCACTGGACCTACTGCTTCCTGGGCGATGGCTGTCTGATGGAGGGGGTGAGTCACGAGGCCTGCTCGCTGGCCGGCACATGGAAGCTGGGCAAGCTGATCGGTTTCTACGACGACAACGGCATCTCCATTGACGGCAAGGTGGAGGGCTGGTTCACCGACGATACGCCGGGCCGGTTTGAGGCTTACGGCTGGCATGTGGTGCGCGAGGTGGACGGGCACGATGCGGAGGCGATCAAGCGCGCCATTGATGAGGCGCGGGCGGTGACCGACCGGCCGAGCCTGATCTGCTGCAAGACGGTGATCGGCTTTGGCGCGCCCAACGTCTGTGGCACCCACGGGGTGCACGGTGCGCCGCTGGGCGATGAGGAGATCCAGGCCACGCGCGAGTTCCTGAAGTGGGAGCACGGGCCGTTTGAGATCCCGCGCGAGATCTACAGCGGGTGGGATGCGCGGGCGCGCGGCAAGCAGTTGGAGGCGGCCTGGCACGAGCGGCTGGCCGCTTACCGCAAGGCGCACCCGGAGATGGCGGCGGAGTTTGAGCGGCGGATGAAGGGCGAGCTGCCCGAGCGGTTTGCCCAGCACGCCGAGGAGGCGCTGGCCGAGGCGGTGGACGAGTCGGCCAAGGTGGCCACGCGCAAGGCCTCGGAGCAGGCGCTCAACCGGCTGGGGCCGTACCTGCCGGAGCTGCTCGGCGGCTCGGCGGACCTGTCCGGCTCCAACAACACCAAGTGGGAAGACTGCGCGGTGATCGGCGGGGCGAAGGCCGACGCCGATGGCAATTACCTCCACTACGGGGTGCGTGAGTTCGGCATGAGCGCCATTGCCAACGGGCTGGCGCTGCACGGCGGGTTCATCCCCTACACCGGCACCTTTCTGGTGTTCTCCGATTACGCGCGCAACGCCATCCGCATGGCGGCGCTGATGGGCATCCAGCAGATCTTTGTCCACACCCACGACTCTATCGGTCTGGGCGAGGATGGCCCGACCCACCAGCCGGTGGAGCATCTGGGGAGTCTGCGCATGATCCCGGGGCTGGATGTCTGGCGCCCGTGCGATGCCATTGAGACCCAGGCGGCGTGGCAGGCGGCGCTGGAGCGCCGTGACGGGCCGAGTCTGCTGGCGCTCTCGCGCCAGGGGCTGGTGGCGCAGCAGCGCACCGACGAGCAGGTGGCGTTGATTCGGCGCGGCGGTTATGTGCTGGCCGAGCCCAAGCAGGGTGAGGCGGAGCTGATCCTGATGGCCACCGGCAGTGAGGTGGCGATCATGGTGGAGGCGGCCGAGCGGCTGGCCGACCGGGGCCGGCGGGTGCGGGTGGTGTCCATGCCCTGTCTGGAGGTGTTCCAGTCGCAGCCGGCCGACTACCGCGAGGCGGTGCTGCCGGCGGGGGTGCCGGTGATCGCCATGGAGGCGGCCCACCCGATGCCCTGGCAGGCGCTGCTGGGCGACCGCGGCCGGGTGATCGGCATCGACACCTTCGGCGAGTCGGCACCGGCACCGGCGCTCTACGAGCACTTCGGGCTGACCGTGGACGCCGTGGTCCAGGCCACGGAGACCCTGTAACCCGCGGTTTCGGCACCCGATTCGGGCGCGGCTTGCGCGCCGGACGCCGTGACAGGACACTTACAGCTCCTGGAAATACCGGATCTGAATCAACGGAGCACAAGGAGACACCATGGCCGTCATTAAGATGACCGACCTCGACCTGAAGGGTAAGCGCGTCCTGATCCGCGAGGACCTCAATGTCCCCCTGAAGGAGGGCAAGGTCGCCGACGATACCCGCATCCGCGCCTCGCTGCCCACCATCCGTCACGCCCTGGAGTCGGGTGCCCGGGTGATGCTGCTCTCGCACCTAGGCCGCCCCAAGGAGGGCGAGCCCGACCCGGCCGCCTCGCTGCGGCCGGTCGCCGAGCACCTGGCCACACTGTTGGGTCAGGAGGTACCGCTGGCAGAGGACTGGCTGGACGGCGTGGAGGTCGCCGAGGGCCAGGCGGTGCTGTGCGAGAACGTCCGCTTCAACGTCGGCGAAAAGGCCAACGACGAGGCCCTGGCGAAACGGATGGCGGCCCTCTGCGACGTCTATGTCATGGATGCCTTCGGCACCGCCCACCGTGCCCAGGCCTCCACCCACGGCGTTGGGCAGTACGCCCCGGTGGCCTGCGCGGGCCCACTGCTGGCGGCCGAGCTCGAGGCCCTGGGCAAGGCGCTGGAGGCCCCGGCCCGGCCGATGACCGCCATCGTCGGCGGCTCCAAGGTCTCCACCAAGCTCGACGTGCTGGAGACCCTGTCCGAGAAGGTGGATCAGCTGATTGTCGGGGGCGGCATCGCCAACACCTTTATCGCCGCGGCCGGCCACCCGGTGGGCAAGTCCCTGTACGAGGCGGACCTGGTGGATAAGGCCCGCCAGCTGATGGACACCGCCCGTGCCAACGGCGGCGAGATCCCCGTCCCCACCGATGTGGTGGTGGGCCGCGAGTTCAGCGCCGACACCCAGGCGGTGGTCAAGCGGGTGGACGAGGTGGACGACGAGGACATGATCTTCGACATCGGCCCCGAGACCGCCCAGCGCTACGCCGGGATGATGCGCGAGGCGGGCACTATCGTCTGGAACGGCCCGGTGGGGGTGTTCGAATTCGATCAGTTCGGCGAGGGTACCCGCAAGCTGGGGGAGGCCATCGCCGAGAGCGACGGCTTCTCCATCGCCGGCGGCGGTGACACAGTGGCCGCGGTGGAAAAGTACGGGCTGGCCGACCGGATCTCCTACATCTCCACCGGCGGCGGCGCCTTCCTGGAGTTCCTGGAGGGCAAGACCCTGCCGGCCGTGGCCATGCTTGAGGCCCGCGCCAGTGACTGAGGCGCCCGCCATCACCTCCGTCAATCAGGCCCGGGCGACTGCCCCGGGCCGGGAGTAGCGACGATGCCCCTGCCCCGCCGCACCAAGATCATCGCCACCCTCGGGCCAGCCTCCGACGGCCCGCAGATGGCCACCCGGCTGGTGAAGGCCGGGATCGACCTGGTCCGCATCAACTTCTCCCACGGCACGGTGGACGATCACCGCCGGCGGGTGGAGGCTGTCCGTCAGGCGGCCCGGGAGGCCGGCCGTGAGGTCGGGGTGCTGGCCGACCTGCAAGGTCCGAAGATCCGCATCGAGGGCTTCCGTAACGGCGCGGTGGACCTCGAGGAGGACGCACCATTCACCCTCGACACCGCTTTGGATAAGGATGCCGGTGACACGGAGCGCGTCGGGGTGGCCTATCCCCAGCTGGTCCGGGATGTGGAGCCGGGCGACGTCCTGCTTCTGGACGACGGCCGGGTACTGCTCAAGGTGGAGTCGGTCAGCGACACGGCCATCCACTGCCGGGTCGCCACCGGCGGCCGGTTGTCCAACCGCAAGGGGCTGAACCGCCTCGGCGGCGGCCTCTCCGCGGAGGCGCTGACCGACAAGGACGAGGCGGATATCCGTACCGCGGTGGAACTGGGGGCCGACTATCTGGCGGTCTCGTTCGTGCGCGAGGCGGCGGATGTGGAGCGGGCCCGTGAACTGCTGCAGGCCGCCGGTGGCAACGCCGGGATCATCGCCAAGATCGAGCGCGCCGAGGCGCTGGATTGCCAGACCGAGATCATCCAGGCTGCCGACGCCATCATGGTGGCCCGCGGCGACCTGGGCGTGGAGATCGGCGATGCCGCGCTGCCGCAGGTCCAGAAACAACTGATCCACCAGGCCCGCGACCTGAACCGGGTGGTGATCACGGCGACCCAGATGATGGAGTCCATGATCGAGAGCCCGCTGCCCACGCGCGCCGAGGTCTTCGACGTGGCCAACGCCGTCCTTGACGGCACCGATGCGGTGATGCTCTCGGCGGAGACCGCGGCCGGTGAATATCCCGACGCGGCGGTGGCGGCCATGGACCGGGTCTGCCGGGAGGCGGAGAAGAGCCGGGCCGCCACCGAGTCCGGCCACCGGTTGGAGTGCCGCTTCGGCAGCTCCGAGGAGGCGGTGGCCATGGCGGCCATGTACACCGCCAACCACCTGCCGGTGAAGGCGATCATCGCCCTCACCGAATCGGGCACCACCGCACTCTGGATGTCCCGTATCCGCTCCGGCATCCCGATCTATGCCTTGACCCGGCACCCGGAGACCCAGGGCCGGGTCACCCTCTACCGCGGGGTCTACCCCATCGCCTTCGACCCGACCCAGGGCGATGCCGACAGCGTGCGCCAGCGCCTGGTCCAGACGCTGCGGGAGAAGCGGCTGGTGACGGAGGAGGACCACCTGGTGCTGACCTTCGGCAGTCGGATGGGGGTGGCCGGTGGCACCAACACCATGAAGGTGGTGAAGGTGGGTGACCTGTTGAACGGCACGGGGCATTAGGCAACGACGGAAACCTGGCCGGTCCCTTTTTTGGGGCCGGCGTGAAACCCGGTATCCCGGCCTGAGGTGCAGGCCGCTATTCTTGGTAACGGAGGAAAACCATGGCGCTCATCACGCTGCGACAGTTGCTGGACCATGCCGCCGAGCACGGCTACGGCATGCCGGCATTCAACGCCAACAATATGGAGCAATTTCACGCCATCATGGAGGCGGCCCGGGAGACGGACAGCCCGGTGATCCTGCAGAGTTCCGCCGGGGCGCGTAAGTACGCCGGCGAGCCCTTTTTCCGCCACATGATGCATGCGGCGGTGGAGCAGTACCCGGATATCCCGCTGTGCATCCACCAGGACCATGGCGCTTCGCCGGCGGTGTGCCTGCGCTCGATCCAGAGCGGCTTCACCTCGGTGATGATGGACGGCTCCCTGCGCGAGGACATGAAGACCCCCTCGGACTATGAGTACAACGCCCGGGTGACCCGTACGGTCTCGGAGATTGCCCATGCCGGCGGGGTCTCGGTGGAGGGCGAGCTGGGCTGTCTGGGCTCGTTGGAGACGGGCGAGGCCGGCGAGGAGGACGGCTCCGGTGCCGAAGGCAAGCTGTCCAAGGAGATGATGCTGACCGATCCGGAGGAGGCGGCGCAGTTCGTGCGCGAGACCCACGTGGATGCGTTGGCGATCGCGATCGGCACCAGCCACGGCGCGTACAAGTTCACCCGTCCGCCGACAGGGGATATTCTGGCGATTGAGCGGATCAAGGAGATCCATGCGCGCATCCCGGACACCCACTTGGTGATGCACGGCTCTTCCTCGGTGCCGCAGGAGTGGTTGGAGATCATCAACCAGTTCGGCGGGGAGATGCCGGAGACCTATGGGGTGCCGGTGGAGGAGATCCAGGAGGGGATCCGCCACGGGGTGCGTAAGGTGAATGTGGACACGGATCTGCGTCTCGCCGCCACCGGTGCGGTGCGCCGGCATCTGGCGGAGAACCCGTCCAACTTCGATCCGCGCAAGTTCCTGAAGGCGGCCACGGAAGCCATGAAGGACATCTGCAAGGCCCGCTACGAGGCTTTCGGCAGTGCCGGTCAGGCTTCCAAGATCAAGCCCATTGGTCTGATGGACATGGTGGAGCGCTACGCCAGCGGCGAGCTCGACCCGAAGGTGTCCTGAAGCAACACAGGTGACTCAAAGGGGTTGATCCCCTTCCTGTGTGGCCCCGGTCCGCTGCTTGGCGGGCCGGGGTTTTTTTGAAAGGCGGCGGGGCTTTAAGGCTTGCGGTGGGGTTGCCGCTGGGATAGCCCCAGCGCAGTGCCCCACCGGAAGTTTAGAAAGGCAGCGACAGCCCCGGCCGGATGCTCTCCAGCAGGGCGCGGAACGCCGCCTTGATCCGCTCCAGCGCGGCCTCGTCGTCGGCCTCGAAGCGCAGCACCAGGCTCGGCGTGGTGTTGGAGCTGCGGATCAGGCCCCAGCCGTCGGGGAACTCCACCCGCAGGCCGTCGATGGTGTGCAGTGTGGCATCGGTGAACCGCTCGCGGCCGGCCGCCAGCAGGCGCTCCATAAGCGGCGTCGGCTCCCCCTCCTCCAGGTTCACCCGCAACTCCGGGGTGCTCACCGCGTCGGGCAGGGCGGCGAAGACCTCGGCGCTGCTGCCTGCCCGGCGGGCCAGGATCTCCAGCAGACGGGCGCCGGTGTAGAGGGCGTCGTCGAAGCCGTACCAGCGCTCCTCGAAGAAGATGTGGCCGCTCATCTCACCGGCCAGGGGTGCGCCCGTCTCCTTGAGCTTGGCCTTGATCAGCGAGTGCCCCGTTTTCCACATGCAGGGCTCGCCCCCCGCCTCGCGGATCACCCGGGCCAGATGCGCTGAGCACTTCACATCGAAGATCACCGGCTCACCGGGCCGGCGGGAGAGCACATCCTGAGCGTAGAGCATTAGCTGGCGGTCCGGCCAGATGATCCGGCCCTCGTTGTCCACCACCCCCAGGCGGTCACCGTCGCCGTCAAAGGCCAGGCCGACGTCAGCGCCACCGGCCCGCACCCGGTCGATCAGCTCGGCGACATTCTTCGGCTCCGCCGGGTCCGGGTGGTGGTTGGGGAAGGACCCGTCCACCTCGCAGTAAAGCGCCTCCACCTCGCAACCCAGCGCCCGGAACAGCGCCGGGGCCACTGCCCCGGCGACGCCGTTGCCCGCATCCAGGACCACCTTGAGCGGACGATCGGGCCGCACGTCACCGGTCACCCGCGCCAGATAGTCCGGGACGATGTCGTACGTCTCGCGGGTACCGGGGGCATCAGCACGGGCGTAGTCACCCTCATGCACCCGCCGCCGCAGGTCCTGGATGTCGTCCCCGGAGAGGGTCCGGCCGCCGGCCATGATCTTCATGCCGTTATACTCCGGCGGATTATGGCTGCCGGTGACCATCACCCCGGCGCCGGTGCCCAGGTGGTGGGTGGCGAAGTACATCAGCGGCGTGGGGACGCAGCCCAGGTCGATGACGTCCCGCCCGACCTGTTGCAGCCCCTCGGTCAGGCCCGCCACCAGCTCCGGGCTGGAGTGACGGCCATCGCGGGCCACGATAACGCGCCGCTGGCCCTGGTCGGCGGCCTCGCTGCCGATGGCCCGGCCCAACAGCCGGGCCACGTCGGCATTGAAGCCCTGGGTGACGATGCCGCGGATGTCGTAGGTGCGGAAGATGCTGTCCGGCAGGCCCGGGGCCTGGTCCTTCTTCTCACTCATGGTCCTTTCCGTCCTCTGGCTTGTTCGGTTATAACGCCTTCACAGGGCCCTGCCTTGCGGTTGTGGGGGGCGATCATCGGGCCGGCCTCCAGTTGCGCACCCCTTCGGGGTACCCTGCGCTACTCACAAAAAATCGGCGCGCGTGAACTCGCTTCGCTCAAACAGGCACGCGCTTCATCCGATTTTTTGCTGCGTTGCTCGGTGCGCAAAGTCGGCCGGCCCGGTGATCGCCCCCCACAACCGCAAGGCCGGATGAAGTCAGTGCCGGCCGGTATGGCCAAAGCCCCCCTCACCCCGGGTGCTAGGCGTGAACTCGTCCACCACCTGAAAGCGCGGCCGCAGCACCGGCACGAAGACCAGCTGCGCCACCCGCTCGCCCGGATTGATCACGAAGGGCTCGATCCCCCGGTTCCAGCAGGAGATCAGGATCTGCCCCTGATAGTCGGAGTCGATCAGGCCCACCAGATTGCCCAGCACGATGCCGTGCTTGTGGCCCAGTCCGGAGCGGGGCAGTACGGTCGCGGCCATGCCGGCGTCCGCCATGTGCACCGCCATGCCACTGGGCAGCAGTTCGGTCTGCCCCGGCGCCAGGGTCAGCGGGGCATCCAGGCAGGCGCGCAGGTCCACTCCGGCCGAGCCGTCGGTGGCGTACGCAGGCAGGGGCCATTCACTGCCCAGACGGGGATCGAGAATCTTCAGTTCCACGGGTTGCGGCATGGTGATAGCGCTCGGTGATCAGGTTAATGAGTTGACGGGCCAATGCCGGCTTGTCGGCACGGGCCAGGCTGGTATGGCCGCCCCCGGGCCAGTAGACCTCCAGGGCGTTGTCGTCGGTATGAAACCCCCGGTCCGCCCCCACCCAGTTGGCGGCGATCATATCCAGCCCTTTGCGGGCCAGCTTGCCCCGGGCGTGGGCCTCCAGCGCGTCGGTCTCAGCAGCGAAGCCCACCGTGAAGGGACGGTACTGCTCTAGGGCCGCCACCTCGCGCAGGATATCGGGGTTGGGTACCAGACGCAGGGCCGTCTCGCTGTCGGTTTTTTTGATCTTGCTGCCGGCGCTCTGCTCCGGGCGGTAGTCGGCCACCGCCGCCGCGGCAATGAAGATATCGGCGCCGGCGACCCGATCCATGACCGCCCGGTGCATGTCCCGGGCACTCTCCACGGCGACGGTCTCGACCCCATGCGGCGCCGGCAGCTCAGTGGGACCGCTGATCAAGAGCACCCGCGCCCCGGCATCGCGGGCGGCGGCGGCCAGGGCGTGCCCCATCTTCCCGGAGCTGTGGTTGGTGAGGTAACGGACCGGATCCAGGGCCTCGCGGGTCGGCCCGGAGGTGATCAGCACGGTCCGCCCGGACAGGACGCCCGGGCCCGGCCCGGCGGCATCGCCCAGCAGGGCCTCGACCAGTTCCAAAGGCTCCAGCATGCGCCCGGCGCCGGTCTCGCCGCAGGCCTGGTCGCCCTCGCCCGGGCCCAGCAGGCGCACGCCCCGGGCAGTCAGGCGTTCACAATTGGCACGGGTGGCCGGCGCGCGCCACATCACTTGGTTCATGGCCGGGGCCACCGCAATGGGCGCCTCGGTGGCCAGGCACAGGGTGGTGAGCAGGTCATCGGCAAAACCGGAGGCGAGGCGGGCGAGAAAATTGGCGCTGGCCGGGGCCACCAGAATCTGGTCGGCCCAGCGGGCGAGTTCGATGTGGCCCATGGCCGCCTCGGCCTCGGCGTCCAGCAGCTCGGTGGCCACCCGGTGGCCGGAGACCGCCTGCAGCGTGAGCGGGGTAACGAAGCCCTGGGCCCCCTCCGTCATCACCACGCGGACCTCGAGCCCGCGCTCGCGCAGCCGCCGCACCAGGTCCGGTGTCTTGTAGGCGGCGATACCGCCGGTCATGCCCACCACGATTCGCTGGATGGCTGACGTACTCATGAGCTGGCCCGATTAATGATGTGCCGCAAGCTTAACGTATATCACCACGGTCCGGCACGCTGACACCCCAGGGCCGGTGGCCGGCGCGGGCCGTTAGAAGACCCCCAGCGCATTGAGAAAGACCAGCACGATCGCCAGCGGCACGAGCCAGCGGATCAGGGTCAGCCAGGCACTGAACATCGGGTGACTGAGTTGCAGCTCCGCCTCCGCCACCCGGCGGGGCAGCACCCAGCCCACATAGAGCGCCACCAGCAACCCGCCCAGCGGCAGCATGATGGCGAAGGTGAGGAATTCCATCAGGTCCATGAACCCCATACCGGCGATGGAAAAGCCACTCATCACGTTCAGCGACAGGGCCGAGAGGATGCCCATGGCCCAGGCGGCCAGGGCGACCACCGCCGCCGCCCGGCGCCGACTCCAGCCGCGGTTCTCCACCAGGTAGGCAGTCGCCGGTTCCATGATGGAGATGGCGGAGGTCCAGGCGGCAAAGCTCAACAGGACGAAGAACAGGGTCCCGAACAGCGCGCCGGCCGGCATCTGGCCGAAACCGGCGGACAGAGTGATGAAAACCAGCCCCGCGCCGGAGTCGGGCTCCAGACCGACGGCGAAGACGATGGGGAAGACCGCGAGCCCGGCGATCAGGGCGATGGCGGTGTCCGCACCGGCGATGATCACCGAGTTCTGAGGGATGGACGAGCGCGACGACAAATAGGAGCCATAGACCATGATCGCCCCCATCCCCAGACTCAGGGTGAAGAAGGCCTGCCCCACCGCGCCCAGCATCAGCGCACCCAGCGACCCGGCCTCACCGCCGGCCAGCAGCTCACCCAGATCGGGCAAAAAGAGGTAGCGCATGGCCTCAGCAAAGGCCCCGGCGCCCATGCCGTAACCCACCAGGAGAATCAGCAGCAGGAAGAGCGCCGGCATGAGGAAGCGCACCGCCTTCTCCAGGCCGCTGCGCACGCCCCGCGAAACCACCGCAAAGCACAGGGCCATGAACACGCTGTGCCAGAGCACCAGCTCCAACGGTCGGTCCAACAGGCCCGCAAAGAGTTCACCGACCCGGTCGGCGCCGGCGTCGAGGAAGGCGCCGCCGGCAGTCATCGGCACGTAGGCCAACGACCAGCCGGCCACGACGCTGTAGAAGGAGAGGATGATGAACCCCGCCAGTACCCCCATCCAGCCAAGCAAGACCCAGGCCCGCTGAGTACCGTACTCGCGGCAGAGGGTGCTCAGAGTATTGATAGGGCTCTGCCGACCGTGGCGGCCGAGCAGGATCTCCCCCATCATCACCGGGATACCGACGCCGAGCACGAATAACAGGTAGACCACCACGAAGGCACCGCCACCGCTCTCCCCCACCACGTAGGGGAAACGCCAAATATTGCCCAGCCCCACGGCGGAGCCGGTGGCGGCGAGTATAAAGGCCCAGCGCGAGCCCCATTGTCCATGGATGGACGTGCGTTGACTGCGTGCCATGATCCCCCCCAGGCCAGGGCAAGGCCCTCGGCCCGTTCCTTGTTGGCTGGTCCCCGCCTCAGCCGACCAGTTCTATCCCTTCGGGCAGACTGATGTCCATGGTGATCGGCAGGTGGTCCGACAACGGATAGTCCAGTACCCGCACATGCCCCACCTCCAGCGACGAGGACAGCAGGATATGGTCGATGTTGCGCTGTGGCTTCCAGGACGGGAAGGTGTGCAGGTCGTGCACCGGCTCCAGTAGCTCGGTGCGATCGACCAGGGTGGTGAACTCCGGGCTGCGGGAGTGGCAGTTGAAGTCCCCCATCACGATCACATGCCGGTGCTCGTTGATCAGGTCGGCCAGGTAGGCGAGCTGGGTCGCGCGGGCCCGCCGCGACAGGGCCAGGTGCACGATGATGACATTCAGCGCCTCACCGGCGCCGCCGAAGCGCAGGTGCAACGCGCCCCGGCCCGGGACCCGGCCCGGCAGTGCATGCTCATCGATGGAGGCGGGGCGGTACCGGGTCAACAGCCCGTTGCTGTGCTGGGCCAGTCGGCCCAGGTTGCGATTGGTCTGGTAGTACCAGTAGGGGAAGGTGCCCCGGCGCGCCAGATACTCCACCTGATTGACATAGCCGGTCCGGAAGCTGCCCGCGTCCACCTCCTGCAGGCCCACCAGGTCATACTGATGGAGCATGTGGCCCATGCGGTCCAGGTTGCCCTCGCGGCTGGACGAGGGCCAGAAGTGCTGCCAGCCGCGGGTAACGTAGTGGTGGTAACGGCGGGTCTCCAGCCCGCTCTGGATGTTGTAGCTCATCACCCGCAGCTGGCGCGGCGGCTCCCGCTCGATAACCGGATCCAGGGCGGTGTAGGCGCCCTCGGGGGTACGATGGGCGAGTCCGATCATCGGCCCCCTACTCCGCCGCCCGCGCCGCTTCGCGCTCGCCCGCCAGGTACTCAATGGCCTCAATCATCCGGGCCTGAGAGCCGGCCTGGCCGCCGGTGATCCGGTAGCGGCCGTCCACCGCCACCGTGGGCGTGCTGCGCACCTGGTAGTCCCGCGCCAGCGCCATGGCCCGCCGGGTCCGGGTCTGAACCGCGCGGGAGTCCCACGCCTCGTCGAAGGCCTCGGGGCTCACCCCGCGCTCGGCAAAGAAGTCACGCACCTCGCCCTGACTGACCAGGGCGCGGCCCTGGTCGTGCAGCGCCACATAGATGTCGTCGTGCACCTCATCCACCACACCCAACGCCTGGGCGGTGAAATAGGCCCGCACATGGGCCTGGTCCTGGGGGCGCAGGGGGATGGGCACCCGCACCAGGCTCACGTCCCTTTCGGTTTGCTGGTACCAGTCATGGAGGGGCCCGTTGAACCGACGGCAAGCCGGGCAACTATAGGCGAAGAACTCGGTGACCTCGACCTGATCACCGCTGGTGGTCCGGCGCGGTTCGTCGAAGACGTGGTAGTCCCGGCCGGCTTCGAAGTCCGCCGCCAGCGCCGGCAGGGCCAGCAGGGCCAGGAACAGCGCGCTCAGCAGTCGCATCGGTTTCATGATTTACAGCTCACCGTAGGAGTGCAACCCGGACAGGAAGATGTTCACCCCAAGGAAGCAGAAGGTGGTGACCAGCAGACCCAGCAGCGCCCACCAGGCCATCGGGGTGCCCCGCCAGCCCTTGGTGAAACGCATATGCAGCCAGGCGGCGTAATTGAGCCAGACAATCAGCGACCACGTCTCTTTCGGGTCCCAGCTCCAGTAGCCCCCCCACGCCTCCGCGGCCCAGAGGGCACCGAGGATGGTGGCGATGGTGAAGAAGGCGAAGCCCAGGGCGATGGACTTGTACATCAGGTCGTCCATCTGATCAAAGCCGGGCAGGCGTTTGGCCGCGCGGCTGTCGGGATGGGCACGCGCCCGGATCAGGTAGGCAACACCCACCATGGCGGCCACCCCGAAGGCCCCATAGGCGACGAAATTGGTGGGCACATGGATTTTCATCCACCAGCTCTGCAGCGCCGGCACCAGCGGCTCGATGTGATGCGCCTCCTGGCCAAAGTGGTACCAGAGCAGGAAGCCGATACTGGCGGAGACCACCAGCATCACGAAGCCGCCCAGGGCGCCGGTCTGGTAGCGACGCTCGTAGTAGAGGTAGATCAGGGCCGTGGTGAAGGCCAGCAGCACGAAGACCTCGTAGAGGTTGCTGACCGGGAAGTAGCCCATGCCCGGGCCGTGGAGGTAGGTCTCCCACCAGCGCACCAGCAGCCCCAGCAGGCCGGCGCCGGCCCCCAGCCAGGTAAAGGCGGTGGCCACCCGGCCGACAAAGGCCCGGTCGCCGCCGCGGCTGAAGGCCAGATCGGCAAAATAGAGGACCGTGGCGCCCAGGAAGAAGACGCACATCCACATGATGGCCGCCTGACTGGAGAGCAGGTAGTTGAGCAGGAAGCTCTCCTGCGCGGCGTTCAGATCAGGGTAGATATTGACCGCCAGCACCGCCAGCGCGCCGACAATGAGCACGAAGGGCCGGGCCTGCTTCCAGTGCCAGCCCTGGGGGATCAGCCAGGCAACGGTGAGCGCGAGGATGATCTCCTCGTAATAATTCATGTGCTCGGCGTACTGCAGGTAGGCAGCCAGCCCACCGCCGACACAGGCCAGTGCCCAGATCCAGTCGAAGGGGGTCAGACTGCGCAGATAGGCCCCGCGCTCGTGTTGTTTCAGCTCGTCGGCCAGTTTCTCCCGGGTGGTGGACATCAGGTCTTACCCTCCTCGCTGCCCTCGGACGCCGCCAGTCTCAAGCGCAGGTCCAGTTCGTGCGCCAGCTTATCGAATTCCCGGCCAAAGGCCTTGGGGTCGCGCTGCCCCACCCCGGCCAGCAGGATGCGCGTCTGACCCTCACGCCCGTCCCGCGTCACCAGCGCCCAGACCCGCCGGTGGGGGATATAGAACATCAGGAACAGCCCCAGCACCAACATGGCACTCCCAAAATAG
The DNA here is from genome assembly GCF_000014785.1 of Alkalilimnicola ehrlichii MLHE-1. Taxonomy (NCBI): domain Bacteria; kingdom Pseudomonadati; phylum Pseudomonadota; class Gammaproteobacteria; order Chromatiales; family Ectothiorhodospiraceae; genus Alkalilimnicola; species Alkalilimnicola ehrlichii. The sequence continues at coordinate 3,240,806 of NC_008340.1, forward strand.
ACGATCCCGGCACCGGGTGCCCGTCCGATCATCAGCCCTGTCGATTGGATCTGCTCAAACCCGGTAAGTTCCAGGAAGATCGGTGTGCCGTAGGCTGGGAGGGCCGACAGCGCCGCGAGGGCCTCCTCGTAGAAGAGCCGATCGTCCTCGCTCAATCCGCCCAGATCGCTGACCGATTGCACCCCCTGCTCTCGGGCCACGGCGTCATGATAGGCATTGGTCAGGGTCCGCTCCAACAGCATGTGGGAAAAGTCCCGGAGCAGCGCCTGCTGTTCCGGGTCGTTGGAGCCGGCCATCACCCGGGCCTCTATCCCCTCGCTGACCGCCTCGAACCCCTCCTGCAGGAGCTGGCGAATCATCTGCTCAGCCGACATGGCCATCTGCCCGGCAAGCTGCCGCGCCTGCTCGCGCTCATCCACCATGCCCAGCTCCAGCAGCACATAGCGGGCGGCCGCGGTAGCGGCCTCCCGACGCGGCTCGGACTGGCGCAAATTGCCCAGGAAGGTCATGAAGCGGTCCAGGCCGCCGTCCGGCCCTGCCGGGATATGCAGGTAGCGGAACGGCTGATTGGCGGAGGGCCGCATGCCGCTGAGATAGTAATGGCGCCCATCAATGGTGATGGGGAGCATGTAGTTCTCGAACTCCAGCGTCCGGCCGTCGCGGGTGCGTAAGGCGTAAGAGAAACTCGGCCCCACGTTCCGCTGGCGCCGGCCTGACTCCTGCAGCTCGTCCGGCCGGACATTGGTCAGTTCAAAGTCGCGGAACTGCAGGGTGTACTCCTGCCCCGCGACCCCGACCCGCGCCTCGGAGAAGACCCTCGCCTCGAGCTCCTCCGGGGCCTCGGAATCGCCCGCAAGGGGCCAGATCCGCAGATCCAGCCTGGAGCCGCCATCGCCGAAACTGGCTTGGTAGATGGAGTAACCGCGGTACTCCAGCGGCTCATTGACCCGGATGGTCTCATGGAAGGTCTTATCCCGCTCCGGGTCGATGATCTTCAGGTCGCTCTCATAGGAGCGCGGCTGCCCGCTCGGATAATGCTGGATTCGGAAGTCCTCCACCACGATGGTGAAGGGCAGCTCCTGCACCACGTAGCCGTCGCGCAGGGGCAGGAAGGTGACATTGGCGGCGCGGCCCTCGGGAATGCTGGTGGTGCCACGGAAGGAGCCCGGCCGCACCGGCAGTTTCTTGCTGTCGTCGATCTGGGAGACGGGAATATCGTCCCGGGTCTCGATCTGCAGGTTGCCGCGCCACTCGTTCCACTTGAGGAGCAGATCACCGTCGATCAGCCCGCCCACGCAAATGACCACGATAGCCAAGTGGGTGAAGATATAGCCCAGCCGATTGCTGCGCCCCTTCATGCCGGCCAGCAGCATCTGCCCCCCGCCGCCCGACTTGTCGCGGAAGCGGAATCCCTTGTTCTTCAGGGTGCGGGCAGCCGCCTCGCGAGCCCCCTCAGGCGCCAGCGCCAGGGTCCACTCCCGGCGGTTGCTGAGCGCTCGCAGGGAGGCCTCCTGGTGATGGTCCCGGAAGCGGGTCATCTCCTTCACCACACTCGGGGTGTGGCGGTAGAGACAGACGCTGGTGGTGATGACCAGGAAGACCAGGATGGCCAGGTACCAACTGGCCGAGTAGACGTCGTAAAGCCCCAGCCGGCGGAAGACCTCGAACCAGAACGGCCCGAAGTCGATCATGTGCTCGGACCAGGTGCGCTCCTGGACCAGTACCGTGCCAATGATCGAGCCGATACCCAGCGCCACCAACAGGGTGATCGCCAGGTTCATAGACCCCAGGAAATCGAGCAGGGTCGCGGAGACAGAGCGCCCCTTGCGGTGGGCGCGACGCGGAGCGGCGGCGTTATTACTGGACATGCTTGGTGCGGACCTCGGCACTGAGGCGGACCGGCCGCAGCCCCCGCGGGTTCAGATAGACCCCCGCCTTGGGGCCGGATTGACGCCACCTGACGGGCGGGTGGTCACGCGCCCGTCGCTCAGCGGTGCAGCCCGGTCATGTATTCGGTGACAGCTTCGATGTCCTCATCGCTCATGCGCGAGGCGATGTCCCGCATCATGCGGTTGGGATCGGAGTCACGCTCCTCATCGCGGTACTCCCGCAGGGCCTTGCGCATATACTGGGCGTGCTGCCCGGCAACCCGGGGGTACTGGGCACCCTTTACGCCCTCACCCGCCGGCCCGTGGCAGGCCATGCAGGCGGCAACACCCTGTCCGGGAATGCCGGCGCGGTAGATCTCACGCCCGCGCTCGACCAGCTCCTCGTCTGCCTCGTGGAACACGGCCTCCTGGGCCTCGTAGTAGACCGCCAGATCACGGATGTCCTCGTCGGAGAGGCCCGCGGCCTGGGGGGTCATCAGCGGATCCTGACGATCACCGTCACGGAACAGCTGCAGCTGGTAGACGATATAGTCGGCAGGCTGCCCGGCGAGCGACGGCCAAGCGGGGTTGTTGCTATTGCCTTGGGCGCCATGACAGGCGACACAGGTCGCCGCCTTGCGTTCGCCCGCCTCGATATCACCATCAACGGCAAGGGCAGGCAGGCTGACGCCAGCCAGGATGAGGCCGGCAGCGGCCGCAATAAACCGGTTATTCATGGATCCGATCACCTCTGGATGCCTCCGGGCTGGTGCGCACTGATACGACTCAAGGCGCGGACTCAACCTGGGATTGGTTCTGATACTTGTTGCATGAAGGCCGGTGGCCGACGGATAAACGGCTGATAGTTATATCAGTCGCCCGGAAGGCGGTCAATCTGGCAGGTGTGGAAAACTGCCGCGCCCCACCCGCGGGGCGCGGCACATGGTGCTTACGGCAGGGCCGGCACCTGGAAGTCCGGCATCTCACCGGTCAGGGACTCCATGAAGGCCACCAGCTCGGCGACGGTCTCGTCGTCGAACTCGCGGTTCAGCATCTCACGGCCCATCACCTGAGTGGCCTCCTCCAAGGTCTCCACCCCACCGTTGTTGAAGTAGGGGTAGGTCACCGCCACATTGCGCAGGGTTGGGGTCTTGAAGGCAAACCGGTCGGCCTCCTCGCCGGTGACCAGGTAACGACCCTCATCGGTGGAGCCCGGCACCTGAATGCGGTGGAAGTTGCTGTCGGTCAGCGCGGGCCCGCGGTGGCAGGCGATACAGCCGTTGTCCACAAAGGCGGCCATACCGCGCTTCTGCTGGTCGGTCAGCGCATCCAGGTCACCCCGCAGGTAGCGATCGAACGGCGAGTTCGGGGTATTCAGGGTGCGCTGGAAGCTGGCCAGGGCCTTGGCGACGTTATCCGCTTTGATCGGCTGGTCATCGCCCGGGTAGGCCGCCGCGAACTTCGCCTGGTACTCATCGAACTCCTTGAGCCGCTCCAGGGCTGCGTCCAGGTCCATGGCCATCTCGATGTCTGCCTCGATCGGCCCCAGGGCCTGACCCTCCAGGTCCGGCTCGCGGCCGTCCCAGAACTGGGCCTCGAAGAAGCCGGAGTTGAGCACCGTGGGGGTGTTACGCTCGCCTACCTGGCCCTCGTGACCCACCGCCCGCGGAATGCGGTCGGCCCAGCCGAGCGCCGGGTTGTGACAGGTGGCACAACTGATAACACCGCTGGACGAGATGCGCGGCTCGAAGAAGAGCATCTTGCCCAGTTCGATCTTCTCCTTGGTCAGGGAGTTATCCGCCGGAATCGGCGGCAGCGCGGGCAGTGGCTCGAACCGGTCGGCATACTGGCTGTAGAAACCGTCTTCCGCACTGGCGGTGCTGGCGGCAAAGGCCAGAATGCAGCCCATTCCCAATGCCGGGATCGCCTTGCGGAGGTGTGTCCCCAGGCTTGTCATAGTGCGCCTCCTTATCTGTTGACGCTGGCGTGGTGAACCCCTTTGCAGAGCATCAAGTCAAATGCTCTGTAATTGTTCCAAAATGAAGGTACGGTAGGTATTAGTAGCTTACAACTGAGCGAAATACTCAGTTTTGCCGTCGATCAATTCTCTTGCTGGAGTGCCCGCCATGGCCCGCTATCGCTATCCGAAGATCCCGGAATCAGAGATCACCCCGGAACCGCTCTACCGGGCCCGGCGCCGGTTTTTCCGCCAGGGCGTCGGCTTGGCCGTCGCGGCCGCGGCACCGGGGCTGCTGCTGCGCCCGGCCGCCGCCTGGCAGGGGGCTCTGGACGAGGCCCCCGGCAGCGGGCTGTCCACCGACGAACCGCTGACGAGCCTGGATGACATCACCTCCTACAACAACTTCTACGAGCTGGGCACGCGCAAGCGCGACCCCTCGGACTGGGCCCATCAGCTCCAGACCGACCCCTGGACCCTGAGTATAGAAGGCGAGGTGAATAAGCCAGGGGAATTCGACCTGAGCGATGTCATCCGGCCGGATGAACTGGAGCAGCGCATCTACCGCCTGCGCTGCGTGGAGGCCTGGTCCATGGTGATCCCCTGGGTCGGCTTCGAGCTGCGTAAGCTGCTGGAGCGCCACGAGCCCACCGACCGCGCCAAGTACGTGGTCTTCGAGTCCATCCACGACCCGGACAACCTGCGCGGCCAACGTCGCGGCATCATCGACTGGCCCTACCGTGAGGGGCTGCGCATGGATGAGGCGATGCACCCGCTCACCCTGCTGGCGGTGGGGCTGTACGGCAAGCCCATGCCCAACCAGAACGGCGCGCCCATCCGTCTGGTGGTGCCCTGGAAGTATGGCTTCAAGAGCATCAAGTCCATCGTGCGCATCCGCCTGCAGGAGGAACGTCCGGTCAGCGCCTGGGAGGCGATGTCACCGGAGGAGTACGGCTTCTACGCCAACGTCAACCCCCACGTCGACCACCCCCGCTGGTCGCAGGCTCGGGAGCGCCGGATCGGGGAACCGGGGCGGCGGGAGACCCTGATGTTCAACGGCTACGAGGAGGAGGTCGCCCACCTTTACGAGGGCATGGACCTGGAAAAACACTTCTGATATGGATCATCAAAAGACCGCCATCCACGGCTTCCGTGTACTGGTCCTGGTGGCGTGCGCCACGCCGGCCCTGTGGCTGGTCTGGGCCTGGTTCAACGCCGGATTGGGGGCGAACCCGGCGGAGGCCGTGGTCCACTTCACCGGCCGCTTCGGGCTGGCGCTGCTGCTGGCCACCATCGCCTTGGGGCCCGCCTTCCGACTCAGCGGCTGGGTGGGGTTCATGGTCGCCCGCCGGCAGTTGGGGCTTTGGGCCTTCTTCTGGCTGGTGGCCCACGCCCTGGCCTGGATGGGGTTGGATCAGTACTGGGACTGGCCCTGGATCTGGCAGGACCTGTGGGGGCTGGAGTACATCCGCTACGGACTGGCGGGCCTGGTACTGCTCGTGCCCCTGGCCCTGACCTCCTTCCGGGCCGCCCAGCAGGCCCTAGGCAGGAGCCGCTGGCAGTGGTTGCACCGGCTGGTCTACCTGTCCGCGGCGCTGGGGGTGGTGCACTTCTGGATTCTCACCCGGGCCGATTACCGGGATGTGGTGATCTACGGGGCCGTGCTGGCCGCCCTCGCCGCCTTCCGCCTCGGCTGTGCGGTCGTGGACCGGCGCTGATGAGGATCGGCTTGGCGCCCGCGGCGGGCTGGGGGACAATGGCCCCATGAATCCGATCTATTTCCAGGCCCGCTTTCTCACCAGTGCGCCGGACCTGCGCCGCATGCCGCCCGACCAGGGCCGGGAGGTAGCCTTCGCCGGCCGCTCCAACGTGGGCAAGTCGAGCGCCATCAACACCCTGACCAATCAGAAGTCGCTTGCCCGTACCAGCAAGACCCCGGGCCGCACCCAGTTGATCAACGTCTTCCCGATCACCGACGAGGCGGCGTTGGTGGACCTGCCCGGCTACGGCTACGCCAAGGTGCCCGCCGCCGTGCGCCGGCGTTGGGATCAGGTGCTGCCGGAGTATCTGGCCGGCCGCCGCGCCCTGCGCGGCGTGGTGCTGGTAATGGATCTGCGCCACCCGCTCACCGACTTCGACCGCCAGATGTTGGACTGGTGCGGCCATATCGGGGTGCCGCTGCACGTCCTGCTCACCAAGGCGGACAAATTCAAGGCCGGGGCGGCGCGCAACCGGGGGCAGAATGTGGGCCGGCAGCTACGCGCCGAGTGGCCCGGGGTGACCTGGCAGATCTTCTCGGCCAGCAAACGGATGGGCGTGGACGAGGCCCACGCGCGGCTGGATGAATGGCTGGGCCTGGGCCCCGCCGCGGGGGAGGGCCGCTGAGCAGCCCGCCCGCCGGCGGGTCAGAATCGGTAACTGAGCGCCACCGAGATGACCGGATAGTACTTCAGGTCTTCCAGGTCGTCCTCGAGGCTCTCTTCCTCTCTGCGGACATCCTCGCGGAACTGTTCTTCCAACACCGGGTTGTTGGTGGTCCCGTCCAAGCGGACTCGCGGGGAGCCGGTGAACAGGACGCCGATATCGGACGAGAAGGACAGCCGGCCGCCGGCCAGCGCATTGCCCCAACCGATACCCAGGTAGGGGGCAAACCTGCGCCAGTCCACCTCGGCATCCAGACGCGCATCGTAGACGCCCTCGCCGATCGGCAGCCCTTCCTCCTGGGCCGAGCCGCGGAACTCGTTGCCGTTGTAGAACCCGCCGGCGCTGAGCCGGAAACGCCCCCCGAAGGGGTACCAGTCCGCCAGCACCCCGGCGCTGCGCACCTTCAGGGTGCCGTCATATTCAATGTCGTCCTCTTCCACATCGGTACTGTAGTCGAGCCCCGATACCGAGGCGCGCAGGTTGACCCGGTCACTCACCCCCAGGGTGCCCTCCAGACCCAACCCCGTGGTGCCGGCCTTTACGCCGACGGCGAACGGGCCAGCCGCATGGCCGGTACCCGCGCTGAACAACAGGACCAGGGCGAGGGCAATGCCCCCGACGGCGCGGCGTTTTTTCATATCGTCTCTTCCCGATAACGCGAAAGGTTTAATCTTTCGCATCATAAGCGGGTTCGCCATGCCCGATCCAGGGGTCAGCACGGCCGGGGGAAAACGCACAAAGAAAAGGACCCCGGTCCCTGGGGGGAGGGAACCGGGGCCAAGCTTGACCCGGCCTTGGGGCGAGCCGGGTGCAGAAGCCCGCTAGAAGAGGAGGGAAGCGGGCGGCGCCAGCGTCGGCGCTCATTGATTAAGACTAGCCCGGCCGCAAAAAGTTTCCCGGCCGGCGAAAAAAATTTGGCCCGAGTGGGGTTCGCCCTTATGCCCGCCGGGCGAGCACGGCATACAGCCCCAGGGCGCCAAGGGCCAGGTACCCCACCAGGGTCCAGCCGGGCAGGGGCACACCCAGCACCGCGTCCACCTGGGTGCAGTCGGTGGTGCCGGAGAGGATCTCCAACAGCACCTCCCACCAAGGCAGAAACTGGGCCAGCACCTCGGGCGACATACCACAGCTGACGGCATCGGGGTTGGCCTGAATGTAGAGATGGCGCAGGGCGATGATCACGCCGGTCAGGGCACTCAGGCCCAGGGCGCCGGCCAGCGGCCAGCGGCCCCAGCCCCGGGGGAAGTACACCAGGCCCACTAGCGCCACCAGCGACATCAGACCGAAGACCCCCCGCTGCACCCAGCAGAGCGGACAGGGGGGCATGTCCGCCAGGTATTCCAGCCCCAGCGCCCCCAGGTTCAGCAGCAGTGTGAGCACCAGGAGCAAAGCAAGCCCCCGGCGCCGGAGCAGCCAGTCACCCATACGCGCCCCCTGCGGCGACGCCGGTCTGCGACCCCGCCATCCCACCCCGGTTGCCCGGCCAGTGTTTCATCAATGGGCCCCCTCCCAGTCGTCGGCCACGCCCACATCGACCTCCAGCGGCACGGCCAGTTCCCCGGCCGCCTGCATGCGCTCGCGCAGCCCCTCCGCCACCGCCGGCACGTCCGCTGCCGGCACCTCCAGCACCAGTTCGTCGTGGACCTGCATGACCATACGCGCCTTGGAATGCGCCTCCGTCAGCCAGGCGTCCACCGCCACCATGGCGCGCTTGATGAGATCGGCCGCGGTGCCCTGCATCGGCGCATTGATGGCGGTGCGCTCGGCATACTCCCGGCGCTGGCGGTTGCGGGCATTGATCTCGGGCAGGTAGAGCCGGCGACCGAACAGCGTCTCCACGTAACCGCGTTCACGGGCCTCGGCACGGGTGCGGTCCATGTACTCTTTGACCCCGGGGTAGCGCTCAAAATAGCGGTCCACGTAGGCCTGGGCCTCGCCGCGCTCGATGCCCAGCTGCCGGGCCAGGCCGTAGGCGGACATGCCGTAGATCAGACCAAAGTTGATGGCCTTGGCCGCCCGCCGCTGCTCGCCGCCCACCCGTTCGGGTGCGAGACCGAAGACCTCGGCGGCGGTGGCGCTGTGGATGTCCGCACCCTCGGCGAACGCTTGGCGCAGCCCCTCATCCCCCGACAGGTGGGCCATGATCCGCAGCTCCACCTGGGAGTAGTCCGCCGCCAGCAGCTTGCAGCCGGGCTCGGCGACGAAGGCCTTGCGGATGCGCCGGCCCTCGGCGGTACGCACCGGGATGTTCTGCAGGTTGGGATCGGAGCTGGACAGCCGCCCGGTGGCGGCCACCGCCTGATGATAGCTGGTGTGCACCCGGCCGGTCTTCGGGTGGATCAGCCGCGGCAGCTTGTCGGTGTAGGTGGTCTTCAGCTTGGCCAGACTGCGGTAAGCCAGGATCAACCGCGGCAGCTCGTAACCGCGTGCCGCCAGCTCCTCGAGCACCGACTCGGCGGTGGAGGGCGCCCCCTTGGGGGTCTTCTGCAGCACCGGCAGGCCCATGCGTTCGAACAGGATCTCCTGAATCTGCTTGGGGCTGGAGAGGTTGAAGGGTCCTTCCGCCTCCTCGTGGGCGCGTTGTTCCAACGCGGCCATGCCCTCGGCCAGTTCCGTACTCTGCTGCTCCAGCAGTGCTCGGTCCACCTTCACCCCGTGACGCTCCATGCGCGAGAGCACCGGCAGCAACGGCATTTCGATAGCGTGGAACACCTGCACCAGCCGTCCCTCGGCCTCGAGCCTCGGATAGAGCGTCTGGTGCAGACGCAGGGTGATATCGGCATCCTCCCCGGCATAGCGTGTGGCGGTCTCCACCGCCACCTGGGCGAAGGGGATCTGCTTGGCGCCCTTACCGCAGACATCCTCGTATTTCACGGTGGCACGGCCCAGGTACTTGAGGGCCAGGGAGTCCATATCGTGACGGCTGGCGGTGGAGTCCAGCACGTAGGACTCGAGCATGGTGTCGTAGGCCACACCCTCCAGGTGGATGTCGTAGCGGGCCAGCACGCTCATGTCGTACTTGAGGTTCTGCCCGACCTTGGCGCGGTCCGGGTCCTCGAGCAGCGGCTTGAGCGCGGCCAGCACCCGGTCGCGGTCGAGTTGCGTCGGGGTATCGGGGCCTTCATGGGCCAGCGGGACGTAGGCGGCCTCACCCGCCCCCACCGCCAGCGCCACCCCGACGATCTCGGCATCCATGTAGTTGAGGCTGCTGGTCTCCAGGTCGAAGGCGAACAGCTCGGCTGACTCCAGCCGGCGCAACCAGTCGTCGAAGGCATCCGCGTCGTCCACGGTGTGGTAGCGGGCGTCGTCACCCTCGCCGGCGCCACCGGCCGCGCCCGGCCCGGCCGGGGCCACCTCGCCGCCGCTGTCGCCGTCACCATTCAGCAGCTCGCGGAGCAGCCGGCGGAACTCATACCGCTGGTAGTACTCGCGCAGTCGCTCCACGTCCGATTCGCCGGGTTTCAGGTCCTCCGGGCGCTGGTCCAGGTCCAGGTCGCAGCGGATGGTGGCCAGGTCCTCGCTCAACGCCAGCTCGTCCAGGTGCGCGCGCAGGCTCTCCCCCACCTTGCCCTTGACCTCATCGGCGCGGGCCTTGAGGGCGTCCAGCGAGCCGAACTGATTGAGCCACTTGGCAGCGGTCTTGGGGCCGACGCGGGGGACACCGGGGATGTTGTCGGAGCTGTCCCCGACCAGGGCCAGGTAGTCGATGATCCGCTCCGGCGGCACGCCGAACTTCTCCTTCACCCCGGCCTCGTCCAGGCGGGTGTCGTTCATGGTATTGAGCAGGGTGACCTGCTCGTCCACCAGCTGGGCCATGTCCTTATCGCCGGTGGAGATGACCACCGGCTGACCGGCCTCAGCGGCCTGCCGGGCGAGGGTGCCGATGACGTCGTCGGCCTCCACGCCGGGCACCTCCAGCAGCGGCAGGCCCATGGCGCGGATAATGTCCTTCAGCGGCTGGATCTGGGCGCGCAACTCGTCCGGCATTGGCGGGCGGTGGGCCTTGTACTGATCGAACAGCTCGTCACGGAAGGTGCGCCCGGGGGCGTCGAAGACCACCGCGATCCGCTCCGGCCGGTAGTCGTCGAGCAGCTTGCGGACCATGTTGAGCACGCCGTACATGGCGCCGGTGGGTTCACCGTCTTTGTTGGTGAGCGGCGGCATGGCGTGGAAGGCCCGATAGAGGTAGCTGGAGCCGTCCACCAGAATCAGGGGCTTGCGGGCGTCAGACATTAAGGTCTCCTGGCGAGTCAATCGGCACATTTCCGGGTCAGCGGGGTGTGGACGCGGGGGTGGGTGTTCCCGGGGGCCTTCGAGCGCGCACCCCTTCGGGGTGCCCGGGAACACCCACCCCCGCGTCCACACCCCGCTGACCCTGCCGTTGCCGGCAATGCTACCACCTCCCGGCCCGAATGGTGGCGGCATCCCACAGCGGGTCGCCACTGCGGTTATGATAGGGGGACACGCACCCGGCGCGGAGCAGCCATGGACCAACACGAGCTCTTCGGTAACGGCAGCCTCAACCCGCTCAACGACTCCCTCATGAGCCGCGAGTCCTGGAAGATCTTCCAGATCATGGCGGAATTCGTCGAGGGCTTTGAGCGGCTGTCCCAGATCAAACCCTCGGTGAGCGTCTTCGGCTCCGCCCGTACGGCGCCGGATCACCCCTATTACAAGCTGGCCGAGGACCTCTCCCGGGCACTCTCCGACGCCGGCTTCTCGGTGGTCAGCGGTGGCGGGCCGGGCATCATGGAGGCCGCCAACAAGGGCGCCCATGGGGGCAAGTCGCCCAGCATCGGGCTGAACATCCAGCTCCCCCACGAGCAGTCGGGCAACCCCTACCAGGACATCAGCCTCAACTTCCGGCACTTCTTCAGCCGCAAGGTGATGTTCGTCAAGTACGCCTCCGCCTACGTGGTCCTGCCCGGCGGATTCGGCACCCTGGACGAACTGGCCGAGATCCTCACCCTGGTGCAGACGGGGAAGACACGCCGCATCCCTATCATTCTGGTGTACAAACCCTACTGGCAGGGCCTGGTGGACTGGTTCCGCGACACCCTGGTGGCCGAGGGCGCCATCAACGCCGAGGACATGGACCTCTTCCAGGTGCTCGACGAGCCCACTGAGGTGGTGGACGCCATCTTCGCCCACTATGAGGACCGCGGTTTCGAACCCTCCCGCCGGGAGCGCGAGATGCTGCTGGACCTCTGACCATCCCGCCGGCATACGGCCGGGACACCCTGCCGGCACGAGGCCCGCAGCCCCATTCAGGACACACCGCGAGGAGCAGGACATGAACGCAGCCGCTATCCGCCCACGTCAGCGCCCGCCCACCCACCTCTTGCTTGCGCTGGGCCTGGGCACCGCCCTCGCCCTGGCAGGCCCCGTCAGTGGGGAGGAGGAGGGCCCGATTGTCACACCGCCGCCGGCGCCGGAGGAGCTCACCGAGGGCGAGCCGATCGAGCCCACGGTCCGCATCATCCGCCGGGAGTGGGCCACCATTGAGGAGTTCTCGATCCAGGGTCAGATCTACGCCGTGCGGATCACGCCGGTGGTGGGCCCCCCCTACTACCTGATCGACACCGACGGCGACGGGGTGCTCAACCACCGGGCGGAGTACGACCCGCTGCGCGAGCCCAAGATCCACCGCTGGGAACTGCTGCGCTGGTAGGCTGGCCGGCGGTGCTCAGCCCACCAGCCTGAGGTTGGCGTAGGCAGCCACCAGCCACTTGGCCCCCGCCCGCGCGAACTGCACCTGGATCCGCGCCGAGGGCCCCTGCCCCTCGAGCCGCAACACCACCCCCTCGCCGAAACGGTCGTGGCGGACCCGGCTGCCGAGGGTGATCCCATCCACCGGCTCCGACTGCATGGCCGCGGCGGTGGCGCCGGGACGGGTCACCTTCATCCGCGCCCGCACCTCCTCGATATAATCGGCCGGGATCTCCTGGATAAAGCGGGACGGCATGCCGTAGTTGTCCATCCCGTGCAGCCGCCGCTTTTCGGCGTAGGCCAGGTACAGGCGCTCGCGGGCACGGGTGATCCCCACGTAGGCGAGCCGTCGCTCCTCCTCCATGCGCCCGGGCTCCTCGGTGGACATCCGGTGCGGGAACAGCCCCTCTTCCAGCCCGACCAGAAAGACCACCGGGAACTCCAGGCCCTTGGCCGAGTGCAGGGTCATCAACTGCACGCAGGGCTGCCCCTCCTCCCCCTGGGCCTCGCCCGCCTCCAGCGCCGCGTGGGTGAGAAAGGCGGTGAGGGGGGTCAGCCCCTCGTCGCGCTCGTATTGTTGCTCGAAGTTGCGCGCCGCGGTCACCAGTTCGTCCAGGTTCTCCCGCCGGGCCTCGCCGCGGTCACTGCCGTCCGCCTCGGCGTCCCTGCGCAGCCCGCTGGCAACAATCACCCGATCCATCTGCTCGTGCAACGGCAGAGTCGCCGTCTCCTCCTCCAGCCGGTCCAGCAGCTGCAGGAAGCCCTGCACCGCATTGCCGGCGCGGGCACTGATGCCACCGGCCCGGATGATCCGGACGGCCGATTCCCACAGGCTCGCGTCGGCCGCCCGGGCCCCCTCGCGGATCTGATCCAGCGTGCGGTTGCCAATGCCCCGCCGGGGGGTATTGATCACCCGCTCGAAGGCGGCGTCATCGTGGCGGTTCATCAGCAGGCGCAGATAGGCCAGGGCATCGCGAATCTCGGCCCGGTCGAAGAAGCGCTGGCCGCCGTACACCCGGTAGGGCAGGCCGCGGGCCAGGAGGCTCTCCTCGAAGGCGCGGGACTGGGCGTTGGAGCGGTAGAGGATGGCGAAATCGTCACGGGCATAGCCCTCATCGAGCAGGGCGGCGATGCGGTCGACCACGTAACGGGCCTCGTCGGTCTCGTTGAAGGCGGCGTAAAGCTGGATCGGGTCACCCCGGCTGCCCTCGGTCCATAGGTTCTTGCCCATGCGCCCGCCGTTATGGCTGATCAGCGCGTTGGCGGCGTTGAGGATGGTCTCCGTGGAGCGGTAGTTCTGCTCCAGCCGGGTGATGCTCACCTCGCCGAACTCGCGGGCGTAGCGGTGGATGTTTTCCACCCGGGCCCCGCGCCAACCGTAGATGGACTGATCGTCATCGCCGACCACGAAGACATCGCTGTCCTCCCCGGCCAACTGCTGCAGCCAACGGTACTGCAACTGGTTGGTGTCCTGGAACTCGTCCACCAGCAGATGGCGGAAGCGGGCGCGGTAGTGGGCCAGCAGGTCGGGCCGGTCGCGGAGCAGCTCGAAGCTGCGCAACAGCAGCTCCGCGAAGTCCACCAGGCCGGAGCGACGGCAGGTCTGCTCGTAGGTCTGGTAGACCTGCCAGACGGCAAAGCGGAACGGTTCCCCGGCGTCCGCCTGGATGTCGGCGGGCCGCAGCCCCTCCTCCTTCCAGCCATTGAGCACGCCGCGCACCTGCCGGGGCGGATAGCGCTTCTCGTCGAGCTCCATGCCGCGCATCACCCGCTTGATCAGCCGGAGCTGGTCGTCGCTGTCGAGGATCTGGAAGGTCTCCGGTAGCCCGGCATCCGCTGCGTGCATGCGCAGCAGCCGGTGCGACAGGCCGTGGAAGGTGCCCACCCACATGCCGGCGGTGCGGATGCCGAGCAGCTCACCGATGCGGTGGCGCATCTCGGCGGCGGCCTTGTTGGTGAAGGTCACCGCCATGATGCCGAAGGGGGAGGCGCCCTCCACCCGCACCAGCCACGCCGCCCGGCGGGTGAGCACCCGGGTCTTGCCGCTGCCCGCACCGGCCAGCACCAGGGAACGGCCGAGCGCGGCGCAGACCGCCTCGCGCTGGGCGTCGTTGAGATCGGCTATCAGGTCGGAGACGTCGGCTTCGGCTTCCATGGTTTCGGTCCGGTACAGAGGGTATAGAGTCGGCGGATGGGGGCGTTGCGGTGGGTCGGTGCCGGGGGGCGTGGTCCCGTCGGGCCTCCGATGGCGCACCCCTTCGGGGTGCCCTGCGCTACTCGGGAAAAATCGGCGCGCGTGAACTCGCTTCGCTCGAACAAGCACGCGCTTCATCCGATTTTTCCCTGCGTTGCTCGGTGCGCCAAAGTCGGCCCGACGGGACCACGCCCCCCGGCACCGACCCACCGCAACGCCGCTCACGGGCGATCAGGGGCCTGCTAACCGGCGGCCGCAGGCTCGATGGGGCGGGCCTGCTCCTGCACCACCCGGAGGTCACGGATGGCCGCCGCCACTGCCTCCAGGGTGCTGGCGCGGGCGGCCCCCTTGCGCCAGTAAAGCCCGATGGTACGGGTAGGGACCGGCGGGGAAAAGGGCAGCAGCTTGACCGCCGACTGGTTGGGGATCTCGCAACCGGCCTGTCCGGCCAGACGCGGGAGCAGGGTCATTCCCACGCCGGCCGCCACCATCTGGCGCAGGGTCTCCAGGCTGGTGGCCCGGAAACAGCTGGTGCCGCCGGCATCGCCGGCCAACTGGCAGACCTCCAACGCCTGATCGCGCAGGCAGTGCCCCTCCTCCAGCAGCAGCAGCTCATCCTCCGGCAGGGCCTCCGGACGCGGTGCACGCTTCGCCTCGGCCAGGGCATGATCGGCAGGCAGGGCCAGCACGAAGGGCTCTTCGAAGACCGCCACCGAGGCCAGGTCATCGCCCGCCACCGGCATGGCCATCAGCGCCCCGTCCAGCTCCCCCTTGCGCAGCCGCTCCACCAGCAGGGCGGTGCGCTCCTCGTAGAGCAGCATGCGCAAGCGCGGCCAGGCCTCAGTGGCGGTGGCCACCAAGTGGGGCAACAGATAGGGGGCGAGGGTGGGGATGGCCCCGAGGCGCAGCTCCCCGGTCATGGGCTCGGCGGCCGCCCGACAGAGTTCGACGATGTCGTCCACTTGGTTGAGGACCGCCCGGGCCCGTGCCACCACCTCCTCGCCGGTGGGGGTGAGCAGGACCTGGCGGGTACCGCGCTCCACCAATTGCACCCCCAGGTACTCCTCCAGCTTCTTGACCTGGGCGCTGAGGGTGGGCTGGCTGACAAAACAGGCCTTGGCGGCGCGGCCAAAGTGGCGCTGGTCGCCCACGGCGACCAGATAACGCAAGTCCCTGAGGTTCAATGCTATTCCACCGTAACCGATTTGGCGAGGTTACGGGGTTGATCGACATCAGTGCCCCGCAACACCGCCACATGATACGCCAGGAGCTGAAGGGGGACGGTAAAGACCACCGGCGCGATCAGCGGATGGCAGTGGGGCACCGCCAGGACGCGGGTGTCGTCGTCCTCCGCGTAGCGCACGTCGCTGTCGGCAAACACCATCAAGGTCCCGCCGCGGGCGCGTACCTCCTGCAGATTGGACTTCAGTTTCTCCACCAGGTCGTCGCGGGGGGCGATGGCCACCACCGGCATCTCGGCGTCCACCAGGGCCAGCGGGCCATGCTTCAGCTCCCCCGCCGGGTAGGCCTCGGCGTGGATGTAGGAGATCTCCTTGAGCTTGAGCGCACCCTCGAGCGCCACCGGGTAGTGTAGCCCCCGCCCCAGAAACAGCGCGTGCTGGCGCTCTACCAACAGCTCGGCCAGGCGGGCAACGGGGCCGTCCAGCTCCAGGGCCTGCTCCAGGGCACTGGGGAGGCTGCGCAGGGCGTTGACCATATCGGCAGCATCGTCGGCGTTCAGTTGTTGATGGCGACCGAGGGCGATCACCAGCAGGAGCAGGGCCACCAACTGGGTGGTAAAGGCCTTGGTGGACGCCACCCCGATCTCCGGGCCGGCGCGGGTCATCAGCACCAGGTCGGACTCCCGGACCAGCGAGCTCTCCGGCACGTTACAGATGGCCATGGTCGCCAGGTAGCCAAGGGTGCGCGCCTCGCGCAGGGCGGCCAGGGTATCGGCGGTCTCCCCCGACTGGGAGATGGCGACGAAGAGTGTCCCCGGCGCCACCACATGGCGGCGGTAGCGGTACTCACTGGCCACCTCCACGTCACAGGGCAGTCCGGCGTGCTCCTCGAACCAGTAACGGGCCACCAGCCCCGCATGGTAGCTGGTGCCGCAGGCGATAATCTGAACCCGCTGCACCTGCGGGAAGAGCGTCGCGGCCCGCGGGCCAAAGCTGGCCTCCAACACCTCATGGTCGGCCAACCGCCCTTCCAGGGTTTCCGCCACCACCGCCGGCTGCTGGTGGATCTCTTTCAACATGAAGTGGCGGTAACCCCCGCGCTCGGCGGCATCGGCGCTGAGTTCCGATTGCCGCACCGGGCGGTCCACCACACGGCGGTGCTCATCGTAGATGACGAGGCTGTCGCGGCGCAGGTCGGCGACATCGCCCTCTTCCAGGAAGATGAACTGGCGCGTTACCGGCAGCAGGGCCTGGACATCGGAGGCGATGAAGTGCTCGCCGATCCCGATCCCGATCACCAGCGGGCTACCGCGACGCGCCGCGACCAGACGGCCGGGTTCGTCCCGGCAGATCACGCCCAGGGCGTAGGCGCCATCGAGCAGCGAAAGGGTGTCGAACACCGCTGCCAGGAGATCGCCCCGGGCGCCGATCTGCTGGTCGATCTGCTTCACCACCACCTCGGTATCGGTCTCCGATTCGAACCGGTGGCCGGCCTGTTCCAGCGCCTGACGCAAGGGCTCGTGGTTCTCGATAATGCCGTTATGCACCAGGGCTAGGCGCTCGCCGGACATGTGGGGGTGGGCATTGCGATCCGACGGCGCGCCGTGGGTGGCCCAACGGGTGTGGGCCAGCCCGGTGGGACCGGCCAGCGGGCGCTCGGCCAGCCGTTCGGCGAGGCTCGCCACCTTGCCCAGGGCCCGCTCCCGCTCGATATAGCCCTCCCGGTCCTGGACCGCCAGGCCGGCGGAGTCGTAGCCCCGGTACTCCAGGCGTCTCAGCCCCTCCAGCAGGATGGGGGCCACATCACGTTGGGCGACAGCGCCGACAATGCCACACATGGTGATCTCCGGTACGGACAGCTAACAGGGCGTTCACAACGGGGCGGGGCCGTGGAACCGGCGCCCGGAGCGCTCCGGGCGCCGGTTCCGGGCGGACCGGGACAGGGCCCGGGCTCAGCGCGTCCAGAGCGGTGCGTTGCCCGGAACCACCAGCACGGAACTGGCGACGTTACGGCAAATCTCCTGGGCCGTATCACCCAGCATGAGCTCTTTGTGGGGGGCGTTGCCGCGCTTGCCGATCACCACCAGGCTGGCATGCTCCTCGCGGGCAACGCGGCTGATGACCCGGGCGGGGTCACCCTCTTCGGTCCGCACCGCCACGTCCGCGCCCTTGGCCCGAGCCTGGTCGGCCAACGACCGGAGACGATCGGCGGCGTCCGCCGGCGCCTCCTCCTCGCTGACCTGAAGCAGGGTGAGCTTGCGGTTGCCGGGACCACCGGCCAGCTCCAGGGCGTGGGTCTCCGCCCCTTCGGCGCGCTTGGAGCCGTCGGTGGCCAACAGGATATGGGAGAACAGGTCGCTGATCGGGGTGTCGTCCTTTGGATCCAGGCGCTCGATAAGCGTCGGGATGGAGGTGCGGCGGACCAGCTCCAGCACCGTGCTGCCGTGGAAGAACTCGCGCCACAGGCCCTCGCCGCGGGAGGCCAGCAGGATCAGGTTGGCCTTGGCCCCCATGGCCACCTTGACCAGCTCCTGAGCCGGGTGACCCACCGGCGACTCGATATGGACCCGGAAGCCTTCCTTCTCCAGGTCCTCCTGCTTTTGTTTCAGCCGGCGCCGGGCCTCGGCCTTGTGCTCGTCGCTGAGCTCCTTGGGCTCATCCACCCGCAGGACGTCCACCAGGGTGAACTCCTTGGCGCCCATTTCCCGCAGCTCGGAGAGGCTGTCGAGCAGGGGCTTATAGGAGGACGAAAAATGAACGGCGACGACGGTATGCTCAAACATGCGGACTCTCCTTCAAGGCTGTCACGGTGTTGCCACCGGCTCTGTCATTATCTTTGACGGTGGTCACGGCGGGCGTCAAGCGTCACTCCCCTCGCCCCGGTCGGGGCGCTGTCCGGGGCGGCGCCAGCCGTGGATACTCCGCTGAGCGCTACGGGCCACGGTCAGGGCCTCGTCCGGCGCATCCCGGGTGACCGTCGAGCCGGCCCCGATGGTGGCGCCCCGCCCGACCCGCACCGGCGCGACCAGCTGGGTGCCCGACCCGATAAAGGCGCCATCGCCGATCTCTGTGCGGTGCTTGCTATGACCGTCGTAGTTGCAGGTAATGGTGCCCGCACCCACGTTCACGTCCCGACCCAGCTCCGCGTCGCCCATATAGCTCAGGTGGTTCACCTTGCTGCCTGGCCCGATTCGCGCGGCCTTGGTCTCGACAAAGTTGCCCACCTTGGCGCCATCGGCCAGGTCCGTCCCGGGACGCAGGCGAGCAAAGGGCCCGATCCGGCAGTTTCGGCCTGCCGTGGCGCCGTCCAGTACGGAGTGGGCCTCGACGCGGGTGCCGTCACCCAGGGCGACGTCTCTCAGGACGCAATGGGGTCCGATCTCAACCCCGGCCCCCAGTTCGACCCGACCTTCGAGAACGACCCCAACGTCGATCCGGCAGTCCTCGCCGGCGGCGAAATGACCCCGCAGGTCGAATCGGTCTGGGTCCAGTATAGTCACGCCGGCACGCATCCAGTCTTCGGCCTGCCGCCGTTGCCAGACCCGCTCCGCGGCCGCGAGCTGGACGCGGTCGTTGACTCCCTGCACCTCCGCCGGATCCGCCACCGGGTAAGCGGCCACCCTGACCCCGTCGGCCACCGCCATGGCGATTACGTCGGTCAGGTAGTACTCCGCCTGGGCGTTGTCATTGTCCAGCCGCTGCAGCCAGGCCTTCAATCGGCCGGCCGGGGCAGCCAGCAGGCCAGTGTTGCATTCCGTGACCCGGCGCTGGGCGGCGGTAGCGTCCTTGTGCTCCACCACGCCGGTGACCGCGCCGTGGCCGTCGCGCAGCACGCGGCCGTAACCGGTTGGATCCGGGAAATCCACGCTGAGCAGCCCGAGACCACCGTCGGCCTCGGCGAGCAGCGCCTGCAGGGTCTCGGGCCGAACCAGCGGCACATCCCCGTAAAGCACCAGGACCTGATGGTCGTCTGGAATCGCCGGGATCGCCTGCTCGACGGCATGACCGGTCCCCAACTGCGGCTCCTGCACCACCCAGCGCACGGGCCAGTCGGCGTGGGCGGCCTGTACCGCCTCGGCACCGTGCCCATGCACCACGTGCACGGCTTCGGGCTCCAGGGAGAAGGCGGTACGCAGGACATGGTCGAGCATGGGTCGCCCCCCCACCGGGTGGAGGAGCTTGGGGTAACGGGAGCGCATGCGGGTACCCTTACCCGCAGCCAATACGACAATACTCAGGGCCTGTTCCATGGTTCTCAACGTTCGGGCCTCGGATACAGAAAGCCCCGGCGACAGGCCGGGGCTCGGTTAGCGCGAGGCGGGCAATCCCTTACCGCTTGGCGCGACGACGCAGCCGCTCCAGGGTCTGGAGCTGCGCCATGGCCTCAGCCAGCTCCGCCTGGACATGGCTGTAGTCCTCGCCCGCCTTGCGGTTGGCCAGGGCCTCTTCCGCCCGCCGCTTGGCCTCCTGGGCCGCGGCCTCGTCCAGGTCGCGGGCCCGGGCCGCGGTGTCGGCCAACACCGTGACCTTGTGCGGCTGGACCTCGATGATGCCGCCGGAGACGTAGAAGAAGCGCTCTTCGCCGTTCTCGTCCTGGACCCGCACCTCGCCCGGCCGCAGCTTGGTCAGCAGCGGGGCGTGGCGGGGGGTGATGCCGATATCACCCTCCCGTGCGGGCGCCACCAGCATCTTGGCCTCGCCGGAGTGGATCGCCTGCTCCGCGCTGACGATGTCCACGTGCAATGTACTCATGGGCGGTACCCCGCTAACGCCGGTGGATTACAGGTTCTTCGCCTTCTCGGCCGCCTCGTCCACGGTGCCGACCATGTAGAAGGCCTGCTCCGGCAGGTGGTCGTACTCGCCGTCCAGGATGGCCTTGAAGGAGGCGATGGTGTCCTTCAGGGGCACGTACTTGCCCGGGGCACCGGTGAAGACCTCGGCCACGAAGAAGGGCTGCGACAGGAACCGCTGGATCTTACGGGCCCGGGCCACGGTCAGTTTGTCGTCTTCCGACAGCTCGTCCATACCCAGGATCGCGATGATGTCGCGCAGCTCCTTGTAGCGCTGAAGCACCCCCTGGACACCGCGCGCCACGTTGTAGTGCTCCTCGCCGACCACCAGCGGATCGAGCTGGCGGGAGGTGGAGTCGAGCGGATCCACGGCCGGGTAGATGCCCAGCTCGGCGATACCGCGGGCCAGCACGACGGTGGCGTCCAGGTGGGCGAAGGTGGTGGCCGGCGACGGGTCAGTGAGGTCATCCGCCGGCACGTAAACCGCCTGCACCGAGGTGATCGATCCGGTCTTGGTGGAGGTAATGCGCTCCTGGAGCTTACCCATTTCCTCGGCCAGGGTCGGCTGATAGCCCACCGCGGAGGGCATGCGGCCCAGCAGCGCCGACACCTCGGTGCCCGCCAGGGTGTAACGGTAGATGTTGTCGATAAACATCAGGATGTCACGCCCCTCGTCGCGGAAGTACTCGGCCATGGTCAGGCCGGTCAGCGCGACACGCAGGCGGTTGCCCGGCGGCTCGTTCATCTGGCCGTAGACCAGGGCGACCTTGTCGAGCACGTTGGAGTCTTTCATCTCGTGGTAGAAGTCGTTGCCCTCACGGGTACGCTCCCCCACCCCGGCGAACACCGAGTAACCGGCGTGCTCGGTGGCGATGTTACGGATGAGCTCCATCATGTTGACGGTCTTGCCCACGCCGGCGCCGCCGAAGAGGCCGACCTTGCCGCCCTTGGCGAAGGGGCAGAGTAGGTCGATCACCTTGATACCGGTCTCGAGCAGCTCGGCGCCCCCGGCCTGCTCGGCAAAGCTCGGTGCCGACCGATGAATGCCCCAGCGCTCCTCGGTCTCGACCGCGCCCTTCTCATCCACGGGCTCGCCCAGGACGTCCATGATCCGGCCGAGGGTGCCCTTACCCACCGGTACGGAGATCGGCTTGCCAGTGGCGCTGACCTTTTCGGAGCGCTTCAGGCCGTCACTGGAACCCATGGCGATGGTGCGCACCACCCCGTCGCCCAGCTGCTGCTGGACTTCCAGGGTCAGGCCACGCTCGTCCACGATAAGCGCGTCATAGATCTTGGGCACCTGATCCTGCGGGAACTCCACGTCCACCACAGCACCGATGACTTGAACAATCTTTCCAGAGCTCATGCTACTGTTCCCCTCGCCGTTGGTTCACCAGCGACTGCGCGTTGGCAACCCTGGGTCTGTATTGCTAAGAAACCTGTTTACACCTGGTGGTTACACCGCGTTCGCGCCGGCCACGATCTCGGACAGCTCCTGGGTAATCGCCGCCTGGCGGGCCTTGTTGTAGACCAGCTGGAGGTTATCGATGATCTCGCCGGCGTTGTCAGTGGCGCTCTTCATGGCGACCATGCGAGCGGCCATCTCACAGGCGACGTTCTCGACCACCCCCTGGTAGACCTGCGACTCGATGTAGCGCATCAGCACATCGTCCAGGAGCTCGCTGGCACTGGGCTCATAGATGTAGTCCCAGTTCTCGAGCATCTCTTCCTCGTCCACCGGCTCCACCGGGAGCAGGCGGCGGGTCGCCGCCTCCTGGCTCATGGTGTTGACGAAGTCGTTGTGCACCAGATAGAGACGGTCGATCTTGCCCTCGGTATAGGCATCCAGCATCACCTTGATCGGGCCGATCATGTCCTCCAGGTGCGGCGTGTCACCGAGGCCGCGTGTATCGGCCAGGGTGGACGCGCCCAGGCGCCCGAAGAAGGCGGCGGCCTTCGCGCCAAAGGTGCAGAAGTCCACGCCAACGCCCTGCTTGTCCCACTCCCGCATCTGCTGCAGCACCGACTTGAACAGGTTGACGTTCAGGCCACCGCACAGACCGCGATCCGTGGAGATAACGACCAGCCCCACCCGTTCCACCTTCTCCCGCTCCTCCAGGAACGGGTGCCGATAGTCCGGATTGGCGCCGGCCAGATGGCCGATCACCTGGCGCATCTTCTGGGCGTAGGGGCGCGTGGCCTCCATGCGCTCCTGGGCACGGCGCATCTTCGACGCCGCGACCATCTCCATGGCCTTGGTGATCTTCTGAGTGTTCTGGACACTCTTGATTTTGGTGCGTACTTCTTTTGCGCCGGACATGCGCTCACCTACTCGGGCTGTCGGTGGAGATTACCAGGTGCGGCTGGACTTAAAGGCCTCCACGGCCTTCTTCATCTTCCCGACCACCTCGTCGTTGTAGTCGGGAGTGCTGTTCAGCTCGTCCAGCAGGCCCTTCTCTTCGGACCGGAGGTAGTCCAGCAAGGCCGCCTGGAAGTCCACCACCTTGTTGACTTCCACATCGTCCAGGTAACCGGCGTCGGCCGCGTAGAGGCTGATACCCATCTCGGCGACGGTCATCGGGGTGTACTGGGGCTGTTTCATCAGCTCCATGACCCGCTGGCCGCGCTCGAGCTGCTTCCGGGTGGCCTCGTCCAGGTCGGAGGCGAACTGCGCGAAGGCGGCCAGCTCACGGTACTGGGCCAGGGCCAGTCGGATACCGCCACCAAGCTTCTTGATCAGCTTGGTCTGGGCGGAGCCGCCAACGCGGGAGACCGACAGACCTGCGTTGATCGCCGGGCGGATACCGGAGTTGAACAGGTCCGTCTCCAGGTAGATCTGACCGTCGGTGATGGAGATGACGTTGGTGGGCACGAAGGCCGACACGTCGCCCGCCTGGGTCTCGATGATCGGCAGCGCGGTCAGGGAACCGGTCTTGCCCTTCACCTCACCATTGGTGAGCTTTTCCACTTCCTCGGCATTGATCCGAGCGGCCCGCTCCAGCAGACGGGAGTGCAGGTAGAAGACGTCGCCCGGGTAGGCCTCACGACCCGGCGGACGGCGCAGCAGCAGGGAGACCTGCCGATAGGCCCAGGCCTGCTTGGTGAGGTCGTCGTACACGATCAGGGCATCCTCGCCACGATCGCGGAAATACTCGCCCATGGCGCAGCCCGCGTAGGCGGCCAGGTACTGCATGGCGGCCGACTCGGAGGCACTGGCAGCCACCACGATGGTGTGGTCCAGGGCGTCGTGCTCCTTTAGCTTCTCCACCACGCTGGCGATGGAGGAGGCCTTCTGGCCGATGGCCACGTAGATGCACTTGATGCCGCTGTTCTTCTGGTTGATGATCGCGTCGATCGCCACCGCGGTCTTACCCGTCTGGCGGTCACCGATGATCAGCTCACGCTGGCCGCGGCCGATGGGAACCATGGCATCGACCGCCTTCAGCCCAGTCTGGACCGGCTGGTCAACGGACTGACGGCTAATCACGCCCGGGGCAACCTTTTCGACCGGACTCGAGCCCTCGGCCTTGATCTCGCCCTTGGCGTCCACGGGGTTACCCAGGGCGTCCACCACGCGGCCGAGCAACGACTCGCCCACCGGCACCTCCAGGATGCGCCCGGTGCACTTAACCGTGTCGCCCTCGGAGAGGTGCTCGTAGTCGCCGAGGATAACGGCGCCAACGGAGTCGCGCTCGAGGTTGAGCGCCATGCCGAAGGTATCGTTGGGGAACTCCAGCATTTCGCCCTGCATGGCATCGGCCAGGCCGTGGATCCGGCAGATGCCGTCACCCACGCTGACGATCGTGCCCTGGTTGCGGGCCTCGGCCACCGCCTCGAAGTTCTCGATGCGGCGCTTGATCAGCTCGCTGATTTCAGAAGGATTGAGTTGCATCTTGCTACCTCGTCAATGAGCCATCGCGCTGGAAAGGCGAGCGAGTTTGCCGCGAACGGAACCATCGATGGTGAGGTCCCCGGCCTGGATCAGCGCGCCGCCGATCAGGGCCTCGTCAGTGCGGCAATGGAGACGGACCTTGCGGCCCAGCCGCTTCTTCAGCGCGCCCGCGATCTGGTCCTGCTGCTCCTTGGTGAGTTTGCTGGCGGATGTCACCTGGACGTCCACCACACCCTCGGCCTCTGCGCGCAGGTGTTCGTATAGCGCGGCGATTTCCGGAAGCAGGCCAAGCCGACCATTATCGGCCAGCAACTGGACCAGGTTCTTGCCCTCTTGGCCCAGGGTGTCCTCACCAACCGCGTCCAGGAGCAGACCGATGAGCTGTTCGCGGGAGACCCGCGGGTTGCCCACCAGCGCTGCCACTTGATCGTCGGCGGCGACCGTGCCCAGTGCCTGGAGGCGCTTGGACCAGGTGTTACGGGTCTTGGCGTCCTTGGTCAGTTCGAAAACCGCCTTGGCGTAAGGTCTTGCCAGTGTGGTCTGCTCGGCCATGCTGACTCCGCTTTAAAGCTGCTTCACCAGATCGTCGATGAGGTCCTTGTGGGCCTTGGCGTCGATCTCGCGCTTGAGGATCCGGCTACTGCCAGCCACGGCCAGGTTCACCACTTCCTTGCGCAGGGCGTCGCGGGCCTGGGAGATCTCGGTATCGATCTCGCTGCGCGCCTGGGCCAGCACCCGTTCCGCCTCCTGACGGGCCTCCTCACGGGCCTGCTCGACCAGTTCACTCTGGCGCTTGTTCGCCTGAGCGATGACCTGGCTGGCCTGCTCGCGGGCCTCCCGGAGCATCTTGTCGACCTCGGACTTGGCCTGGTCGAGCTCCTTCTGGCCGCGCTCGCCGGCCGCAAGCCCATCAGCGATCTGCTTCTGGCGGTCGGCCATGGCCGTCTGGATCGGCGGCCAAACGTATTTCATCGTGAACCAGACGAACAGTGCGAAACTGATCATCGGGCCCCAGAAAGTGGCACCAAAGTTCACGCTGTCACCTCCTCCGTTTTGGGCGTCAGAAGCAGGGTTGCAGGGGCTGAATTACGCACCCGCAGCCTGCTGAACGGCACCCAGGAAGGGGTTGGCGAAGGTGAAGAACAGGGCAATACCCACACCAATCATGGAGACAGCGTCGAGCAGGCCGGCGACGATAAACATCTTCACCTGCAGCATGGGGGCCATCTCGGGCTGACGGGCGGCACCTTCGAGGAATTTGCCGCCGAGCAGGCCGAAGCCGATGGCGGTACCCAGGGCGCCGGCGCCAATCAGGATGCCGACGGTGATGGCGGTGATGGACTGAACATCTGCGATCAGGGCTGCGAGTTCCATGGTTCCTCCTGAAGCAACACAGGTTAAGGGTTTTTAAAGGTTGTCTTTGGGCGCCCCGCGGGACTCAGGACGGTACGCCCCTGACTCGGTTAATCGAGGCCGCGGCCTCAGTGCTCCTCATGCTCGTTGGCCATGCTTAGGTACACAACGGTGAGCATCATGAAGATGAACGCCTGCAAGGGGATGACCAGGATGTGGAAGATGGCCCACGGAGTGCCAAGGGCCCACTGGATCCACCAGGGCAGCAGCGAGATGAGGATGAAGATGAGCTCGGCCGCGTACATGTTGCCGAACAGCCGCAACGAGAGCGAGATCGGCTTGGCGATGAGCTCGATAATGTTCAGGATCAGGTTGAACGGCAGCAACCAGGGGCCGAAGGGGTGGAACAGCAGTTCCTTGGCGAAACCGCCGGCGCCCTTGCCCTTAAAGCTGTAGGCGATGATCAGGAAGAACACGCTGATGGATAGCGCGAAGGTGACGTTCAGATCCACCGTCGGCAGGATCTTAAAGTAGTCGACACCGGCCGCGTACATCAGGCTGGGGACCATGTCGATGGGGACCAGGTCCATCAGGTTCATCAGGAAGATCCAGCAGAAGATGGTCAGGGCGAGCGGGGCGATGAGCCGGCTCTTGCCCTGGAAGGTCTCCCGGGTGGTCTGGTCGACGAACTCAACCATGAGTTCGACAAAGTTCTGTAATCCGGAGGGCACGCCGGCGGTGGCGCGGCGCGCGCCCAGCCAGAACAGATAGCAGAACAGCGCGCCCAAGGAGAAACTCATGATGAGCGAGTCGACGTGGAAGGTCCAGTAACCCTCGCCTACGGCCAGGTTGGTGAGGTGGTGCTGGATATAGTCGAGCGCGGTATTTCCACTCATGGTTTTCTCACCGGTTCCTTCTGCAGGGCCCCCAGCAGCGCAAGCCAGTGGACGGACAAGGCGGCCACGTACGTTGTTATTAGCGGCAGAAAGACGCCGCCGAACCACTGGAGCGCGATAATAAACAGCGCTGCTGTAAGAATCAACTTGACGGCTTCACCAAAATAGAACGCACCGAGCATGCTTCTGGGATCAGCGCCAGGTGGCTTGGAGAAGACCTTCCTAGCGAAATAAAGCCCCGGAAGCAATGCGATGAGCGCGCCTGCGAAGGCGGCCGCCGCGGCTTTCGGTCCGGCCAGCAACCAGCAGCCGGAGGCAAACAGGCCCACGGCAAACTGCAGGGTGGCTATACGCCACACCAGACGCTGGGCCGACTGGCGTTCTTCTCGGGCCTGCTCGACTAGGTGCTCGGCCGCCGTCTTGTACCGCTCGGACATGGGACCGTACCCGCCGATTCGTATTCTGGATGCAGGCCAGTGTTGCCAGGTCGGCGGAGTATATCGGTGCTGCCCCCCTCGGTCAAACGATGCACGGCGCCAAGCGCCGGATTACAGGAATAATTAAAACTAAGGGTATTGTAGCGGCAATTTCAGCGGATGCGGTCAAGAATCCCGTCCAACTCATCCAGGCTGCTGTACTGGATCACCACCTTGCCGCGGCCGCGGACACCCTGCTGAATGCGGACCGGTGCGCCGAGGCGGCGGGTGAGGTCGTCCTGGAGGCGCCGGACGTCCGGGTCCTCCCGAGGTGGTTCACGGGTCTGATCGGCCTCTTCCTGCAGGCGGCGGACCAGGGCCTCGGTCTGGCGCACCGAAAGCCCGCGCTCGGCCACCTGGCCCGCCGCGCGCGTCTGGATATCCCCCTTCAGGGCGGCGAGGGCGCGGGCATGCCCCATCTCCAGTCGGCCCTCGCCAATCAGGGCCTTGACCGGCTCGTTGAGCTCGAGCAGGCGCAGAAGGTTGGTGACCGCAGCGCGGGAGCGCCCCACCGCCTCCGCGACCGCCTGGTGGGTCAGACCGAATTCGTGGACCAGGCGCTGCAACGCGGTGGCGGCCTCAAGCGGATTGAGATCCTCACGCTGCAGATTCTCAATGAGGGCCACGGCCACGGCGGCCTCGTCGGGGATGTCGCGCACGATGGCCGGGACGGTCTCCAGCCCGGCAAGCTGGGCGGCGCGCCAACGCCGCTCGCCGGCGACGATCTCCCAGCGCTGCTCGGCCAGCGGCCGCACCACCAGTGGCTGCACCACGCCCTGGGCCTGGATGGAGTCCGCCAGCTCCTGCAGGGCGGCGGGGTCAAAGGCGGTGCGCGGCTGGTAGCGGCCCCGCTCCAGGCAGTCCAAAGGCAGGTCGCGCAGTTCCGCGCTGGCCCGCCCGGCCTCACCGGCGTCGTCTTCGGGCAATCCCAGCAGGGCATCCAGGCCCCGGCCCAGCCCTCGTTTCTTGGCACCCATGGTGGTTAGTGTCCCGTCCCGGAAGTACGTTGCAGTCCGTCGCCGCCCTGGGCCACGGTGGGCACGGGCCCGGCACTACGGTGGCGGCGGACCAGTTCGCTGGCCAGTGCCATATAGGCCAAGGCACCGCGCGAGGAGCGATCATAATGCAAGGCGGGCAGGCCGTGGGAGGGGGCCTCGGCGAGCCGCACGTTGCGCGGAATCAGGGTCCGGTAGACCTGGTCGTCGAAATGGCTGCGCAACTGCGCCCCCACCTGGTTGGCCAAATTGTTGCGCGGATCGAACATGGTGCGGAGCAGGCCGTCGATACTCAGGTCGCGGTTGGCGGAGGCCTGGATCCGGCGGATGGTATCCAGCAGCGCCGTCAGCCCCTCCAGGGCGTAATACTCGCACTGGATGGGGATGAGCACACCGTCCGCCGCCACCAGCGCATTCACGGTCAGGATGTTTAGTGACGGGGGGCAATCGATCAGGATGTAATCATACTCCCCGACGACGGCGGCCAGCGCTCGGCGCAGGTACTGCTCGCGTTGCTCGGACTCCATCAGCGCCACTTCGGCGGCGGTCAGGTCGCCGTTGCCGGGGAGCAGATCAAAGCCGGTCTCCTTCAGCCGCATCCGGCAGTCGGCCAGCGGGCGTTCGCCCAGCAGGGCATCGTAGCCGACGCCGCCCTCGCGGTTCTTGTCGACACCGCACCCCACCGTGGCGTTGCCCTGGGGATCGAGATCGACCAGGAGGACGCGCTGTTTGTTGGCGGCCAGGGAGGCCGCCAGATTGACACAGGTGGTGGTCTTGCCCACCCCGCCCTTCTGGTTGGCTACCGCAATGATGCGTGTCATGGATTCGCTTCCTCAGTGGCTGACACCGCCGGGGCGGTCCAGGTCAGCAGATGGCGCTGCCCGGCGACGCCGGGGACATCCAGGGCCGTCAGGGTACAGCCGCGCA
Source organism: Alkalilimnicola ehrlichii MLHE-1 (assembly GCF_000014785.1). Lineage (NCBI taxonomy): Bacteria > Pseudomonadati > Pseudomonadota > Gammaproteobacteria > Chromatiales > Ectothiorhodospiraceae > Alkalilimnicola > Alkalilimnicola ehrlichii. The sequence continues at coordinate 3,269,468 of NC_008340.1, forward strand.
GGGAGCGCGGCAGCGCCGCCAGTTCCTCTTCGGGCAGCCGCCCCTTCATCGCCAGCACCCGACCACCGGCCCGGCACAGGCGCAGGGCCTCGGGGACATAGCCGGACAGCGCGGCAAAGGCACGGCTGACCACGGTATCGAAGGGTTGGCCAGGCCGGTAATCCGCCAACCGCGCCTGGGCAAACCGCAGCCGGTGGAGGCCGAGCTCCAGGGCCACCTGCCGGGTAAAGCGCTGCTTCTTGCCATTGCTGTCCAGGAGGGTGACGGTCAGCCCGGGCCGGGCCAGGGCCAGCGGGATACCGGGCAGCCCGGCGCCGCTGCCGACATCCAGCAGTGAATCGCCCTCAACGTACGGCAGGATGCTCAAGCTGTCCAGCAGGTGGCGGTGCAGCATCTCCCCGGGGTCGCGAATGGCGGAGAGGTTGTAGGCCCGGTTCCAGCGTTCGAGCAGGCGCAGATAGGTGATCAGCGCCTCGGCGGCACCCTCGGGGAGCGTCAGGCCCAAACGCTCCACACCGGTGTGGAGGGCCGGGAGCAACGGGTCGCCGGCCATTCAGGCGCTCTCCCTGAGCAGCCCCTGGCGGCGAAGGTGGACCAGTAGCAGGGAGACGGCCGCTGGCGTCACACCGGGGATGCGCGCCGCCTGGCCGACGGTGGCGGGTCGGTGCGCGGCGAGCTTTTCCCGCACCTCACTGGACAGGCCGGCGACCCGGTCGTAGGCCAGGCCCTCGGGCAAGGGCAGCTGCTCGTGGCGGCGGGCGCGGGCCACCTCGTCGTGCTGGCGCTCCAGGTAACCGGCGTAGCGGGCCTGGATCTCCAATTGCTCCACCACCTCGGCATCGGGCACCGGATCGCCGGCCCCGGGCAGGCGCATCAGGTCCGCATAGCCCACGTCGGGACGGCGCAACAGCTCCTCCAGCCGTTGCTCCTTACGCAAGGGGCCACCGAGCACCTGACGGGCCAAGGCGTCGGGCAGGTCGCCGGGACGGATCAGGGTGGCGGCGAGCCGCGCCTGCTCGCGTTCCAGGGCCTCCCGCTTGGCATTAAAGCGCCGCCAGCGCTCATCGTCCACCAGGCCCAGGTCCCGCCCGATCGGGGTCAGCCGCAGGTCGGCGTTGTCCTCGCGCAGCATCAGCCGGTACTCGGCGCGGCTGGTGAACATCCGGTAGGGCTCACGGGTCCCGCGGGTGATCAGGTCATCGACCAGCACCCCAAGGTAGGCCTGGTCGCGCCGCGGGTACCAGGGCTCGCGCCCCTGGACCCGGAGCGCGGCGTTGAGCCCGGCCAGCAGGCCCTGGGCGGCGGCCTCCTCGTAGCCGGTGGTGCCATTGATCTGGCCGGCAAACCACAGACCCTCGAGGTGGCGGGTCTCCAGGGTGGGGTGCAACCCGCGGGGGTCGAAAAAGTCGTATTCGATGGCGTAGCCCGGGCGGACGATGCGCGCCTGCTCGAGTCCGGGGATGGAGCGGACCAGTTCGTACTGCACATCAAACGGCAGGCTGGTGGAGATCCCGTTAGGGTAGACCTCGTGGGTATCCAGGCCCTCGGGCTCGAGGAAGATCTGGTGGCTGCCCTTGTCCGCGAACCGCACCACCTTGTCCTCGATGGAGGGGCAGTAGCGCGGACCCACGCCCTCTATCGTTCCGGAGTACATGGGCGAGCGATCCAAGGCACCGCGGATGATGTCATGGGTCTCGGGCCGGGTGTGGGCAATGTGGCAGGGAACCTGCGCCGGGTGCTCGTCAGGCCGGCCCAAAAAGGAGAAGACGGGGGCGGGATCATCGCCGGGCTGCTCAGTCAGTCGCGCCCAGTCGATGGTGCGCCCATCGAGGCGGGGCGGGGTGCCGGTCTTGAGGCGGTCCACCTGAAACGGCAACTCACGCAGCCGGGCGGCCAGGGCATTGGCGGCCGGGTCGCCGGCGCGACCGCCACCGTAGTTGCTCTCGCCGATGTGGATACGCCCGCCCAGGAAGGTGCCTACCGTCAACACCACCGCCGGGGCACGGAAGCGCAGGCCCATACCGGTGACCACCCCGGTCACCCGTCCGCCCTCGACGATGAGGTCGTCCACCGACTGTTGAAACAGCGCCAGCCTCGGCTGGTTCTCCACCGCCCGGCGGATGGCCTGGCGGTAGAGCTGGCGGTCCGCCTGGGCGCGGGTGGCCCGCACCGCCGGGCCTTTACGGCTGTTAAGGGTGCGGAACTGGATCCCACCGCGATCGGCCGCCCGGGCCATGATCCCGCCCAGGGCGTCGATTTCGCGCACCAGATGGCCCTTACCGATGCCGCCGATGGCGGGGTTGCAGCTCATCTGGCCCACGGTCTCGATACTGTGGGTCAGCAGCAGCGTGCGCGCACCGATGCGGGCGGCCGCCATGGCCGCTTCGGTGCCGGCGTGGCCGCCGCCGACGACGATGACATCAAAGCGCTCGGGATGGTCCATGGGAAATCAGGGCGTGGTTGCGGACAGGCTGCAATTATCACGCCGGCGGCTGCTCCGGTTCAACCGCTGTGAACCGGAGGCGTTCTTGTGGCCGGCAGGGCCGAGGGCCCGGTCCGCTCGGGGCTCCAATGGCGCACGCCTTCGGGGTGCCCTGCGCTACTCGGGAAAAATCGGCGCGCGTGAACTCGCTTCGCTCGAACAGGCACGCGCTTTTCCCGATTTTTCCCTGCGTTGCTCGGTGCGCCAAAGTCGCCCCGAGGGTACCTCGCCCCCGGCCCCACGAACCTAGCGCGTGCCTGTCGGCCAGTTACTTGCCAATGCAGAAGCTGCTGAAGATCTCGCCGAGCAGGTCCTCGCTGGTGAATTCCCCGGTGATCTCACCCAGGTTATGTTGCACCAGGCGCAACTCCTCTGCCGCGATCTCCCCGGCCATTTCCTCGACCAGCGCCCGGCGCGCCAGGGCCAGGTGGTCTGCCGCCCGCGCCAGCGCATCCAGATGCCGGCGGCGGGCGGAAAAGTGGCTGCCCGCCTCGCCGTAGCCCATGACCGACTTCAGGTGGTCACGCAGTGCCGGCAGACCGACCCCGGTCAGGGCGCTGACCGCGATAGCCACCTCATCGCCCGCCCGGCGCGGGCCCGGTGCCTCGTCGCTCAGGTCCACCTTGTTATATACCCGGGTCAGCGGGATATCCCCCGGCAGGGCCAGCGCCGCGGGGTCGATCGGCGGCTCACGAATATCTTGGATCAACAGCACGCGGTCCGCCTCGGCCATTGCGGCACGGGCGCGGCGGATACCCTCGGCCTCGATGCGGTCGGGGTCGTCGCGAAGGCCGGCGGTATCAATGACGTGCAGCGGCATGCCGTCGATATGCAGGTGCTCGCGCAACAGATCGCGGGTGGTACCGGGCACCTCGGTAACGATGGCGCTGTCGTCTTCGGTGAGGGCGTTGAGCAGGCTGGATTTGCCGGCATTCGGTGGGCCGGCCAGGACCACCTGCATCCCGTCGCGCAGCACCCGCCCTTGCCCGGCTTTATCGCGCAGGGCCTGGAGCTGATCGATCAAGGCACCGATCTGGCCGGCCACCGCCTCGTCGGCGAGGAAATCGATCTCCTCGTCACTGAAATCGATGGCCGCCTCCACCTGTACCCGCAGGCGGGTGACACGCGCCACCAGCTCGCGCACGGCGTCGCCGAAGGCCCCTTCCAGGCTGCGCAGTGCGGCTTGCGCACTGGCCTCACTGTCGGCGGCGATCAGATCGGCGATGGCCTCTGCCTGGGTCAGGTCCATCCGACCGTTGAGAAAGGCCCGCTCGGAGAACTCACCGGGGCGGGCCGGGTGGGCGCCCAGGGCATGGAGGCGACGCAGCAGCCGGTCCACCACCACTTCACCGCCGTGACCCTGCAGCTCCAGCACGTCCTCGCCGGTGAAACTGCGGGGGGCGGGAAAGTAAAGCATCAACCCCTCATCGAGGGTGTCGCCGCCGGCGTCGCAGAAGCGGGCCAGGACGGCGCGGCGCGGTTCCGGCAGCCGGCCGGCCAGGGCCCGGGCGATGGCCGGGACCGCCGGCCCGGAGACCCGGATCACTGCCACGCCGCCCCGTCCGGGCGGCGTGGCCAGTGCGCAGATGGTGGTCCGCGCCATCGGTTCAGTCTTTCTTCTTCTGGTCCTTGTCCGCCTTGCCCGACTTCGCCGCCTTGCCGGCCTCAATAGCCTCCAGGTTGCGCATGATGTACCACTGCTGGGCGATGGACAGACCGTTGTTGACCAGCCAATAGAGCACTAGACCGGCCGGGAAGAGCATGAAGAAGCCGGTGAAGACGATGGGCAGGGCCATCATGATGCGCTGCTGGATCGGGTCCAGGGGCGCTGGGTTGAGTCGCTGCTGCAGGAACATGGTCGCGCCCATGAGCAGCGGCAACACGAAGTAGGGGTCCCGCGAAGAGAGGTCCTGGATCCAAAGCATGAACGGCGCATGGCGCAGTTCCACCGACTCCAGCAGCACCCAGTAGAGGGCGATGAAGACCGGGATCTGCACCAGGATCGGCAGGCAGCCACCCAGCGGGTTGATCTTCTCCTTTTTATAGAGCTCCATCATCGCCTGGTTGAGCGCCTGCTTGTCATCGCCGTGGCGCTCCTTGAGCTGCTGCATCCGGGGCTGCACCCGGCGCATCTTGGCCATGGAGCGGTAGCTGGTGGCCGACAGCTTGTAGAAGGCGAGTTTGATCAACAGGGTTACCAGGATGATCGCCACACCCCAGTTACCGACGATGTCCTGGATATTGTCCAGGAGCCAGAACAGCGGCTTGGCGAGGACGGTGAGGAAACCGTAATCAACGCTCAGGGTCATGCTGTCATGGAGCTCGCGCAGACGATCCTGCTCCTTGGGCCCAACGAACAGGCGATTGACGAACTCCGCCTCGCCGCCCGGCTGCACGGTCTGGCGCCCGGAACTCATGCCCAGCACGTACTCGTTCCCGGCCTGCGCCCGGGTGTAGTAGCGTAGCGCCTGGCTCTCCGGGGGGATCCACGCCCCTAGGAAATAGTGCTGGATCATGGCCGCCCAACCGTCCCGGATGTCGCGGGAGAGGCTGGTGTCGTCCATGTCGTCGAAGCTGATCTTCTCGAACCGATCGTCCGGGCTGTAGATGGACCCGCCGGTGAAGGTATAGATGTACCAGGGGGTGGTGCCGGGCGGGTCGGGGTTACGACGCAGTTGGAAATAACTGTAGCCGCGCCATTCCTCGTCACCGGCGTTACGCACCTGGTGGCGCACATCAATCACATAGCTGTCCCGCTGCACGGTGTAGACCCGCGCCACCTCGATACCGCGGTTCTCATCGGCCCAGGTCAGGCGCACCTGGATCTCGTCCTCGCCCTCGCTTAGCCGGTACTCATCCCGTTCGGCCCGGAACAGCGCCCGGTGGTCGGGGCGATTGTCGCTGTCATCGATCAGCCCGGTTTGCGCGATGAACAGCGGATCACGGTCGTCGGCCATGAGCCGGAACGGGGTGTCATCGGTGGCGGTGGTGCCGTGCTGGAGCAGGTCCACCCGGCGGATATCACCGCCGCGGGTGGAGATCTCCAGATCCATCAGGTCGGTGACCACCCGGACCCGGCGCTCGTCCTCCACCTCGGCCCGGTCGCGGGCCGGCGTCTCGCCATCCGCCGGGTCCGGGGCCTCGTCCGGCGTCTCGGCCGGTGCCGGGACGTCGTCCTCCGCCTCAACCACCTCCTCGGTGGCCACCGGCGCCCTGGTGTCCCGCTCCCAACTGGTCCAGAGCAGCAGACCGAGGATCGAAAGGGCCAGAAAGAGGAATATGCGCTGGTTTTCCATGACCGCTCACCAGGGGGTTGGGTAGGGGGACACCGATGGGTACCCGAAAGGCGGGGAGGCGAAACCGCCCCTTAGTGCCTGTTGCCGTCGTTCAGCCGATCGTAGAGCCGCCCCAGGCTGCGGTGGAGCCGGGCCTTACTGGCCGTCCTCGCCGCCGGCCGCGCCAGGACCACGTAGTCTCGCTGTCCCAGCGCCGCCTGGCGTTGCCGGAAGACCTCCCGGGCGATCCGCTTGAGGCGGTTCCGGTCCACGGCACGAGGCGCGACCCTGCGGGAGATGGCCAGGCCCAGACGCGGGCCGACCTGGTCGTTGCCGCGTGCCAACACGGTGAAGTAGCGATCGGCGGCCTTCTGGGCGCCGGAAAAGACGCGCCGGTAGTCCTGGGGACGCGTTAGTCGGCGACGGCGCGGGAAGGCGCAGGGGCCATGGCCTCGGGCCGCCACCAAATCAGGGACAGAGACGATGGCGACCCTTGGCGCGACGCCGCGCCAGCACGGCACGCCCGTTCTTGGTGGCCATACGGGCCCGGAAGCCGTGGGTGCGCTTACGCTTGGTAACGCTGGGCTGGTAGGTGCGCTTCATGGTGATAATCCCTAGCCGTTGTCTGTGCGGGGAAAACTAAGCCGGCAAATCTACTGCGCGCGCGGCCCAGTGTCAATTGCCGGTAAGCGCCCGGGGGCTTAACATGCTGTGGATAAC